>NZ_JBNOKM010000002.1:0-467786 GCF_050171015.1 Paenibacillus sp. TC-CSREp1 | reverse complement strand
TACCAGTACATTGAGTTCTATTACAACCGCAAGCGAATGCATGGTGCGCTAGGTTATCTTTCCCCTGCTCGTTTTGCGAAGAAATTTACGGACAAATCCGTAGCGTAGTGTCTACTTTCTTGACATAGGTCCATAGGTCCATGTGGCTCATTGAAACTAAACATCGAATGTGTCAGCGATTCCTAACGATTCCCAGAAGCCTTATTTGACCTGATTTGAGGTCGATGAAATTCTAACGAATCTCAGATGCACTATTTCAGGCGAAAACATGAAAAAACAGCGTTTTACACGGCAAAACAACAAAATAACGTTCCTGTGATTCGTTAGAATTCGGAAGCTGCCTTTTTCGGTGGAATAAGGTTTCCTGGGATCGTTACAATCAGGAGACCCGGCTCACATAAGCACAATCATGGAATAGACATGGAACAGAGGAGTGTTTGCGAATGATCGAAGTGACCACAGTGACCAGCATACATGCACCGATCGAACGCTGCTTCGATATCGCACGTGATATCGATGTACATACCCGAACGGTATGGAAGCATACGCAAGAACGAGCGATAGCTGGTGTCACCAGCGGCATGATTGGTCCTGGAGATACGGTGACCTTTGAGGCTGTGCATTTTGGAGTGAGGCAAACGTTAACCTCACGGATCACAGCGTATGATCGCCCTTATCTGTTTGTTGATCAGATGGAGAGGGGGGCGTTCAAGAGCATGCGTCATGAGCATCATTTCAGCGTGTGCGGGGAACAAGAGACTTGTATGAGAGACATACTGCGATTTGAGGCGCCGCTGGGAGTCCTCGGATGGGCTGTAGAACGCCTTATCCTGAAAAGATACATGCAGGCTTTTCTGGAAAGTCGCAATGAGAAGCTTAAATCAATGCTTGAGCGCTAAGTTGCATTGAATTATTGCGTTGCATAAGAGTAATATGCTTCATCGAAGTCATGCTTGCATCGAATCGTAGTAATGGACTGCATCGAAGTCATGCTTGTATCGAATTGCAGTAATGGACTTCTGCCTGCATCGCGTTGCATCAGAGTAATGGCCTCCATCGAAGTCTTTCTGATCGAATTGCAGTAGTGAACTCCATCAAAGTCATGCCTGCATCGAATCGCGCAGTAGTGGCTGCTTGAAGTCATGTCTGTACCGAAGTGAGTGTCTACATCAAGTAATTTACTTAGGTCTCAGCATGGCATCACAACCGAGCAATATACCACGTCTGGGCCTAATACTGTACTGGATAATTTCAGCTGTCCATACTAAGATTAAATTAACATTACCCGAAAACATAAATCAATATGGAAAAAATACAACCTTCCCGTCCTGTAAACGTATGAACCAAGAAAGGGGAGTGTGAAAAATGAAGCTTACCATGGATCGGATCTATCTGATAGGTTTTTACCTGCTGAGCATTTTGCTCATGACAAGAGGTCTTCACATCGTTGAATATTGTCTTATTAGCGGCGGCACGCTTGCTTTGATAGCCATAGCTACATCTTTGTTTCATACCAATCATTCCAAGATGGATTTATTTGTTAATAAGCTTCGAGTGGTTGGCAAAATAATGCTTGCAGCAGTGCTAACAGCTCTCCTGATTAAAGGCATTATATTTCTATCTAGTTGAAATGAAGATGATTATACGAAGACTTCGATTACAAAATAATGATAATAGCCCAATTTAATGCCCTCAATTAATAACTACATCTAACATCTAACTAACTCTATCTAACTCTATCTAACTCAATCAATCTAACTCAATTGTATTAAAAGCAGATATGGTAGAGTTATTCGGCGGAACATTAAATGCAATGCAAAAAAAAGGTGCTTGGTCAGGTCGCTGCACTGACTTGTTAGCACCTTTTTGCTTGGTATTGAAACGGGCCTTCAGCGTGATGAGGAGCGAATCATGGCTACGCTGGACTGGCGGACAATCAGGCGTGGTTCAAACTGAATGTGCTCATAATCCGTCGTACTCATCTCGCGAATGCGTTTGAGCAGCAACTCCGTGGCGAGCCGAGACACTTCTTCACCCATAATGGATACAGAGCTGATCTGAGGTGAGGAAACCGTCGTCCATTGATTGTTATCAACGCCCACCACAGCAACATCTTCGGGCACACGCACGCCCAGTTCCTTGAAGCGATTCACAAGCCCGATGGCAACCATATCATTAATGGCGTACACCGCATCCGGCATATGGGTTAACCCGTAGAAATAGTCGGCAGCACTTGCACCCGTAGCTAATGAGAAGTCTTCCCCGAAATAAACGAGCGAAATATCGACATGTCCCACAGCCTGCTCGTAAGCGCGATAGCGCTCCTCGATGATATCTTTAGGGGCACCGGCATAAGCAATCCGGGTTCGTCCAATTTTAAACAGATGCTCCATTACAAGCTTACCTTCAGGCTGTGACAAGGAGACGATGTCGGCCTGAATGCCTGGCTCCAGTTTTTTGCCATAGTTAATGATCGAGATCGGGATCGGAGCTTTGTTAATTAGTGCAGGTAACGTTTTTGGATAGGCCAGCGGCATGAAAATAAGACCGTCAACGTGCAGCTTTTTCACATTGCGTATCGTTTCAAGTTCGGTTCTTGCATTACCTGCAGTATTGATCTGCACAATGTGATAGCCGTGCTGCTTTGCAGTCTGCTCAACTGACCAGGAGATTTCAGGGATAATGGCATTGCGGATGTCGGGTACCACCAGTGCAATCTGATGGGTTTGCCGGATTTTCAGGCTCTGTGCAGAGGTATTGGGCACGAACCCCAGCTCTTCGATGGCCTGCATCACTTTATCTCGTGTTGCGCTGCTGATTCCTTCCGCATTGTTGATAGCCCGGGATACCGTTGCGATCCCTACACCGGCACGTTCAGCGACATCTTTAATCGTGATTTTCTGTTCTTTACTCACTTATAGTTGACCTCACTTCATCGGAAACGATTCCGTATTTTCGGCTTATGTATGTTTTGCAAGGTATGCATATAACTTGATTATACCATTGGTACACGGCATCAGCCCGCCTACAAAGCGAAAATGATGTAAGTTTATGCATTTTTATGTTTATTTTTCTAATAAATCATCAAAAATAAACGAAAATGCAAAGCAGAGTTAGCAATTAACGAGAAAATCAGCTTTAAATCAAGGTTTGATTCGTGCTTTTACTCACAGGATAGACACATCTACAGGGAAATTTGTTTGACAGCGTATCTCAAATGTGACATATTTAATTTACGGAAACGTTTCCGAATATGCTGAAAAATCATTTGGGAGATGAATTGAATGAAAGCATTGCGTTGGCATGGAGTTAAAGATTTGCGTCTGGAAAATATTGCTGAACCTCAGCCTGATCAAGGCCAGGTAAAAATAAAAGTGCAATGGTGCGGAATCTGTGGTAGCGATCTGCATGAATACACAGCTGGACCCATTTTTATTCCTGCTCAAGACCCACATCCGCTAACAGGGGAGAAAGCACCTATCGTTATGGGGCATGAGTTTTCTGGACAAATCGTTGAAGTGGGTGAAGGCGTAACCCGTTTTCAGGTCGGTGATCGTGTTGTTGTGGAGCCGATCTATGCATGTGGTCAGTGTGAAGCATGTAAGCAGGGCAGATACAATCTGTGTGACAAGATGGGATTTCTAGGCCTTGCCGGAGGCGGAGGCGGGTTTTCCGAATACGTAACCGCAGCGGAAAACATGGTACATCCCATTCCTGATTCAATCTCTTATGAGCAGGGAGCACTGGTGGAGCCTTCCGCAGTAGCTTTGCACGCCGTGCGTCAGAGCAAACTGAAAGTAGGCGATACTGCAGCGGTGTTCGGTGCAGGTCCGATCGGTCTGCTTGTTATTGAAGCACTGAAAGCGTCCGGGGCTTCGAATATTTATGTCGTGGAGCTGTCGAAGGAACGCAAAGCGAAAGCAGAGGAATTGGGAGCGATCGTGATTGATCCTACCGAATATAATGTTGTGGAAGAGATTCATCGGCGCACGCAAGGCGGGGTGAATGTGGCTTATGAAGTAACGGGTGTTCCACGCGTGCTGCAGCAGGCTGTTGATTCAACGCGAATTGGCGGCGAATTGATGATTGTAAGTATTTTTGAACAGGAAGCGCCAATTATGCCGAATTCTGTTGTCATGAAAGAACGCACAGTAAATGGAATTATCGGTTATCGTGATGTATTCCCGGCTGTAATCAGCTTGATGGAAAAAGGCTTCTTCCCGGCAGACAAGCTGGTGACTAAACGAATTGCTCTGGATGAGGTTGTGGAGCATGGCTTCGAAGCACTGCTCAAAGAGAAGAATCAAGTGAAAATTCTGGTTAAGGCAGAATAAGTCTTGAATTGCAAATAAAACCCTGGGTAGATACCTTCATCTTTAGATGAGAGTGTCTACTTTTTTTGCTGAAAAGGGCGAAATTTGTTGCAGTTTCATTACATTTTACATACTATAAAAAGATACAAAATGTATCGTTTCATATTAACGTGAGTCATCATGTTGGAGGAGGAAACGGACATGCAAAGCAAAGTAAGATGGACAGCCATTGCACTGGCTCTTGCCGCCGGGGCAGGTTGGATGTTTATGGGCAGTGCCAAGCACAAGACAGCCGCACCAGCAGCGGGGCCTGTGTCAAGCGAACAAGGCAAAGTTCATGTGTCAAGTGCACCATTACAATCGGCGGATGTGACGAACAAGCTGGAATTGCTCGACAGGCCTTTTAACAAGTCGCCTTATGCAAACAACGTCTGGGACATGCAGCTTTACAAAGGCCGGATCTATCTCGGTCATGGGAACAGCAGTAACTTAGGACCAGCGCAAAATGCGGGACCGATACCTGTCATATACTACGATGCGGCCAGCGCAGCATTTCAGACACAGACGGTGACAAACAGCAACCCCAGCATCCTGCCTCAGGCCAAGAAGTTTGTTGATGAAGAGCAGATCGATGTCTACAAAGTATTAAATGGCAAGCTGTATATTCCGGGCAATGATTCCGATGGCGAGAGCTGGGATTTTGGAAATTTCTATCGCCTGGATGGAGAGGTGTGGACCAAGTATCGCAATTTGCCATTAGGTGTGCATGTGTATGATATGGCGTATTACCAAGGCAAGCTTTTCGCCGCACTGGGGACCGAAAAAAAACCGATCGTACTGATCTCTCATGATGACGGAGAAAGCTGGCAGCAGTTTGCTACAGTTAAAGGCATGGGCGCCAGAGTGTATACGATGTTCCAAATCAACGGTAAATTATACGCTTCAACGATGATGTATCCTGCGAACAATATATGGGGTGACAAGGGATACCTGCTTGAGATTAACGAACGTTTGGAAAAGAGAGATGTGGTCGTCTACGGCAGTAAAATACTTCCAGGGCTGACGTACCAGCAGGGTACAACTCCGTATAACAAAATCGGCAAAAATGTTAATTTTAACGATAAACTCGTTTATATCGTAGGCAGCGTATTTAATGATTCTCAGATAATGCCTAAATCACTGAATGTGATGACAGATATCAATCAGGCGAGACGTGTCATGCTGCCTGATCCCAATGCGTTACCTACCGATCTGCTGGTGCGTGACGACAAGGTATATGTGCTCACGTATACAAGGAAGCAAAGCAGTCTCTATATAAGCCGTGTTTATCAAAGCAGTGATTTGAACACATGGAATGAAATTTTACGATTTACCCAGGACACGTACGCCAAGTCATTCGAAGAGTATGGTGGAGATTTTTATTTT
Organism: Paenibacillus sp. TC-CSREp1; assembly: GCF_050171015.1. NCBI lineage: Bacteria > Bacillati > Bacillota > Bacilli > Caryophanales > Paenibacillaceae > Paenibacillus > Paenibacillus sp. TC-CSREp1. The sequence goes on along the minus strand of NZ_JBNOKM010000002.1, from coordinate 462,048 downwards.
GGACTCGGCACTGACCCGGACGTTCTGTCTCCTTCTTCAGGAAAGCTGCTGCGGGTAAAGCGCGAGAATATTCCTGTAAACTCGAATTAAGCAGAAGCAAGATTGTGGATTAGTATGGATAGTGGATTATGGAGTAGCATGGATTAAAAGATTATGGATTGTATGGATTAGAAGATTATGGATTATATATTATGCTGCACCCACTTTATTGGTGACCACGAAAGGAGCTGGTTATGTTCCTTCTATGCAAGGCATTTTGCGGCATTCGGGCTATTCAACAGCGGCTTGTACAGGGCTGTTCTTTTTTTTGTCTAAACTTGTACGTGAGAAATTTGTTTGAAAATAAAAATAAGAATCTATAAAATGGATAAAGAGCAAGATTCATGACAGTCCACAGGCGTATGACAGCTGTATTCATCCGAAGCATGTCACATCTCAAGGTAAGTGAGAAAAGTATACTTTCCATAGCAAAGGAGACTAAATCATGAATGTACCTTCAGCTTTATTCAAACCATTCACGTCCGACAAGCTTACCTTGCCTAACCGAATCGTTATGGCACCAATGACACGCGGATTTTCACCGAACGGTGTGCCTGGGCCCGAAGTGGCCGACTATTATCGTCGCAGAGCGGCGGGTGGTGTGGGATTAATTATTACGGAGGGCACGGGCATTAATCATGCTTCCTCCGTCAGCGGGGAGAGCATTCCGCTGTTCCATGGCGAACAGTCTTTACAAGGCTGGGCTAATGTGGTCAAGGCTGTGCATGAGGCTGGCGGCAAAATTATGCCACAGCTGTGGCATGTCGGTACGGCACGGCGCGCTGGAGATTTGCCCAATCCAGACGCTCATCCTGTAAGTCCTTCGGGTGTCAGCATGGCGGGTGAAGCAGCATATGAGCCATTAACCGAGGAAGAGATTCAGGAGCTGGTTCAGGCTTATGCTCAGGCAGCGGCCGAGGCCAAACGAATCGGATTTGACGGCATTGAGCTGCATGGTGCGCACGGATATTTGATTGATCAATTTTTCTGGGGACAGACCAATCGAAGAACGGATAAATATGGTGGGGATCTGGTCAGCCGGACACGGTTTGCGGTCGAGGTTATCGAGGCATGCCGTGCTGCAGTGGGACCTGATTTTCCGATTGTGCTTCGTTTCTCCCAGTGGAAAATGGGTAGTTACGAGGCCCGTCTCGTCGAGTCACCGGCAGAGCTGGAGCAATTTCTGCAGCCGCTCAGTGAGGCGGGGGTAGATATATTCCACTGTTCTACACGGCGCTTCTGGCTGCCGGAATTCGAGGGCTCGAATCTTAACCTTGCAGGCTGGACCCGTAAAATCACTGGAAAACCTGCCATCTCCGTAGGTTCTGTAGGACTTGAAGCAGAGTTCGTGGAGCGGACGGCCGAGAACAAAGGGACTGGAGATGCACATCTCGATGAATTAAATGAGAAGCTGGAGCATGGGGAGTTTGACCTGATCGCGCTGGGACGTGTGCTGCTCAGTGATCCGGAATGGCCGCTCAAAGTGAAGCAAGGACGCACCTCGGATATTATTCCTTTCACGAATGAAGCATTAACGAGACTGTACTAGGGCATGTCTGAAAATGCTGAGGAATGCAATACTTGCAGTATTTTCGTTCCGATCCAAGCCAGGAAGTTTACGGCAGGCGTGGCGTGTGCGTCAAGGGAAATTGATGCAGCGGGGGCGAAAAGGCGGCAGAAAATGCACGCAGTAGGTTTCACAACACCCTCTAAATAACTAAATAAAACGGGAATTCCTCCCGGATAAGTTTACCCGATAAGTCACGTCAGTTTTGTAAAGTTGGTGTGGAGAGGGGCGTTTTTAGGGAAGCTAAGCTCTAACGATCTCAGGAAACCTTATTTGGCTGTTTTTGCCCGAATTTAAAATGTAACGATTCTGAGCGACGCTATTTGGTCAAATTTCGCTGATTTGGAGTCGAAATCGTCATTTCATGGAGGAATAAGGTCACTGGGAATCGTTAGAATTCAGGAGCCACCGTTTATTTAAAGAAATGTATTAATAATTTCATCATATGAAAAATTCATAATAGTAATACCGCATAATAATAAACAGATTTTTCATAATGAATGCCTAAATGAAAGTCTAAAAGAATATCTAAATGAATGTTTAAATAAACGCCTAAATAAACGCCTAAATAAATGTCTAAATAAATGTCTAAATGAATGCCTAAATGAATGCATCATACGAGTGCCTAGTGAATGTACAATGAATGTTGGCCATTAGAAGAATGTCGTAAGAACGTATCCATAAATAGCATGTATGATATGGGAACGAAAGCCGCCGTCAGGCGGTTTTTTGCTGTAGCTATAAATATGAACGAACCTTTTCCATGCAAAAATGAACGAAACTCGTTCACTATGTAGGCGAACAGACCTCACTCGATGCAATTTTTCGATTCAGAATATCCTACGCTCAAGGTCTCAATTCAGCTTAAACCATGCTCCAACTATTCTAGAACGTGCATTGAAGCCTGCTGAAGTGTATCTTTTACCGCCTTTTCGCTCCCTGCTGCGTCACTTTCACTTGATGTGTTCCGGCACGCCTGCGGAAAAGTTCCTGGCTTGGAACGAAAATTCAGCAAAATTGGCTTCCTTCAGCATTTTCAGACACACCCTAGAATTGATCCCCAAATTATCATTAGATTTCAGACATCGCACACTAAAAATAAATATTTCAACATATGAAAAATTCACAATAGAAAACTACTTCCTCCGCTTGCACGTTCCATATCCAAGTTTTGTTTGCGCCCGCATCGTTTAAACAACGAAAAGTATCACACCTCCATGCCCAAAGATACAATTATTTTCGTACCGTACACCTATTTTGAAAATCATTCACCTTATGGTAAGGTTAGCCCTGAACCACTCTAAGGGTATTTAATGAACTTACAAGTGATAAGAGGAGGCCAATATCCTTGAACAAGCATACAAGCAGAGCACAACATACAAACCGGATTTTAAAACGAATGCAGATGATGTGTCTGCTCGTAATTATCATTACGCTGTTAGCAGCGTGTGGTCAGACTGCGAAACCTTCTCCTGCCGGGAGCAGTAACGGCGGCGCAACGACAAGTCCGAATACAGCTTCTTCTGGAAACGATACGGCCGCGCCTCAGGAGGGAGCGCAGGGAGGTTCCCAGGATGAAGCGCAGGAAGAAGCAGACCCGGTGAAGAAGCAGCTTGAGCAGTTAAGTCTGGAAGAAAAGGTGGGCCAGATGATTCTGGCGGGTGTGCAGGGCACAACGATGGATGTACAAGCCAAACAGATGATTACAGATCAGAAGGTAGGCGGCATTATTTTCTATGCGAGCAATGTGACCACGCTGCAAGGCACCGCGGCATTTGTGCAATCGATCAAACAGGCGAATCAATCCAACCCGGTACCCATCCTGATGAGTGTGGATCAAGAAGGCGGCAAGGTGAGCCGTATGCCGGACACGGTTGAATCCATTCCTTCCAACCGCAAAGTAGGCAAAACCAATGATCCTGCCCTTGCGGAGCAGATGGGTGCATTGCTGGCGAGACAGATCAAGCTAGCCGGATTTAATGTTGATTTTGCTCCTGTGCTCGATATTAACAGCAATCCCCAAAATCCGGTGATTGGCGACCGCTCCTTTGGTACAACCGCCGATCTGGTTACTCGCATGGGACTGGCAGAAATGAAGGGACTGCGGCAGGAAGGCATCATACCAGTCGTTAAGCATTTCCCCGGTCATGGTGATACGTCTGTGGATTCCCATCTGGACCTGCCTGTGGTGAACAAAACGGAGAAGCAGCTTGCAAAACTGGAATGGATTCCGTTCCAGGCCGCTGTGAAGGAGCAGGCGGAAGCGGTTATGGTTGCGCATATTTTGTTTCCAAAGCTGGACCCGGACTATCCGGCATCCCTGTCGAGTGTAATCATCGGAGAACATCTGCGCGGAAAGTTCAACTATAAAGGTGTAGTGATTACAGATGATCTGAGTATGGGTGCCATTGCGAAAAATTATCCGTTAGAAAAGGCTACGATTGCAACCGTTCAGGCGGGAAGTGATATTTTGCTGGTGGCTCATAGCTATGAAAGTGCCAAGACGATTTTTGATACGTTGATCAGTGCAGTGAAGTCAGGCAAAATCAAGGAATCGCGTATTGATGAAAGTGTATATCGTATTCTCACATTAAAACAGCAGTACAAGTTGTCTGATGATCAGCAGGCGGCCGGAGACGTTAAGCAGTTAAATGCAGATATTCGAAGCTGGCGCAAACAGCTCGATGCCCGTTGAGTGATCCTGTGTTATGATTTGGCTAGTAAATAGAGCAAAATGAGCTGTCATAACAGATTAGAGGAGAGAGCGTTTTCTATGTATACCATCATGATCATAGAGGATGATCCCAAGATTGCGGGTCTACTGAAGTCACATATTGAACGTTACGGAGATCGGGCTGTATTTGTAGAAGATTTCGAACAGGTTATGGAACAGTTCAAACAAATTCAGCCTCACGTTGTACTGTTGGATATCAACCTGCCAAGCTACGACGGGTTCTACTGGTGCAGGCAGATTCGTACCTTGTCGACATGCCCGATTCTGTTTATTTCCGCGAGAAGCGGCAAGATGGATCAGGTTATGGCTCTGGAGAACGGAGCTGATGATTACATTACCAAGCCGTTCGAGCATGAAATTGTAATCGCCAAGATTCGCAGTCAGCTCCGGCGCGTGTATGGAGATTATGCGGTGCGTGATGAAGAGCGCAAGGTTGAACTGCACGGGCTGGTGGTCTACCTGGAGAGACTGGAGATGGAGCTTGGGCATGAGAAGGTGCAGCTGACCAAAAAGGAAACGGTTCTATTGGAAACACTGATGCGACGAAGCCCCAAGCTGGTGAGCCGGGAAACCATTCTGGAGAAACTCTGGGATGATTCCTTTGTGGATGACAACACACTCAGCGTAAATATTACACGTGTACGAAAGCGCCTTGCCGAGCTTGGCATTACCGATGCACTGGAAACGGTGAGGGGTTCCGGATACAGGCTGATCCATAACTGGAAGGCGGCATCGCCATCATGAAGCTGTTTGTGCGGGAACATCTTGCCTTGACATGCTGGATTATGGTGATGATGCTAACGGTGGTTGCCGTTTTCTGGTACGATGGCTACGATCATTGGAGAACGGCCTTATATGCAGTGAGTCTCGGTTTCTTCTGGTATGTCGGTTATCTTGTGTATCGTTATTTGTCTCATCGTGCCTTCTATGCCCGAATGACACGGCCTGTGAATTCGCTGGACGAATTGGTAGCCCTGCATGAATCCGTTCCGCTGTCCGTCGCGCTGGAGAAGCTGCTGGATTCACAATATGGGCAGTATCATGCTCATCTGAACCGGTTGGAACATAAGCAGCAGGAGTATCTTACATTTATGAACCAATGGGTTCATCAGATGAAAACGCCTCTATCCGTTATTGAACTGACTGTAGAGGAGCAGGATGATGATGATGCCCGTTTTCGCAGCATTCAGGAGGAAGCGGATCAGATGCGCCGAGGGCTGGAGACGGTGCTCTATGTAGCCAGGCTGGATACGTTTGAGCAGGATTTCAGTGTCGAGCCTGTTGTATTGCGAACGGTGGGGGAAGAAGCAATCCATGAGCTGAAACGATTTTTCATTCGCAACCATGTCTATCCGGAGATCCGGATGGATGCATCATTGGTTGTGCAGTCCGACGCCAAGTGGCTTCGTTTTGTGCTGGTGCAGCTGCTCGCTAATGCGATTAAATATTCGGCAGGCAGCCGGAAGAAGGTGCATCTTCGCGCGTATGCAGCAGATCGCTCTATCGTGCTGGAGGTTCAGGATTATGGCATAGGCATCCCCAAATCAGACCTGAACCGGGTGTTCCGCCCTTTTTTCACTGGCGAGAATGGACGACATTTCAAGGAATCTACTGGTATGGGTCTGTATATTGCCAAAGAAGTGCTGACACGTATGAATCATCAGATCGAGCTGGAATCGGTGTATCGCGAAGGTACAACGGTGCGGATTATATTTTCTTATGACAAAGGATGAACTCGAAAGGACGTCTTCGGCTATGCCGGGTGAAGGCGTCTTTGTTGTGCTTGTGGTCGTCAGCTTGTTGTCATGGGATTCAGTCCAACCTTACAACATTGTCATGTTGGTGAAAGGTTAAGCCATAGGAGAATGAACCGGGCATCAGGTAAACTGGAGTCAGAAGTTGTGGTGAACCCCATTGAAATATGAGCGAATACGAGAAGGGTAGTCACCAGAAGCAAAAGAGAGAAAGTAACGAGAATGAAGAGAGAAAGTAAAGAGATAAAGGAGTTGTACGTATGGAAATATGCTCTGTCACACAGATCAGCAAAATTTATAAAGGTATCGTATCCTATGAGGCCTTGTCAGGGATTGACCTCAGCATTCAGGAAGGGGAATTCGTAGGCATTATGGGGCCATCGGGCAGTGGCAAAACGACGCTGCTGAACATGATCTCGACCATTGATCATCCCACCTCGGGAGAACTGCGGATTGCTGGACAAAATCCGTTTGACCTGAATTCAGATCAGCTTGCATTGTTCCGGCGCAGAGAATTAGGCTTTGTTTTTCAATCCTTCAATCTGCTCAATACGTTGACGGTAAAGGAAAACATTATGCTTCCCTTAACATTGGACGGTGTTTCCGTTCGGGAGATGAACGCCAGGGTGTCAGAGCTGGCAGCCAAGCTTGGCATCGAAGGTATTCTGGATAAACGAACGTATGAAATCTCGGGCGGGCAGGCACAACGTACAGCGATAGCCCGAGCGTTGGTTCACTCTCCCAAGCTGATCCTGGCGGATGAGCCAACAGGTAATCTGGATTCCAAAGCAGCCAAGGACGTGATGGAAATACTGGAGCGGCGCAATCGGGAGGATCAGGCTACCATGCTGCTGGTAACACATGATGCTGTCGCAGCCAGCTATTGCAGTCGAGTCGTCTTTATTAAGGATGGCAAGTTATACAATGAGATTCATTACGGAGATAACCGGGCGGCCTTTTATCAGAAAATTATAAATGTGCTGTCCCTGATGGGAGGCTCCGGACATGAATTTTCGCCAGTTCGCCATTAACAATGTCGTTCGGAACAAACGGATTTATCTGGCTCATTTTCTGAGCAGCACGTTTTCGGTGATGATCTTTTTTATCTATGCCCTGTTGTTATTTCATCCTGATCTGAAGGATGGTTTGAAGGGCTCCTCACAGACGGTGACGGTGCTTGCCAATCAAGGTCTGATGATTGCCGAGATCATTATTTTCATATTTTCCTTCCTGTTTTTGCTGTATTCGGTCGGTTCGTTTCTAAAGACTCGGAAGAAGGAATTTGGTATTTTCCTGATGCTGGGTATGACCCGGAGACAGATGAATCGGCTTTTGTTTATGGAAAACATGTGTATTGGCATAGCTTCGATCGTAGCGGGCATCGGGCTTGGCCTGATTTTCGGCAAACTTGTTTTGTTAATCTGCGGTTCCATGCTGGCTGTAGAGAACAGTCTGAGATTTTATTTTCCACTAAAAGGCATCGTTCTGACCGCAGGGGCATTTCTGCTGCTCTTTGTGATTATTGCATTATGCTCATCGCTGCTGATCCGCAAGGGGACGTTAATCGAGCTCGTGAAATCGGAGGAAAAACCGAAGCCTGAACCTAAGGCATCACGCTTGCTTTCGCTGCTCTCGGTTGTATTAATTGGTGGAGGATACACAGGGGTATTTATTTTTGCCTGGGGTTCGTATATTTTCCCTTTGCTTTTTGGCAGTGTGCTTAGTGTCATTGCAGGTACGTATCTATTGTTTACACAGCTTAGCGTGTATGTCATTCGGGCACTGAAAAGGAATGAAGGGTTATTTTTACGTAAAACCAATCTGCTCCTTCTGTCCGAGCTTACGTATCGCATGAAGGATAACGCGGTAATGTTTTTCATGGTCAGTGTCATCTCTGCCTCGGCGTTTACGGGCATCGGCAGCATGCTGACTATAGGTGATCCAAGGCTGTCTTCCATGACCAATCCGTATGCGTTTACCTATGTGAATTCAGGCGATACGGATTCAGCTGTCGTTGATCGTCATATGCGTAAGATTGAAGAGACGCTCGTTGATCATGAAGTTCCTTATGTGAAAGGCAGTTACCAGTTGCTTTATGAGAACAATAACAACTACATCATAAAACTGAGTGAATATAATCGTCTTGCTAAAGCACTTGGTTATGAAGAAAGGGTGCTGGATCGCAATGATCTGGCGTTTAATACAGCACCCAATATTGCTGCACGCAAAAAACTGTTAGATACAAAAGAGGACAGTTACCCATACTCCGCTGATTTGTATGTTGGTGAACAGCATGCACAAGTGCAGATGCTGCCACCGGCAACCGATATTGTGATTCCGATTGATAGTGAGACTGGTGTCTACATTGTTTCTGATGACATGTATTCAAAAATTCGAGAGGCATATATTGCAGAGATCGGGATGGATGTTGATTTTTACTCCAATCAGACCACATTTTTTGTAGTAAAAGACTGGATGGCGACACGCAGTTTTGCTCCGGAATTGCTTGATTCGATTCAAAAGGACCCTCCGGAAAAGGGATATGTTGACTTCAGTTCTCTAGTCGTAGACTGGCTGAATAACAAACAGACCAATGGCATTATTCTGATTGTCAGCGGTTTGATTGGTATTGTTTTCTTCACCTTTGCTGCGAGCTTCACTTATTTCAGACTTTATGCCGACCTGGAGCGGGATGAGGCACAGTATCGTATGATTGGTAAAATGGGGCTTAGTCGGCTTGAGCTGCGCAAAATCGTAACAAGACAGCTCGTGCTCATGTTTTTCCTGCCGCTTCTGGTGGCATTGATTCACAGCTCGGTGGCATTTGCGGCGCTCTATCAGCTGGTTCAGTTCTCTGTTCTGGAACACAGCCTTCAAATTTTTATGGTGTTTGTCTCGATGCAGATTATCTTCTTTGCACTGGTACGCTGGCGCTACCTGCGTCATATGTATTCGAAGCTGGTGTGAAGCTACTGTGTAAAGTAGAAATTTAACTTATGCGTTTCACGCTTTTTATCAGCCTTGGCCGGCAGGTCGGGGCTTCTTTTTATTTTTAAGTAAGAAAGATTTAAGATAGAGGGGGATAGTAGGAATGGAGGGATCTGATATATAGTAATAATAATAGAGAGAATAATGATTCATAGAAGAGGAACAGAGATGTGGAGGGGAAACGATTGTTTAAAGGCAATTCTTTTGTCAGGTTCAGTATTGCACTGGCCCTAGTATTGGTTAATATCTATTTATTATCCCGAGTGAGCTTTATCTTTCAGCCGCTGGTTACGATGGTGACTGTGATTACCGTGCCGATGATGTTATCTGTATTTTTTTATTATTTGCTGCGGCCGCTCGTGAATTACATGGAAAAGTTAAAATATCTCAATCGTACATTAAGTATTCTGCTGATCTACATCGTAGCTGTTATGCTGGGTGTAGCATTTATCGTAGGCTTGTGGCCGTCTCTGCGGGAGCAGCTGGTAAATCTGGTGGAGAACGCTCCAAATCTGCTGCATTCCCTTAGTCTGCAATTGCAACAATTGGAGCAGAACGGAGCGATTCAAGCGCTGTTTCCGAATGGCTCTACTCCATTGTCCCAGGTTACAGAGTATGTGAATAAGGGCTTTACGTTTGTAACCAACTATGTGAGCGGATTTATTTCGCTGATTTCCAGCTTTGCGATCATCCTGTTTACTTTTCCGATTATTCTTTTCTACATGCTGAAGCAGGACAGGCTCTTCGGTCGCAGACTGATCAACATCGCTCCCAAACGTTTCCAGAAGGACAGCCGCGAAGTGGTCCTTGAGATTGATCAGGCCCTGAGTGGATTTATAGTGGGTCGCGTGCTCGTCAATCTGGCCTTGGGTGTGCTGATGTACATTGGCTTTTTGTTTATTGGCTTGCCATATGCCCTGTTGCTCACCGTGGTGGCGGTCATTATGAACTTTGTGCCGTTTATTGGAGCCATCGTCTCCTCTATCCCGATTGTCATCATGGGTCTGGTCGTATCGCCGTCGGTTGCCCTCTGGTCACTTGTTATCATCCTGGTATCCCAGCAGATTCAGGATAATCTCGTTGCGCCATACGTATTCGGTAAAAAGCTGGATATCCACCCGCTGACAACGATTATTCTTGTTCTGGGTGCCGGGGATTTGGGCGGAATTATCGCAATTCTCATTATTATTCCGGTATATATGATTGTGAAAATCGTGCTGGTTCGAATCTATCAGATGTTCATTAAGGAAAAGTGGCAGAATGCCTAGTATGCTTTGTAGACCCGATAGGGGTAGAAATGTAACTGCTCGCAAACCGTGGTAGAATAGAAGAGAAGGCATCCATGCTTGCGTATTAAAATTAAAAGATCATAAGGAGATGAACTTATGTCTGAAATTATCGAAACAAATGCTCCGGAAGCGGAATATATTGCACCTCCAGTTCAGCTGGGAACCATCCATATTTCCAATGATGTGGTGTCCAAAATTGTGGCTATGGCTGCGCAGACGACGGAAGGCGTATCATCCATGTCTGTCGGTTTGACGGAAGGGCTTGCCAAAAGCATCAGCGGCAAGAGCATGCAAAAAGGGATTGACGTACATATTCAAAATGATGAAGCGTCGATTCAACTGCGCATTAATGTGCAGTATGGCCGCAAAATGCATGAAGTGTGCCACGACCTGCAGCACAATGTACAGCAGGCCGTTGAGCAGCTGGCAGGTGTGATGGTAAAAGAGGTTAAAGTACAGGTTGTAGGCATTGCCATGCCTGACAATGTGTAAACGTGTCATTGGTTTTGACTACGTGTAAATGTGTTCCATTTCAAGCAGCAGCTTCTTTGTAGATAACCTACATAGAAGCTGCTGCTTTCTTTTTGCGATAATGAGTTGGAGCTTCGCCCATAACCTTTTTGAACATTTTGGAGAAAAGAAGCTGGTCTGTATAACCGACGGAACGTGCGATATCACCGATGCTGAGGTTCAGATCCATCGTTAATTCGGCTGCTCTGCGCATGCGGTAATGCACAAGATAAGATTGGATGCTGCTGCCGATTTGATCCTTGAAGAGTGAGCATAAATAACTGCGCTGTAAACCGATATGCGAGGCAATGGATTGAACCGTGATTGCGTTGGCATAGTTCATTTCAATAAAATCCATCACTTGGGTAACGTATAAATCTTTGCCATGCTCTGCAGCGGTCTGCAAATTTTCGTTATGCGCATGATCGATCAGAATAGCGAAAAACTGATACAGCCATCCCGTCAGGCTGATCTCCCAGCCCTTGTGGGTTGTGCGGGAATGAATCATTCGGTGCAGACAAGAGCGCATCTCATCGTCTTCGTCCCCAAGATCAAAGATCGGCTGCTGCTCAGTTAAACAAGCCTGCTCAAGAAAGGAAGAACTATGCGTGCCTTGAAAGGCAACCCAGCTGTACTCCCACGGATCATGAAGATCGGCCTGATAATGCACAACAGAGTGAGGCACGATGAGGAAACCCTGGCCCTTGCGGAGATGATAGGTCGTACCCGCTGCTTCAAACGTGCCTTTGCCGTTCAATACATAGTGAATCTTATAATAATCTCGCATGGCTGGGCCGAAGTGGTGGCCAGGGGTGCAAGCCTCTGTTCCATAATGAAGCAGCTGCAGCTCCTGAAAATGAGTGTTTTTGAACATATACGTAATCACGAGTTTCACTCCTGTATGTGAGAGTTGATTCTTGCATTTTAACATATATGATTGTTAGAGTGTTGCTTTATTTAAAGACTGAAATAGATGATAACGATCATTTTTCTATATCATTGTAGCGATAAACCATATCGTTCCCCTGGCAAAATGGCTAAGATATAGGGGTATCAACGGATCAACCAACCTTACAGAAAAGAAAAGAGTGAATAACGATGCCCTATATTGCAAGTGAACAACGATATGATGACATGAATTATGCACGCTCAGGGAAGTCCGGCATTAAACTGCCGCAGATCGCGCTTGGCTTATGGCAGAATTTTGGAGGCAACCGCACGCTTGATATTCAGGAAGAGATGATTTTACGTGCATTCGATCTGGGCATTACCCATTTTGATCTGGCGAACAACTATGGTCCGCCCCCGGGCTCAGCGGAAGAGAACTTCGGTGTGATCTATCACAAACATCTGCGTCCTTACCGGGATGAGCTGCTGATCTCTTCCAAAGCAGGCTATCATATGTGGAGCGGTCCTTATGGCGAGTGGGGTTCCCGCAAAAATCTGATTGCCAGTCTGGATCAAAGCTTGCGGCGTATGGGACTGGACTATGTCGATATTTTCTATCATCACCGTCCGGACCCGGAGACACCGCTGGAAGAAACGATGACGGCACTGGATCATATCGTACGGCAGGGGAAAGCGCTCTATGTGGGCTTGTCCAACTATAATGCAGAGCAGACCCGGGAAGCGGTGACGATTCTGCGTCGTCTGGGCACGCCATGTCTTGTTCATCAGCCGAACTATTCAATGTTGAATCGCTGGATCGAGGACGGACTGCAGGATGTGCTGCACGAGCAAGGTGTAGGCTCCATTGCCTTCTGTCCGCTTGGGCGCGGGCAGCTAACCAATAAATATGTGGACAAGATCAAGGCGGAACGAGCGAATCCAACAGGTAATCTGAAGCCAGAATCGTACACCGATGAACGCATCGCCAAATTCGAAGCGCTGCAGGCGGTGGCCGAACGGAGAGAACAGACAATTTCCCAGCTTGCACTGAACTGGGTGCTGCGAGGGAATCGGGTAACGTCTGCGTTAATCGGAGCCAGTCGGGTCTCTCAGATTGAAGAAAATGTAGTCGCGCTCAAGGCACCTGAACTCACAGCTGAAGAGCTGAACGACATCGAAGCTGCCTTGGCTGGAATCGGTAATTATCCTTGGTAATTGAATAGTGAGAATAACGAGCACCTTTTCTTTGGGAGAAAAGGTGCTTTTTTTGTATTTTGTTTTGAACAGAGGAAGAAGGTCTGAGGAAGAACTGGCGCTGGTGCCGGATTATCTTTATACTGGAATAATTCGCCACTGGAGAGGGGAACGATGTAATGCAGATCTATCGTTTTGATCAGGAGAGCGGCAAGCACATCACGAAGTTCGATTCTGATTTTGTGATGTCTCGTATCATTCAGACGAGCGAGAACGCACATGTAGGCTGTATGCATCTGCCGGTTAATGGTGTTGTCGGGTACCATGAGGCGGTCTGCCCGCAGCTGATGGTAATCGTGTCGGGAGCAGGACAAGTGAGAAGCGGGCACAACTCGGCTGTACATGTGAAGGCAGGAGAAGCTGTTTTCTGGGAAAAAGGGGAATGGCATGAAACCAAATCGGAGACGGGTTTGACGGCGATTGTAATTGAGAGCGAGGTGTTAACACCTTCCGCATATATGCCAGTGAGAGCGGAAGATTCGGAATGAGTTCGTGAAACAGAGCATTGCTCCCTTTTATAAAAAAAGTTATGTTGTTCATAGTACCTGGTCCTAGGATTTAATGTATAATATAAAGATGCTATATATTTGAATGACAAAGGAGAGGCTCCATGTGAATTTTGAACAATGGATTTCGCCTGAAACCTATAACCTGACATCCGAGATGGAGAATCACCCGCCAGACCGGATTGCACTTAGATGGCTCAGCGATCAGAAGGAAGTAGAAGAAATTACGTACGGTGAATTATTGAAACAGGCTAACCGTCTGGCCGGAGGGCTGCGTGAGCTTGGACTGGTGAAAGGTGATCGGGTGCTGGTCATGGTACCACGCCGTATCATTGCCTATGTCATATACATTGCTTGCTTGAAGCTGGGCATTGCGGTCATTCCGTCATCCGAGATGCTGCGTGCCAAGGATTTGGAGTACCGTTTGCGGCATTCATCCGCTCGTGCAGTGATCGTATGGTCTGAAACAACAGCTGAAGTGGAAAAAATGGATTCCGATCTGCCAGCGCTTGCGCATCGCATCGTTGCATCTCCAAACGGAGACTACAACGTACCGGGGGCAGACTGGGTTAACGTGCATCAGTTGATGCAGAACCAGCCGGAAGAGATAACCGCTGTTCAGACACATCGTGATGATATGGCTATTCTGGCGTATACGTCGGGTACAACGGGTAATCCGAAAGGTGTTGTGCACAGTCACGGCTGGGGGTATGCTCACCTGCGAATTGCATCGTCATTATGGCTGGACATCCAGCCGTCGGATACCGTATGGGCAACAGCCGCACCCGGTTGGCAAAAATGGATCTGGAGCCCATTCCTGTCCGTGCTCGGCAGAGGGGCTACAGGTCTGGTATACAACGGCTCATTCCAGCCGAAGCGTTATCTGGAGCTGATGCAGGAGCATCAGATTAACGTGCTTTGCTGCACGCCAACGGAATATCGTCTGATGGCCAAGACGGATGATCTTGGACATTATGATCTATCCCATCTGCGCAGCGCGGTATCTGCGGGAGAACCGCTCAATCAGGAAGTGATTGAGATATTCCAGAGGCATTTCGATCTCACGATTCGGGATGGATACGGGCAGACGGAAAGCACGCTGTTAATCGGCAGCCTGAAGGATGCGCCTGTGCGTATCGGTTCGATGGGACAGTCGATTACACCGGGCCTGATCGAGATTATTGGTGAGGATGGCCAGCCGCTGCCTGCGGGCGAGGTTGGAGATATTGCAGTGCATAAGGACATGCCAGCCCTGTTCCGTGCGTATTATCAGGATGAAGGACGAAAGGAAGCAAATCAGCGCGGTGAATATTTTGTCACAGGTGACCGGGCGAGCAAAGACGAGGAAGGGTACTTCTGGTTTGAGGGCCGAAGTGATGATATTATCATCAGCTCGGGGTACACCATTGGTCCGTTCGAGGTAGAGGAAGCACTGATGAAACATGCCAGCGTGAAGGAATGTGCCGTCGTGGCAAGCCCGGATGAGATTCGCGGCAATGTTGTCAAAGCTTTCGTTGTGCTGAGAGACGCGTCCCAAGCATCGACAGAGCTTGCACATGAGCTGCAAAGACATGTGAAGGAATGGACCGCACCCTATAAATATCCGCGTAAAATTGAATTTGTGTCGGATCTGCCCAAGACCAATTCAGGCAAGATCCGCCGTATAGAACTTCGTGAGCAGGAAAAACGCAACGCATAGCATATAGAAACTAATTCAAGCAGGAGTGAATAACATATGAGTTCATTTGAGCAGTCTTTTGCAAAATCATTGGAGCAATACGCTGAACTGGTGGTCAGAGTAGGTGTCAACATTCAGAAGGGACAAGACCTGCTGGTGACAGCTCCTGTAGAAACACTGGAATTTACCCGTCTGATTGTTGAAAAGGCGTACGCTGCGGGAGCGAATTATGTACAGGTCGATCTGGAAGACGACACAATTACACGCAGCCGGTTTGAACACGGATCGGACGACAGCTTTGACTATTATCCTGCCTGGAAGGGCGACATGATGGAACGATTCGCCGAAGCTGGCGGGGCTACGCTGACGATCAAAGTACCGGACCCGGATCTGTACAATGGCATCGAAGCCACCAAAGTGTCACGTGCTACCAAAGCAGCAGCAGAAGCGCGCAAAGGATATGCCAAATACACACGTAACCATGAGATTAGCTGGTGTCTGATCAAGGCGCCAACGAAGGCGTGGGCGAACAAAGTATTTGCCGATATTCCTGAAGAGGATCGCATTCGTGTGATGTGGGATACCATTTTCAAGATGAATCGTGTGGATGGCGGGGATGCTGTACAGAACTGGAGAGAGCATCTGGAAACGCTGACCAAGATGAGCGAATTGCTGAATCAGAAAAATTACAAGAGCCTGCACTATCGCGCACCAGGAACCGATCTGAAAATTGAACTGGTGCACAATCATATCTGGGGCGGCGGCGGAAGTGAAAACAAACAAGGGGTATATACGGTGCCGAACATGCCGACCGAAGAGGTATTTACGATGCCCAAGCGCAGCGGCGTGAACGGTTATGTGAGCAGCACCATGCCACTGAACCTGAACGGGCAGCTGGTCGATCAGATGCGTATTACGTTTAAGGATGGTCAGGTTGTTGCATACACAGCGGCTTCAGGTGAAGAGCATTTGAAAAATCTGTTTGCGACAGACGAAGGCGCGCGTTATTTGGGCGAGGTGGCACTGGTGCCGCATCATTCCCCGATCTCCAATCTGAACCGTATTTTCTACAATACCGGCATTGACGAAAATGCATCCTGCCATCTGGCGGTTGGAAGTGCCTATCCGTTTAATATGAAGGATGGTACAACGATGTCCAATGAGGAACTGCTGAAGCATGAATGCAACGTCAGTCTAACACATGTCGATTTCATGATTGGTTCGGCGGAGCTGGATATCGACGGAGAGCTGCAGGACGGCACAATTGAACCTGTATTCCGCAAAGGGAACTGGGCATTTTAAGGAATGACGATAGGAAAGTGACTTCGAATTCGAAGTCACTTTTTTGTTATCTTGATTTGCTGGCTTGCATACGGAGTGGGAGTGGATGTCTTCTAATGAATGAAAAAGATATCCCGTTATGCGTATCCTCAAGTGAGGCAGCATCAACTTTTCAATAAAAGTATCAATTCGTTGTTATAGGAATACAAAGCTCACATAGATGCTGACCCAGCAGATGTGCACGATATCTCTCGATCATCGGTTTGCGACCCATCTGAATTCCCTTTGCATGAACATGTGCAATGATCTCATTCCAGGCATTCCGAACGCCTTCAGCCGTGTGCGGAACGATGCAGATCAAGTAGTGTCCTCCGGCAAAGGTACCTATGTGAATGGCAGGGTCATTTTCTTTTTTGAAATGATAATCGTGATCAAGCACAATACAAGCATCGTATCGGCAGTGCTGCGGGGGTGTTGATGATGGATCATCCTGAGGAATACCAAGCAATGTTGCTTGTGCGTCAAGCAAGTGATTTCGATCTGCCCATTGTTTAAGTTTTTCCATCGCCTTACGATTGGAGGGGCCATATGGTCCAACTTGACGCACATAAGCGATTGTGACGGAGGCAAGCAGTTCAACATACATCTCATTCAGGCTCACATATATCATCCCTTTTTATGTTAAGTGGCTTACTTGAAGAATGCTAACATGTTATAAAAATATTTGCATAATCTTTTTTGACAAATTGGATCAAACGTTGGCTACTAAGGCAAATGTAATACCAAATTGATCATTCCGTATCATTGAAAACCTCTTCTCTTGCCCATAGAATAGAATGCAGACAAGCGTTAATACGACTGAATAAGAAGTGGTGGGGGAGGAGATTTGGCCGATGAGTAGTGATATCACAAGTGCCTTTACAGATGAGCATTTCAGGCAGTACATATTAGAACAATTTTGTAACAAGCGAGAATATATTCAGGAACAGGACGTTTGTGAGGTACACGCGTTAGAGCTTCCCAAAGTGGGTATAAGGAGCCTTGATGGCATTGAATATTTCCGTGAGCTTAACATGCTGGATTGCTCATATAACGCGTTGACAAGCTTAAATATGGAACATAATCTGCGTCTGACAACGTTATTATGCAGAGAAAATCAGCTGCTTGAGCTGCACCTACAGTCTAATGAGGAGCTGGAGGTGCTGGATTGCTCCTTTAATCGACTGCGTAAACTGGATTTGTCACAGAATTACAAGCTGGAGTCGCTTGAGTGCCACTGGAACCAGCTGTCTAAAATCGATACAACGTCATTGAGGCAGCTTCAGAGACTCGCTTGCAGCTACAACACTCTTTTCTCACTGGATGTAACGAGTAATAACCAACTGGTGCACCTGGATTGTGCGAACAATGAGCTGATGCAGCTTGACGTAACAGGGTGTCCTGCTCTGCTTGAGCTGCGCTGTCACCATAACCACCTCAAAAGCTTGGACCTTAGCGGCAATCCGCTGCTGGAAAGCCTGCGCTGCTTCAACAATCATATCCGCGAGCTCGACTTGCGTCACAATACGGAATTAGCAGAGCTTTACTGCTCTGAAAATAAACTGAAATCGCTTGATGTCAGCCATAACGGCAAGCTGGAGAACATTCAATATGGGGATAATCTGATCGTTGAGCCCGATCATGAAGTTCAGGGGATGGGAACATTTCATTATGATAACGAAATGACCCTGTACTATATGGATTGGCGGGAGGAGGGACGGGAACTCCGTGTTACTGCCGAGATCAAGACCAAATCATCTATGGAGGCATTGTGTCCTTATATCGAAGCCGCATGGGAGCAGTGGCCGGAGTTGCGCGAACGTGCACTTCATGTCATCGGTAAGGCTAATCCTGATGAAGATGTAAGTGAGCTTGTGTTTGCTGATGCAGTATTTCAAGCGGATGGAAGTCTGAGGCTTGGCTTTGATGCAGGGGAAACACCTGGCGGACAGCTCTATATCTACGTGGAATTTGATGAGCAGCTTGAGCTTTCGGATGAATTAATCTACGAAATGTATTGAGCCGAGAATCCGCAGGATGGAGATCACATTAAGGTTCGCATAGGATGAGACGATGCATTTTGCAGACATTTCATGCAGGTGTAGAGCAAGAAGCAGAATTTGAAGAAGAAGCAGAAAAAGTAGTCGTCTATGTAGTAGATATATTATATGTAGTTGAATGTAACGCCCAAAAAAGCCACGGTTACGTGGCTTTTCTTATCAATTATTCGAATAACTTGATTCACTCACATCATCATTTATTCAGCGTTCATTTTATTAAAGCTGACATATTCGTGAATCGGCTTGCGGTATCCGCGCGGGCGCTGCTTGGCTTCCGACTTTTTGCCAATAGTGATCAGCATCGCTGGTACGTAATGGTCAGGAATGTTCAGGCTCCGCTGCAGCTCCTCGGCGTCAAAACCAATCATTGGACAGGTATCCCAGCCGCGATCTTGTGCAATCAGCATAAATTGCATAGCGGACAGGCTAGCGTTGCGGATTGCATCCTCACGTTGAAAAAATCTGCCCCGCGTTTCGTAGAATTCCGTCACACTTTGGGATTCCTGCTCATATTGGAATGGTGTCAATGCACCGAGATTGAGCAATCCCTCATTGATGGTGCGAATATGATGATGTGCGTTAACATCACCAAGCACCACGATCACTGCGGACGCCGTTTTCACTTTATATTGCTGGGAAGCTTCATATACTTTGTCCTTCTGATCTGCATCGGTCAAGACAAGGTAGTGTGTATGCTGCAAATTAAATGCAGACGGAGCAAATTTATTCAATGCAAACATGTCTTCCAGTTCCGATTCTGAAATTTCAATGCCTTCTTCAAAAATAACAGCTGATCTACGATTTTTAATTAACTGATCCAGTTCGCTCATGGTTGTTTCCCTCACTTATGTATAATTTGCTTGTTCCTAAAGTGAATATAGCATACTTAATTACTTTATGTAAGTATTATTTTTGAATAAGACAAGATGTGCTCGCCATACGCTAGAAATAAAAAACAGCCGAGGTGAGTCATGGAAGCATTGGTCCGCAGATTCAAGTCAGCATGGAATCATCAAGAATTTCGCGTATATGTAATCGAATCCTCTGCCGTTAAACGGTTTCTCGTAGTCGAATTCATACTGGGTTATCTTGTATACAAAATGGCCTTTTATGTGTGCCATAACGATTTGCTCGCAGGAGCAAGTACGTGGGCGGGAACCGAAGGCGTCAAACGGCTTCCGATGTTATTCCGGCGTATTGCCGGAGTTTAGATCGGAATTGGGAAAGGGGGCAGTAATTCCCCATCTTCCTGATTTCTTTTCCACATTTCTAAGTGTGTCTGGTAGCCGGCTGACATGGATCAGTCACATAAAATCCTGCATTGAGCAGCGATAATTTCTTATTTTGTCCGTTCCAGATACTGTTCCAGTGTCAGTTTTTGGCTGGTAATCTCCCCTGCAATGTATACCCCTACATAACGGACATGCCACGGTTCATAAGAGTACCCGGTTAATTTCTCCTGATCCTTGCCGTAACGGATAATAAAACCATACTTGTGGGCATTGGCTTTCAGCCATTTGCCTTCTTTGGTGTTGCCGAAGCTCTGCTGCAGGTCATAACCTGCTGACGCGCTGGAAATATCCATTGCAAGCCCGGTTTGATGCTCACTTTGCCCGGGGCGGGCGCTGGTTTTATTCGCTACAGCTTCACCTTTAATGCTGGCATTGCGGTCAAAAATTGATTTTTGGGTAGCGTATGAACGATAACCGGATACGGCTTTGATATCAACGCCATCTTTTTTAGCCGCGGCAAACAGCTTCTCTATAGCTGATGCAGCAACTTTACGCATTTGCTTTTTCGGACTGGAGCCGGAGAAGCTGAATGGAATGTTCGGTACAACCAGATCCTTGGGTTCATAGGTGGACGGCAGATTTCTTTTTTTATTCACAAGCACAACCGTGCTGGAGAGATTGGTTACGGTAGCCACACCTTTGCTGTTCGTGGTGACCGTACGGCTTGGCGCATTGTCATGCAGAAATTGTGAGAAGCTTGAGCTTGCGGCAGAAGCCACCGGAGTAAGGAACTGATTCATTGGAAGTGCCGTAAAGGCTGTGCCTGCAAGCACAGAGCCGATCAGCATCGTGGATATGATGGATTTACGAGTAAATGATGACATGTTGGATGTTCCTCCTTGGAATATATCAATCTATAAACCAAGTATACTTGAGGAATATATCCATAGGTTCTCCAAATGTTTCTGACTTGTAAACAATACAGCGGAGTGAGGTTGCACAAATCTAACGATTCCCAGAGACGCTATTTGCCGCTTTTTACGCGTTCTGAAATTCTAACGATCCCTGGAGAGCTTATTTGGGGAAAATAGCTCCATTTTCAACCGCGAATGCGGTTTTCAAGCGAAATAACGTTACTGTGAATCGTTAGATTTTCAATCGGTTCATTTTCGGCTAAATAAGGCTTCTGGGGATCGTTAGAATTTGGACACGTTGGACCCGATGTCGGATTCCAGTGTAGATGTTGTTATTATAACTGGTGAAGGTAATATTACGGTTATGGCGACTAACGCCGATGTAGATGTAAATGTAGATGTAGCCTAGATATAGTTATAGAAATTAGGTACATACAGATATAGATACAGATATAGATATAGATATAGATATAGATATAGATAATGTTAGCGATGCCGATGTAATTTATTGGTGCATGAAAGGTAGGAACAGGTACATTATGATGCATGAAAAGTAGAGAATAGATAAGTTATTGGTGCGTGAACATTAGAGATTGGTGCATGAAAAGCAGAGAATATACTGCTTCTATTTATAGGCTGCAAGCGTCAGAAGCGTTTGCTGTTCCAACAGCGACTGCACGCGCATCACGAAGTCTGAGATTGCTGCTGATCACACCGGAGTCACTACTCAATGTGTAGGCGGGATAGTTTGCCTGTGCATCCAGCTTCATGCTGGATTCGAGATTGAGCTGGTGCTTGGGGTCCACGTAGAACGGAACAAAATTCGTTTCAATTTGCTCATCCAGCGCAGCCGGTTCATCTACAATAAGCAGCACGACAACACCGTTGCATCCGCAGCCTTCCATATCGTAAAATACTTTGAAATATCCGGGCTGATCGTTCAAGCTCTCCGTTAAACGTTGGGCAGCCAGATCTGTAATTTGAATATGCATATCATTTCACTCCTCTATTGATGAACATTGTAGTCAGTTGGAAAATAAATGTTGCTTCTAGTGGTATTATACCACTTTGTCGAAAGTGAAAACATTGTTCACTCTTTCATAGTCTGAAGGCGAGGTGTTCCGTCAAATATGCCTGAAAGTACGAGGGAAGTCTAACCCAGATGTCGAATAGGTTATACATGCACAAACACGTATACATACAATAGAAGAAAGGGTGGAACAACACGATGTCATCCAATTTTGTTCAGCTTCATCAAGGAAAATGGACAACCGAGCCGGTTCATACCCGGCATGACGGAGAGTGCTTGCTTGTACAGGCGCAGGAGGGCAGTGATTTTTGGGAAGAGACGTTTTACGGCTTCTGCCATCGGAATGGACATGCGATGCTTGCTCCTTGGGATGGTTCAGAGGCAGTGGAGGTATCGTTTGATCTGAGTTCATTCACGGAGCTATATGATCAGGCAGGTTTGATGTTGTGGCATGCAGAGCATCAGTGGATCAAAGCCGGAGTTGAAGTGAACGATGGTGTTGTGCATGTTGGGGCTGTAGTTACAGACCAGTTTTCCGATTGGTCGCTGTCTCCTGTACCGGAGTGGGGAGGACGGATTGTAACGATTCGCGCTTCGTACCATCAGGAGTCCGTTGTCATTCGCGCGCGGACGGATGAGCATCCATGGCGTACGATACGTGTGGCTAGATTTGCTTATCCTGAGCACAAGCAGGCAGGACCATTCCTTTGCTCGCCCAAGCGAGCGGGGTTTGAGGTTGCTTTTACAAGATGGGCCTATACTGCACCTGATGAAGACCTGCATACCGATCCACCGACTTGTGATTAAGGGCGTGTCTTGAAACCTGCTGAGGTTTATCTTTTATCCCCTTTTTGCCTCAGCTTACGTCCATTTGCCTTGACGTACCCCGGCACGCCTGCGGGAAAAGCGGGAAAATTCCTTGTTTGGAACGGAAATTCGGTAGAATTGGCTTTCTTCAGCGTTTTCAGACATGCCCTAAAGACAGGTTTGATGTTCTGGAGAAAATGAAATCCTGCGGCTCAAGGAAAAGAAGCGGAATCGTTGCGATTTCCACCAATGATTGAATGGTATTCCAAGGGATGTTGATGAATTTCCATGCAGATAAAGCAACGAATTTCAAAAGACTCCCCACGCAGACAAAGAAGCAAGTTCCCCTGGGAAACTTGCTTCTTTTCGTACCATTCGTACAATGCACTTGAGTGGCGTGTATAAGTGGATACATGTGTGGATCATGTGCGTATCAGCTATCAAGTTCAAGTATGAGTTTCTTTTGCTACCTCTCCTTACACTTCCCGGTTACTTCTTCCCGGAGTCTTCATCCGGTTGTTCGCTCTTAGGCGACTCTTCCGTTTCTTCCTGCTCCTGCATCTCCCGCATACGTTCTTCATAATCATCCAGGAACCACAGCGGGTCCATGTTATCTTCCTCACCGTTATAGTTAATGAGAATTTCCTCACCAGCCTTGATATCGGTATAGGCATAGAAATCAAAGGTGTGATTTTCAAAATTAATATCGTACGTGGCGTTAGGCTCATACGAATGGTTGATCAAGCTGCCGTAACCCAGCAGGATGGCGGTATGATTGGCACCGTATTCGAAAACGTAATCCTCCAGAATGGTTTTCTCAATATGCTCGTGATCTTCATTCGGATAAGGCACAACGGGTGCCTGGTGGATTAACTGGCCTTTGGCAATATCAACTGTGGCGAACACCCCGCGGTTAAATTCACCGCCGTCGCCCAGCCTGGACTGTCTTACTTCAATCATCGCATTCACCTGATGCTCTCACTGGAGAGCTCCGTTCTATAATAATGGTTGCATTTCAGCTAAGGCAAAATTTTACCCTATACGCAGGCATAAGGCAAATGCAACTATTTTAAAATAGGGCGTTGAGTTGTGCGGGAGATAACGCTTATAATATACAAAGAATTAAGTCTATATAGAAAAGGTGCCATGAATGAGTATATTAAATGTAGAAAAATTAAGTCACGGTTTTGGTGACCGTGCTATCTTTAACGATGTGTCATTCCGCCTGCTCAAGGGTGAGCATATTGGTCTGATCGGGGCGAATGGCGAAGGTAAATCCACCTTCATGAATATTATTACAGGCAAGCTGCAGCCGGACGAGGGGAAAGTGGAATGGTCCAAACGGATGCGTGTTGGCTATCTCGACCAGCATGCGGTGCTGAGCAAGGGACAATCGATTCGCGATGTACTGCGCAGTGCATTCCAGTACCTGTTCGACATGGAGCAGGAAATGAACGAAATGTATGGCAAAATGGGCGATGTTACGCCTGAAGAGCTGGAGCAGCTCTTGGAGGACGTTGGTACCATTCAGGATACACTGACCAACCAGGATTTTTACATGATCGATGCAAAAGTCGATGAAACCGCACGTGGTCTGGGCTTGACCGATATCGGTCTGGACAAAGACGTCAACGATCTGAGCGGTGGACAGCGGACCAAGGTTCTGCTCGCCAAGCTTTTGCTGGAAAAACCGGATATTCTGCTCCTGGACGAGCCGACCAACTATCTGGATGAACAGCACATTGAGTGGCTGAAGCGTTACTTGCAGGAATATGAGAATGCCTTCATTCTGATCTCACACGATATTCCATTCCTGAACAGCGTAATCAACCTCATATACCATATGGAAAATCAGGACCTGACCCGTTATGTGGGTGACTACAACCATTTCCAGGAAGTATATGAGATGAAGAAGCAGCAGCTGGAGTCGGCGTACAAGCGTCAACAGCAAGAGATTGCCGATCTGAAAGACTTCGTAGCGCGGAACAAAGCCAGCGTAGCCACCCGGAACATGGCGATGTCCAGACAGAAAAAGCTCGACAAGATGGACGTTATCGAACTGGCCAAAGAGAAACCGAAGCCACAGTTTAACTTCCGTGATGCCAGAACATCCGGCAAGCTTATTTTTGAAACCAAAGGTCTTGTGATCGGATATAACGAGCCGCTGTCCAGACCGCTGGATCTTCGTATGGAGCGCGGGCAGAAGATTGCACTTGTCGGTGCCAACGGTATCGGTAAAACAACACTGATGCGCAGCATCCTGGGTGAAATCCAGCCTTTGGAAGGAAGCGTTCAACGCGGTGAAAACCTTGAAATCGGTTATTTCCAGCAGGAGATGAAGGATGCGAACTACAATACTTGTATTGAAGAAATCTGGCAGGAGTTCCCTTCCTATACCCAGTTTGAAGTACGTGCCGCTCTTGCGAAATGTGGACTTACGACCAAACACATTGAGAGCAAGGTTGCTGTCCTCAGCGGCGGCGAAAAAGCCAAAGTACGTCTGTGCAAGCTGATCAACAACGAAACTAACCTGCTGGTGCTCGATGAGCCGACAAACCACCTGGATGTCGATGCGAAGGATGAGCTGAAACGTGCACTGCAGGCGTACAAAGGCAGCATCCTGCTGATCTCGCACGAACCGGAATTTTATCGCGATGTCGTGACAGACACTTGGAACTGTGAGTCGTGGACAACCAAAGTATTCTAATCGGGCAAGCGGTTGAGCAAAAAAGCAGCTTAGCAAAAGTATAAGTAGGTTTAGCGAAAATAAAACTGCTTAAAAAATAGCTATATTATAACGAGGACGCGTATTTTACTTGCTAACAGCAGGTGCAATACGCGTTTTTTGTCGCATCCACGTGAAGCGCTAAATAGGACAAAAGAATGGTTGACAGTCTGAAAAGCAAACGATATTCTATGTTTAGAAAGCGGTTACATTGCGCAGGTGAAAAAATCTGTTTTGATATGACACGGGCAAGAAAGGTACGGTCTTCCGTAACGTTAGCTGATTGCGCTTGGCAGATGAAAAACAGGTCTTTTTTTTAACTCTAAATGAAACCGGTTTCATTAAAATTGCAAAGGAGCGAATCGATATTGGATAAACTGAAAAAGCCAATTTCAGTCCTGTTATCTGCTGCACTGCTCTTATCATCAGGACCGTTCATGTACCCGAACAGAGCCCACGCAGATGAGGCTTCGAATCCCGGTTCCAGCCCGTGGATTCAAGACGATTTTTCCGATGGAGATTATACGGCTTCACCTGCATGGAATGTCATCTCGGGCAGTTGGGAAGTGGCAGCGGATCCGGCGGATGCATCTAATCAGGTTCTTTTTCAAAACAGTACGGATGAAGGCTTCATTTCGACCGGAGAGTCCGTAGCGGACAAAACGGTGTCCATGCGTTTTTATACAGGAGAAGCCAAGGGGTATCCCGGCATTTTGCCGCACTTTCAGGACAGGAACAATTATTACTATTTTCAGATGAAGGTGCCTGACAACCAACTCGTTTTCACCAAAAAAATAAATGGTACGGATACTACGCTGAAATCAGCGAACTTTACGTTTAGTAAAAATACGTGGTATACGCTCAAAGTGGTGCTTTCAGGTACATCCATTCGTGCGTACATTGTCGATAACGGAACGGACCGATTGGTGTTTGATCTGAATGATGCCTCAATTGCATCAGGTACCGTAGGCATTCGCAACAAGTGGCAGACCGTACATATTGATGATGTGATTATTGCGGAGCCGCCGCGTGTGAATGAAGCTGAACTGACAAGTGATGGAGCGACAGGAACCTCCGTTTCACTGCATTGGCCAGAGATTGAAGGGGCAACCGGATACCATTTGTACCGTTCAAACACCAGAGAAGGGGGATACGCTCTAGTAAAACAGGTAACATCATCCGCTTATGTGGACGAGGGGTTAAGCTCGGATACGACCTATTATTACAAGCTCGCCTACAACTATGGAGGGTTAACCGAGTCGCAGTGGTCAGCTCCGCTTGAAGCCAGAACCGTGGCCGAGGCACCTCAGGCGCCAGGTAATCTGAAAGCAGTAGCGCTTACATCAACAAGTGTGAAACTAACCTGGGATGCGGTGAATAAGGCCACGGGTTACCGAGTCGCTCGGGCTGAACAGGGAACAGAATCATATGAACAGATATATGAAGGCAGCGACTTGTCGTTTACCGATCAGGAGCTTGTGCCTGGAAAAAGTTACAGCTATCGGGTGACCGCAACCAATGCTGCGGGTGAATCGTCATACAGCACGGTGGAAGCACAGACGTACAACTTCAACTCTCCAGTAGGCTTTGCTGTCTCCGCTGTAACGGATACGTCCGTTTCCTTAGGCTGGGATGCACTGCCAGGATCGGAAGTCTCCTACACCGTGTCGAGGGCAACAAGTGCTTCAGGAACTTATCAGCAAGTCTATACCGGAAATGCAACCACGATGCAAGATACGGGTCTGACGATGGGCACGGGTTACTTCTATACGATTCAGGCCAACGTGGATGGCAAGGATACACCTGCTTCCGTGCCGCTGGGTGTATCCACAGTACGTACAAGTATAACGCCTGGTCAGCTGTGGCCGGATCAGAACGGCAAACCGATCGATGCGCATGGCGCAGGTTTCTTATACGATGAAAAAACCGAAAAGTACTACTGGTATGGGGAATATCATACAGGTGGCTGGCCTGCCATGGGCGTACGTGTGTATTCCTCCAAGGATCTACTCAACTGGACTGACGAAGGCATGGCTCTTACGATGCTGCAGTCCATGGATGATTTTGACACAAACCCGCTATTTAAAGAGCTGTATGCCGGGCGCGAGGATCGCGTGGATATTTGGGCAGACATTCGCAAGGGACGGATTATCGAGCGTCCGAAGGTAATTTACAATGATAAAACGAAGAAATACGTGATGTGGGCCCATATGGACGGAGACAAGGACCCGTATAACAACAACGCCAACTATGGCAAGGCGAAGGCGGGTTATGCGATCAGTGACTCACCGACAGGACCTTTTGTATATCAGAAAAGTTATCGGATGGACATGGCCCCTGAAGGTGAGAAGGACTACTTCCCAAGCGATAAGGGCATGGCTCGTGACATGACACTATTCAAGGATGAGGATGGCACAGGTTATCTGATCTATTCCAGCGAGGAAAATCTGACGCTCTATATTTCCAAGCTCACCGATGATTACAGTGATGTCACAGGCTGGCATAAGGAAGGGCGTACGGATGATAAAGGCAATCCGGTTCGCGATAGCGTGTATCAAGCGGAATATGGTGTTGACTACGTGCGTGTGTTCCCGGGTGGACAGCGCGAAGCACCGGCGATGTTTAAATATCAGGGCAAATATTACATTTTAACATCAGGGGCTACAGGGTGGGCGCCCAATGAAAATAAAGTTACCGTTGCAGACCATATCTTCGGACCCTGGTCGGCAATGAGCAATCCGTTTGTCCGTACACTTTCAAGTGATCCTGATCCTGGGAAGGCGTTTGGAACACAGGCGACCTCGGTCATCCCTGTTGACCCGGCAAAGGGCAAATTTATTTATGTGGGGGATACGTGGAACGGGGGCAACTTTGCGAATGATGCCGCCAAATATGTGTTTTTGCCAATTGAATTTGGCATCGGGTCGGATATTGCGATCAAGTGGTATGGCAGCTGGACTCCCGATCTGCTGAATTCGATGGGTAAGGTAGATATTGTAGATAAGCTGCCAGAGGCGGTGAAGCTTGGCGAAGTTCCAGCCCTGCCTTCTACCGTGAAGGTTCGTGATGGTGATCAGTTGGTGTCAACGCCAGCGGTATGGACGATTAATCATCGGGCGATGACTGCTGAGGATTTTGCCAAGCCGGGTCCGCTCACGTTGCAGATCACGACACCTGAGTATAACAACAAAACGCAGGCGGTTCGTGTCTATGTCATCCCTGACAACACCTTATATTTTGTGAACAGTGGTGGTTATGAGACAGCGGATTACAAACTGATGAGTGATTACATGACAGATACGCTGGTTCATCCGGGAGTGGTGGATCAGATGTATGCTCCGGCAGAAGGGCGGTCATGGGGTTACGTGAGTGCGGATGCATTACCTTCCGGCTCGAGCGGGGGAGATATTTTCTCGACTGTGCGTTATTTAAACGGAGGTAATGTTAGCAATTCGCCCAAAGGCAAGGATCTGACTTACAATTTTGATGTTCCCAATGGTGTATATGATGTATACGCGGGATTTAATGATCCGTGGACAAACAGTTCACGCCGCGCGGATCTTCTGATTAACGGTACCAATACAGGGGCAGTTACGTATATTCCTGCCAGTGTAAGAGCACATAAAGGCTTAGAGGTAACGGGCGGCAAAATTGACGTCACGGTGCGAAACACGGCCTCTCAGGACCCGTTGATTAGCTGGATCATGATTGTAAAGCCTGATCAAACAGCTCCCGTATACGGCAACGGCGGCTTGCACAGCGTTTCTGCTACTTCTACCACTGTAACGCTCGCATGGGATGCACTTTCAGGCGCAGCAAGCTATAAGCTCTATCGCTCAGATCAGGAGCAGGGTTCCTATGAGGCGATCTATTCCGGCGCACTTCAGGAGTACACAGATTCCGGGCTGACTGAAGATACGACATACTATTATAAAGTCGAGGCACTGGACGAGGCAGGTATTTCACTTAAAGGACTGTCCGATGCGTATTCCGTGACAACAACCCTGCAGTCTGCTGCGGAGGTGGCTTCAGCTATAACAACCCTTGAACAGCCAACAACTGCTTCTTCCAAAATAAAGCTGCCTGTGCTGCCGCAAGGTTTCACAGCATCCATTCATTCCAGCACTGTACCATCGATCATAAAGCTGGATGGTACGATTATTCTTCCAGCCACTGAAACGACAGTGCGCATTGAATTGGAGATTACACGTGCCTCGGATGGAAGCAAGGCACTAACGATTCCATTATCTATCAAAGTGCCCGCACGTACCACATCACCTGGCGGCTCTGATCCAGGAGGTAACTCAGGCGGAGGATCAGGAGGCAATTCCGGCGGCGGAACGGGGAATAGCTCAGGAGGTACGAGTGGAAACGGTTCTTCAAATCCGGGCAGTAACGGCGGCCAAACAGGGAACGGTAACACCGGTACTGGGCCATCACCTGCTTCTCCTCAGACAGGTGCGGATCGCGCGATCGTAGAACTGCAGCCATCCGTGGATGCCAAGGGCATTGCACAGTCCAAGGTGGACTCCGCTGTTATTGAAGCTGCAGTGAAAGCTGCCCCGCTTACGGGAGAAGGCACACGTCTGGTTGAATTTAATCTGAAGGCGGCTCCGAAAGCGTCCGCTTATGAGATGATGCTGCCAGTCTCATCATTGCTGGATCTGAAAACATCCGATATATTCCGTATCGTATCAGAGATAGGGGCAGTTGAGCTTCCTGCTGACTTGCTTGGTAAAGGTGGAGCCCAAGACGGCACAATTGCTGTGAGATTTGTTCATACTGCATTGCCACAAGCTGCTGCAGATCGTTTGGGTACAGCGCAGGGCGTACAGCTTCAGTTCAGCCTGAATGATAAAGTATTTGTGCCGAATCAGAAAATATCACTGCAATTGCCGTATTCTCCATCGAAAGAGATCGCCGCAGATAAAGTTATTGCAGTGCAGATTGGGCCGAACGGTGAGATAACACCACTGCCACAAAGCTTTTTTGATGAAAAACGGGGTGAGGTTGTTTTTTCCGATTCATCTTCTTCTTTGACTGGTACGTATGTTGTTGTGTCTAGTGAAGCGCCATTTGCTGATCTGACGGATGTACCTTGGGCACAGAAAGCGTTGGAGGCACTCGCTGTTCGAGGTGTGCTTGATGCAACAGATCGCGAGGGAATCACGCAGCTGCATCCGAAACAGGAAATGACACGTGCACAATTTGTACAGTGGCTTGTCTCTTCGTTAGGATTAAGAGCAGAAGCTGCTGATCCGTTTAAGGATGTAACCGAGCAATCGCCATACTATACTGCGGTTAATGTGGCACGATCCCTTGGTATTACAGATGGAGCCGGGAATGGACGTTTTCTGCCTGAATCTGCGATCACCCGTCAGGAAATGATGGTGTTAACAGTGAGAGCACTTGAAGCAGGAGGAATCATTGATGAAGGAACACAACAGAGTGCCGCAGGTGAGCTTGCTCAATTCAAAGATGAAGGCAAGATACGTGCTTATGCGAGAGACAGCATATCAACACTCGTACAGCTGGGCATCGTAAGTGGTTATAATGGTGAAGTCAAACCACTGGCTGAAGCAAATCGGGCTGAATCTGCCGCACTGCTCTACGCCATGATGAGCAAGCTTGTCTGGAAAAAGTGACGATGTATCGATCTATTATTTTATATCCATGCTGCTATTTCGTATCGACGCAGTTTCATTTATGATGTACCCGTTAAACTAGACAAAAGCTTGCTTTGGCCTGAGCTTCAGGTTGAAGCAGGCTTCTTTGTTATATTCATTGCTGTCAGTATAGAAATAAAGGCTGCCATATGTGAAACCACTAAATTAGCTCGTTTTGTTCCTTTATTAGAGAAACTGATAAATGGTATAAAATCATTGAAATTGACCCTTATCCCCCGGTGTGTTAGGTTGAAAGAAGAAATTAATATGATCATTTTAGTAGGAATTAAAATTGAAGCAGTGCGTGAGGTGGCAGATGGTGGAACTTCAAGTGACAAATAGTCCTTTTAATCAAGAGCAGGTAGAATTGCTCAATCGTCTTATTCCTACATTAACGGACGGACAAAGACTGTGGCTTAGCGGATATATTGCCGCATTTCAAGCAGGAGCGGTAGCAGCAGCACCGACAGGTTTGGTTGGGTTGAACGGGCAAAATGCAACAGGGGCAGCAGCAACTGTAAGTGCTCCGGCCGTATCACGTGAGGTTACGGTACTATACGGCTCTCAGACAGGCAATTCGATTGGACTTTCGAAGAAGCTTGCTAAAAAGCTGGAGGAACAAGGCCTGCAGGTGACGCTGTCATCTATGGGGGATTTCAAGCCGAACGGACTGAAAAAAATTGAAAATCTCCTGATTGTAGTCAGCACACATGGTGAAGGGGAACCGCCGGATAATGCGATTTCGTTCCATGAGTTCCTGAATAGCAAACGAGCGCCTAAGCTTGACGGGCTTCGTTATTCCATCCTGGCGCTGGGAGATACTTCATATGAGTTTTTCTGCCAGACAGGTAAAGATTTCGACAAACGGCTTCAGGAATTGGGCGGCACAGCGCTGGTACCTCGGGTAGACTGTGATGTTGATTTTGATGAGCCGGCTGCGCAGTGGATGAATGATGTTCTGGCTTCGCTCAGCAGCACACCTGCTGCTGCGGGAACGGTAACCAGTGAAGCTGTCACAGCTGCGGTAAGCAGTGGGGAATCCGAATTCAACCGTACAAATCCGTTCAAGGCAGAGGTCTTAGAAAATCTGAACCTGAATGGCCGTGGATCAGACCGCGAGACACGTCATATTGAGCTGTCTCTGGAAGGGTCTAATCTGGATTATGAGCCAGGTGACAGCCTGGGGGTTTTCCCGGAGAATCATCCGCGTCTTGTTGACGAATTGATTGCAGCTATGGGCTGGAACGCAGACGAACGTGTGACTGTTAACAAAAATGGGGACCAGTTGTCTGTTTATGAAGCCTTGCTGCGTCATTACGAAATTACAGCAGTAACCAAACCGGTGGTGGAGCAGCTTGCCAAGCTGAGTCCGGAGAGCGGGTTGGCGGCGTTGCTGGCAGATGATGCTGAATTCCGCAACGTCATGAACAGCTGTGATCTGCTGGATCTGGTTCAGGATTATGCTTTGAAAGGTATTGCTGCTGCTCCGTTTCTGGCAGTGCTGCGTAAAATTCCGGCACGTCTGTACTCCATTGCAAGCAGCTCCAAAGCTTTCCCGGATGAGGTTCATCTGACTGTACGAACCGTGCGGTATGAAGCACGTGGCAGAGAACGTTACGGGGTATGCTCTGTACATCTGGCTGAACGAATTGAAGCGGGGGATACATTACCTGTTTATATCCAGCACAATCCCAACTTCAAGCTGCCTGAGAACCCGGACACCCCGATTATTATGGTTGGACCCGGGACAGGGGTGGCCCCGTTCCGAGCTTTCCTTGGTGAACGGGAGGAGATCGGTGCAGAGGGCAAAACATGGCTGTTCTATGGGGATCAGCATTTCTCTACAGACTTCCTGTACCAGACGGAGTGGCAGCGTTGGCTCAAAGACGGCGTGCTGACCAAGATGGATGTGGCCTTCTCACGTGATACAGAACAGAAAGTATATGTACAGCACCGTATGCTGGAACATAGCAAGGAATTGTATCAATGGATTCAGGAAGGCGCAAGCATATACATCTGTGGCGATGAGAAAAAAATGGCTCATGATGTGCATGCAGCACTGATCTCCATTCTACAGCAGGAAGGCGGCTTGTCACCTGAGCAGGCAGCGGACTACATGACGCGTTTGCAGCAGGAGAAACGTTATCAGCGGGACGTGTATTAATTCCCGGCTGAGCCAAAGAAGTATTTTCTGCAGAAACGAGAGGAGAAAGCAGCATGGCTTATAACAATTTACTTAACCCGCAGCGCACAAACAGCGATGTGGAAGATATAAAGATCAAAAGTAATTACCTGCGCGGCAGTCTCACCGAGACGCTGGCTGATCGCATTACCGGCTCCATTCCAGAAGACGACAACCGTCTGATGAAACATCATGGCAGCTATATGCAGGATGATCGTGATCTGCGTAACGAGCGCAACAAATCCAAGCTGGAGCCTGCTTACCAGTTCATGCTGCGTGTAAGAGCTTCCGGCGGGATTGTTACACCCGAGCAGTGGCTGATGATGGACCGTGTAGCTCATAAATATGCGAATCAGACCATTCGTTTGACCACACGTCAATCGTTCCAGCTTCATGGTGTATTGAAATGGGACCTCAAAAATACAATTCGTGAAGTGAACGATTCTCTGCTCAGCACATTGGCTGCATGCGGAGACGTGAACCGTAACGTGATGTGCAACCCGAATCCGAACCAGTCCGAAGTTCATGCTGAAGTGTACGAATGGGCTTGCCAGGTGAGCAACCACCTTGACCCTCGTACTCGTGCTTATCATGAGCTGTGGCTGGACGGAGAAAAAGTGATCGACTCCCAGGAATCCGATGAAGAGGTTGAACCGATCTATGGCAAAGTGTATCTGCCGCGTAAGTTCAAGATCGGGATTGCGGTGCCTCCTTCCAATGATGTGGATGTATTCTCACAGGATCTTGGATTTATCGCGATTGTGGAGAATGGCAAGCTGCAAGGCTTCAACGTATCGGTCGGTGGAGGCATGGGCATGACGCATGGGGATTCGAAAACGTATCCTCAGGTATCCAAGGTGATCGGCTTTTGCACACCAGAGCAGATGATTGATGTGGCAGAAAAAACGGTGATGATCCAGCGTGACTACGGGGATCGTGCGGTCCGCAAGCATGCGCGTTTCAAATATACAGTGGATGACCGCGGTCTGGAATGGTTTACCAATGAACTGACCAGCCGTTTGGGCTGGAGTCTGGAAGCGGCACGTCCGTATCATTTTGAGCATAACGGAGATCGCTACGGTTGGGTGAAGGGCAGTAACGGCAAATGGCACTACACATTGTTCATTCAGAATGGTCGGGTTAAGGATGTGGACGGTTATCCACTCATGACGGGGTTGCGTGAAATTGCCAAAATACACACCGGTGATTTTCGTTTGACGGCAAACCAGAACCTGATTATTGGCAACATTAGCAGCCAGAAAAAGAAAAAGATCGAAGCGTTGATTCAGCAATATCATCTCACAGATGGTGCTCATTATTCTGCGCTGCGCAGAAGCTCTATGGCTTGTGTTGCACTCCCGACGTGCGGTCTTGCGATGGCTGAGTCCGAGAGATACTTGCCTTCTCTGATTGACAAGCTTGAGCCTGTGCTGGATGAAGCAGGGCTGCGAGATGAAGAGATCGTCATTCGCATGACGGGCTGCCCGAATGGATGTGCCAGACCGATGCTGGCAGAGATTGCTTTTATCGGGAAAGCACCGGGCAAGTACAATTTCTATCTGGGTGGCAGCTTCACAGGCCATCGTCTGAATAAGCTGTATCGTGAAAATATCGGTGAAGCTGAGATTCTGGAGATTCTGACACCGATGATTAATCAATATGCCAAAGAGCGTAATGAAGGTGAGCATTTCGGAGACTTTGTTATCCGTGCAGGTTATGTACCTGAAGTGCTGGACGGTAGACAGTTCCACGCGTAACCGAATGTTACCTGAACAAAGCATTCCTATACGGAGTGCTTTTTGTTTCGTCAGGACGCTTAAGGGGTGGGATAATTACAGTAAGTATTCCCATTATTTCGTGGCAGTGAACTTGTTGAACCGGACACAACAAGATATAATGACAAAGTAGAAAGCAGATTACATGTTGAAAGTGAGCGGAAACGATATGGGTCGTAAGTGGAATAATATTAAGGAAAAGAAAGCTTCAAAAGATGCAAACACCAGCCGGGTCTACGCCAAATTCGGCGTTGAGATCTATGTAGCGGCCAAGAAGGGCGAACCGGACCCGGAAGCAAACCGTGCGCTCAAGGTCGTTCTGGAGCGCGCCAAAACGTATAATGTACCTAAAGCGATCATTGACCGTGCTATGGAAAAAGCGAAAGGCAGCGGGGACGAGAACTATGAGGAGCTGCGTTACGAAGGCTTTGGACCGAACGGTGCTATGGTCATCGTGGACGCTCTTACCAATAACGTAAACCGTACAGCACCTGAAGTACGTTCGGCCTTTAACAAAAACGGAGGCAACATGGGTGTCAGCGGTTCTGTTGCGTACATGTTTGATCCGACAGCTGTCATTGGCGTGGAAGGAAAAAACGCTGAGGAAGTACTGGAGATCATGCTGGAAGCAGATGTAGACGTTCGTGACATCGTGGATGAAGATGAAGCGGTCATCGTATACGCTGAGCCGGATCAATTCCACGCTGTACAGGAAGCTTTCAAGAATGCTGGCGTGACGGAGTTCACGGTGGCCGAGCTGACGATGCTGGCGCAGAACCACATTGAACTGCCTGCCGACGCACAAGTTCAGTTCGAGAAGCTGATCGACGCGCTGGAAGACCTGGAAGATGTGCAGCAGGTGTATCATAACGTGGAGTTTGTCTAAGCGACTAGACTTCACAGGTTTACGTATATTGTAATACAAATAAAAAGAGTGCTTTCCAATCCTTTCAGCGGGATTGGTTAGACACTCTTTTTGTATTATTCTCAAGATTTACTCGGTACTGTGTGAGGTGACTTATCCGATGAATCGGATGATTCCTTTTTCAGCCCGCCAAACTTGAACAGCACAATGCCGCCTACAATGACGAGTACACCGAGCAGCTGGTTCCAGGAGAACGGGATTGGCTCAAGGCCAAGCCAGCCCATGGAATCAAACAATAGGGCAAAGCTCAGCTGAGAGGTTAACACGATGGATATCGCATAGGTCGGACCCAGAAGCTTCATGCCTTGTACAAGGCAGAACACAACACCAACGCCGATTGCACCACTCAGCCAGTACCATGGCTGCATGTGCTGCAGGCTGAATGTATTTTTCCCTTCAACAAGCAGGGAGATCAGAAAAGAAGCGATAAATCCCGTAAACAGCACCAGCGTTGTGGTGGACCATGACCCTGTGCGTTCATTGACTTTACTATTAAATATTGTTTGCAGACTTACCAGGGAACCTGCCAGAAGTGCAAGTAAAACTCCAGTGATGATCATACGTATAGTCAGACTCCTTATTCATAAATGTTGTGACCCGCAATGTTACGCAGGCCAGCACGATTTTTGATCTGAATCAATCCTTGATGCCGTTCAATATACCCATCTGAACAGAGTTTCTGTATCACCCGATTCAAGTGTCGATAGCTGGTTCCGATCAGGTTGGCTATGTCCGTCAGGTTAAAGGCATCCAGTTCCTCATGTATGACCGTGCCGCCTTCATCCGTCGAGATCGAAAGCAAATAGCTGGCTAAACGGACCTCTACCGGATACATCAGATTAAAATTGGAGAAGTTCGAATCAATATAAAACTTGTGTGAGATGATTTTTAACAAAAATTGCAATAAAGGTGCATAATCACTGGCAAGCTCGGTGAGCCAGCGGTAATGGATGCGCAGCATAACAACAGGTGACACCGCTTGAACGGTGTTCACCGTGTTGCTTTCACGAACGTATTCGATATCCCCGACCACTTCGAGTGGTGTTTTAAAACAGAGCACCAGTGTTTTGTCCTGCGGAGAGGTGGTGAAAATTTTGATTTTCCCCTCAACCAGTACATATAAGTATTCAGATGCTTCGCCCTCGCGGCAAATCAGCTCGCATTTATCAAATTGACATAGGGTCATATGTGGACGCAGGTTCTCGTGAAAGACCGTCTCCAGTTGATATTGCTGCAAATAGTGCATGATTTGTTGTGAATTATGAGTTTCTTCCATATGGTTTCACCCCTGCGTTCCTTCGGATTTACAGCTTCATAATGATGACACCGGTGATCATTAACGCAATGCCAATGAATTGCGGCAGTTTCATCTTTTGCTTAAGTACGCCAAACCATCCATTGCTGTCGATCAAAAACGTCAAAAACAATTGTGCGATCAGCAGCGCCGAGATGGTGAAGGTCACGCCGATCTGCTGAATCGCTGTGACTTCGCTGAAAATAATGACGGCTCCGAATGCTCCGCCAGCAAGATACATCGGTTTGACCTGTTTAATTCCCTGCAGATTGGTATCTCGCACAAACATCAAAATAATCGCTGCAAGGATAAAACCCGTCAATTGAGTAATGGTTGCGGCTTGCCATGTACCTATATCTGTACTGATTCTGGCGTTCGCAACCCCTTGCAGTGTAATGCAGGCTCCACCCAGCACGGCAAATATAATTCCTCTCATCCTTCTTCGTACGCTCCTTTGTTGCATGACTTCGATTTCTATTAAAAGATAAATTCATCATATTAGCCAAGGACAAATGTCCTGAATCTGAAATTCACAGCATTTAGCGTACAATAAAGCCCCGTCAAAATCCAGACGAAAGGTGAGAAGTGTGTGTGAAATGCCGGGACGAAGCAATGCACGTTGAAATATCTGACAGTTATCAGGGGAGAAAGTATGAGGGAAAGATGGAGTATGTATGAGTTCATACGTTAAGGAAGGAGGGAAGATAAGGGAGGCAAATAGGTAGCGAGTAGGAGACAGATGGGAGCTAAAGCTAGTGTAGGGAGTGTGAGTGTAGGTAGGTGCGAAATGAGGAAGAGTGAGCGTGGATGCGAGGTGAGCAGCTTGAGAGTAGATGGAAAGCTAGGTCGTGTGAGAAGAAAAGTTAGATCGCGTGAAATGGAAAGTGAACTGGCATTTGCGACAGGGGGCAGCATGAGAAAGGGGAACGTGAGTTAGATTAGAAAATACAGCAGGTGAGTTGGGGAAGAGGTGATGCAAAGAAGGAGCAAACAAAGGAATTGACAGTAGGTTAGCGGTGTAGGAAGTAAGTAGATTAGGAGGAGAAAGTGGGTGAGCAAGGGGGATAACATCAGGAAGGATGAGAATGTGAGTGCGTGCAGGTAATTGGGTAAACTTTTAAGTAATTAAGTAAGTAAAGCAACTGGGCAAGCAACTAGGTAAGGGGGACATGTGTGAAAGAGAGAAGTAACCGAAGCAGTAAATTCTAACGATCTCCAGAAACGCTATTGTGGCGATATTACACCGTTTTATATTCTAACGATCCGAGGAAAGCTTATTTGAGCAATTCGATGATGAATTAGGCATGCATCATGTGTTTTCAGCAAAATAAGGCTTCTACGAATCGTTACAATTCCAGAAGGTACTGAACCCCCAAAATAAGCTCATCTGAGATCGTTAGAACAAAAACGCTGTCGTGGCCAGCACGTGTATATCAAATCACCTCAAACACCGGTCGCTCCTTTACAAAAGAAACCTCAACCAATGGAAACGCCGCCGCCAGTCTGTCTGCGAGCAGCTTCATTCCTGGTGCCTCACTCTCGGCATGACCCACCATGATCAGAGCTTTCGATGCGCCCTGCTGCATCGCATCACGAATATATTCAGGTGTCTCCCACTCAAATCCTTCACCTGCAATAATCAGATCAATATGTTCTTTCTGCACTAGAGGAATAGTGACATGTCCGTTGCCACGGAATCCAACCAGGACAGCCGCACGTCTGCAAACGGTTTCAGGACGTCCCGCAATGCGAACATATTCTAAGCCAAGATGCTCCTTCAACTGCTGCGCGACGGCGCGAACGGTCGTTTCCTCTGGAAATGTAACAACATCTGTCTCTGATGTACGCTGACTCACATATGTATTCCACCCAAGATCGGATATAAGACCTTCCGTAATTCCATCCGGGTTGTAGCGATGAATAATATCATGGCAGCGAAAGATCGCAATGCCGGCTTGATCAATCATGTTTCTTTTGTACGTATAAACGTGGTCGGTTGCAAGCCAATCTGTAGCACTATGATGATTGTAAAAAGGGGATTCATGCGCAATGATCAGGTTGGCTCCTTGCTGAATGGCTTGTTCAATGACATGCTGTGTGGGCATGAATGTTACAACAATACCCGTAATGACTTGATCTGCTGATCCTGTAATGAGCTGGTCCACCGTGTTTTCGGGCAGTGTAATGTCTTGTGTGAGATGCAGTATAAAATCTTGTACCTGAAGTTCTTTGGATTTCTCGGGTGATAATTGATCCGTCATGTGCGTCAGCTTCCTTCCTTCAATATAAGGATATAGCGTTAGTGTACCATTTTTACATATAAAAACCAGTGATATATCAGCTAATCTGATTCGTAGTTATGTTAAGGGAATCGAAAAAAGCTGGGGATAACCGCTACTCTCCAGGTTATTCTGTCATATCGGAGTGATGTGCGTAAAATCTTTAGTTCAACTTATGTAGTTTTCCAGTACGAGAGAAAGTATACTTACATAGAGTCTTTGAATAGTCAGGTCTAACTCCATAACTCCAATCAATAGTTAAAGCAGTGAAGAATCACAGAAGGAAAGGGGAGCCCCGATATGACAGCAGCTACTATTATGGAACGTCTGAAGCAGGAGACAGCACATTACCATAGACAAGTGGAACAGAATGCTTACGCGAAAGCAATGATGGATCGCACGATAACGATGGACCAATATAAAGAATACCTTGAGAAATTTTACGGGTTCCTGAAGCCGCTGGAGGAGCAGGCTGTTATGCAGCCGTTCTGGGCAGAGACAGGACTTGATATGGCTGTGAGAGGCAAAGCGAGCCTACTTGAGCAGGATTTGCTGCATCTTGGAGCAAACGGGGAGCAGATCAGCCAGCTTCCACGCTGCACAGAGCTTCCTGATATATCCACCCCGGCACGACTGTTCGGGTATATGTATGTCATTGAAGGCTCGACGAATGGAGGGCAAATTCTGACCAAACGTTTGACGCAATTTTTGCCGATTGAAGCAGATCGTGGACTGCAATACTTCAATGCCTATGGCACGGAGACGCGAGCAAGATGGAGCGAGTTTATGCAGTTACTTCAGGAAACCGTTCTGACACCGGAAGATCATGATAGCGTTGTGCATACGGCTTCGGAGACGTTTCGCCTGCTGGATCAGTGGATAAATACTGAACGATAAGTGAGAAGACCGCACGGGATATCAAGAAAAATGCATATGTCGCCTGTAACATTAGAGGGTGGATCAGTCACGGAAGAGGGCAGACCTGCCTTCTTTTTTGGTGTGAAAAGAATGTATCAATTTGCTGCGCACAGAGGACAGACAAGTGTTATAATGATGCGTATGGATACACGTGTTCGTATTTTGTTGTGAAAGAGGTGGGTTCCATTCCGATGAGAGATCATTCTGAACAGCTGGAATTCATGGAAATAGATATAAGTGAAGATATAGAGCCTGCGTCCGTTCGCATCCCCGATCGCTCTTCCCTGGCGAACCATAGTCGTGAAGCATACATACAGACTGGCGCTGTTTTGTCCTCGGAGAAGCGATTTGTGGAAGAAGCAAGAAGGCTTGCAGAGGTCATAGGAGAAGAGACGTTGTCTGTTCCGTTTATGAGCTACTGGCCGACTTATGGCGTAATGAATGATGCGCAGCTCCGTTGGTATTGGTACTGGAGAACAGAGGTGCGTCAGGGAAATTACCTTGATGTCGATCTCTCGTATCTGTTTGTGCATATCTATGAATTGATCAATGGCATAGGCTGGCTGTATCCCGAGCAGGGTTACGAGCAATTAAAGCAGCTGTGGATTCAGTATCGTGAACGGCTGCCACAGTTAAACACGTATATGCAGGAGTGGATCGTCGATTTTGTGCTCGTGCACGAGCTTCAGCCGCGGCTACAAGAGGTCATGCTGCTCGCTGGCGGTTATTTGCCTGCACCGTTGCTGGACAAGGAACTACAGCGGATTATGGAAGGAAATGCTTCCGATTTCACGCTGGAGATGCTGCAGCGATATTATGACTATGATATCTCGCTTAACACGTTTTATCGGGACGGCGGCAAGGCAGTGATGGAACGGTATATTCCCCAAGTCATGGTTGTAGCGCATACCTATATGAAGCGAACGCAGCCGCACGGACTGCTACCGGAGATAAGCCTGGGGGCTGAGCGGACGATGGAGCGTACGCTGTTTCGCAAAGCGGTGTATGACGAGTCCATCTATGGCAGGTCCGTCTCGTTTACTTATTTTCCACTGGGTGAACAGACGGATTTTGTGCAGCGGTTAACGAGAATATACCGCTGTACGGAGAATAAGCTTCGAGAGCTACTAGGCTTCAGAGGGCGGTTGCGTGGCAAAACTTTGGAACCTGATCTTGCCCGTGTGATTGAGCGGTATATAGAGAAAGCGTATGCGCTTGAACAAACGGAGACAGCACCAGCACCCGTAATTCAGATTGATACAGCAAAGCTAGCCTCCTTGCAGGAGGACAGTGAGTATGTCCGCAAGGCACTGACGATTGAGGAAACCGAGCACTCCGGGTTTGATTCTGCTTCCGAAGCTGCTGCCGAGTCTGAAACGATTGAACCAGACCAAGATAAGATGCCTGCAGCGCCGCGGTTCACGGAGCAACAAGAAGACCCGAGCCGGGAACAAGCCAACTTAGCAGCCACAACCTCAATTGAAGCAGAAGAGATGAACGAACTGCTTGAAGCAAAATCCTCTGTAGAGTCAGAGGTGCAATTCCTGCGGGAAGATGCAGCTTCAGCGAAGATTGAACTGCAATGGGACGAGTCCGTTTCAGCCAGCTTGCAGCAAGAATGGCATGATTTTGCCGGGCGGCTGGAGACGCGGCATGTGAAGGCTGTTCAAGTGCTGCTTGGTGATCATGTAGATGCCGAGCTGATGCGTCTGGCGAATGAAACAGGCACAATGCCCGCGCTTTTACTGGATGAAATCAATGATATTGCAATGGAGACGATTGGTGATCTGCTCATAGACGGAGACCGAATTGCTCCTGAGTATATGGATGTATTTGAACATGTGAAGAGGTGTTAACTGTGACAGAACATAAAACGGGCAACCTGAATTTTTCGGAAAATGGACAGTCGGCAATTAAAATTCCCAGACGCTTGACCACCGCACTTGTTAACTCTTTAACGGCAGGGGTTGTTCCACGAATCGGGCTGGAGCAGATTGCTGTGGGACGTAAGCCTGAAGTGGAGGCGATACTGCGGGATTTGGAAAATATCGCCGAAGGCGGTGCTGCGTTCAAGCTGATTACAGGCCGATATGGCAGTGGTAAAAGCTTTCTTTTACAAATGATTCGCAACTATGCGATGGATCGTGAATTTGTTGTTGCGGATGCGGATTTATCCCCGGAGCGCAGGCTTGTCGGCACAAAAGGTCAGGGACTGGCCACGTATCGTGAACTGATGACGCGACTATCCACCCGCACACGCCCGGACGGAGGCGCACTCGAGCCTATTTTGCAAAAATGGATTGCAGGTTTGCAGCAGATGACGATGAATACGCTGAATTTGCGCCCGGATGACCCTGCCCTGACATTAGAGGTCGAAAAGCAGATTTATATGGTGACAGGTGAGATGCAGAATCTGGTTCACGGTTTTGATTTTGCGAAGGTGCTGGCAGCGTACTGGAATGGTTACAAACATGCGGACGATGACCAGAAGCAGTCAGCACTCCGCTGGCTTCGGGGGGAATATGCGACCAAAACGGAGGCGAAAAAGGAGCTGTCTGTCGGCGTCATTATTGATGACGATAACTGGTACGACTACTTCAAATTGTGGTCTGAATTTACGGCACGTATCGGTTACAAAGGACTGCTGCTTTTCATCGACGAAGCGGTGAACCTGTATAAAATTACAAATAGCGTATCACGCCAAAGCAATTACGAGAAGCTGCTGACCATGTTTAACGATACGATGCAGGGAAAAGCAGAGCATCTGGGTATTTTTGTGGGGGGAACACCTCAGTTTGTCGAGGATGAACGTCGCGGCTTATACAGCTACGAAGCACTTCGTTCGAGACTTGTTGACGGTCGTTATGCCGCCAGTGCGTATGCGAATTATACCGGGCCTATTATCAAGCTGGCGATGCTGTCGCATGAAGAGATTTTGATTTTATTGCAGAAGCTGCGCCAGATCCATGCGCTTCATTTTGCGTATACAGCGAGCTTGAGCGATGAACAATTAGTTGATTTTATGCAAATGGCTGTGAATCGCCTGGGAGCAGATGAGCTTTTGACAACACGGGAAGTGGTGCGTGACTTTATGGATGTGCTGCATACGCTGCAGCAGAATCCGGAAGTGACTTATGAGCAGCTGCTGGGTGAGCGTACAGCACAGGCCAAAGTTTCCATGCAGGGAAAATCGGGTTCAAAAGAAGGGGACGACCTAGATGAGTTTCTGGCGGAGTTTGAGTTATGAGTGACAATCCATTCTACAGACTGGCCCCGTTTGTGCAGGAGTTTATATATAAAAAAAGATGGGAAGCTCTGCGTCCTGCCCAGATTGAGGCGTGCAATATTTGCTTTCATACGTCACATCATATGCTGATTGCGGCAGGTACGGCTTCTGGCAAGACGGAGGCTGCTTTTTTTCCTGCATTAACGGAGCTTTATGACCAGCCCTCCAAGTCGGTGGGAATTCTCTATATTGGACCCTTGAAAGCACTGATTAATGACCAGTTTGAACGTCTGAAAGACCTGTTGTCCGAAGGTCATATTCCGGTCTGGCATTGGCATGGGGATGTTCCTCAGGCGGAGAAAACCAAGCTGATGAAAAATCCGTCAGGGGTGCTGCAGATTACACCCGAGTCGCTGGAGGGCTTGCTGATGAATCGGCCGAATGCCATTCCTGCCCTCTTCCACGATCTGCGTTATGTCATCATTGATGAGGTACATGCCTTTATGGGAGCAGATCGGGGCATTCAGGTGCTGAGTCAGCTGGCCCGGATTGAACGTATGGCTGGCTGTGCCCCGCGCAGAGTAGGGCTGTCGGCCACATTGAGTGATTATGATACGGCTACCGCCTGGCTGGCTGCGGGAACACGGCAAGGCGTGGATGTTGTATCTTCGCCCGGCGGCCGCAAGCTGCGATTGCGGGTGGAGCATTTTTCATTCCCGGATGCACAGAACGAGGAGCAGGCCGAGCAGCTGCATCATGCGCGTAAAGCCTATTATGACTTTATATATGAGAGCACACATCGTAAAAAAGCGCTGATCTTCACCAACAGCCGCACTGATGCGGAAGTGACGATTCTGGAGATGCGACGTGTCGCTGCGCGAAGAGAGGAGCGGGACGTGTTCCATGTGCACCATGGAAGCATCTCGGCCATGCTGAGAGAAGAAACCGAAGCGGCACTGCGCACGGGTGCAGGTCCGGCTGTTGCAGCAGCGACAGTGACGCTTGAACTCGGGATCGATCTTGGAGAACTGGAGCGGGTGGTTCAGCTTGGGGCACCTTACAGTGCATCGAGCTTTGTACAGCGGCTTGGCCGATCAGGGAGGCGTGATGACATGGCATCAGAGATGCTT
This sequence comes from Paenibacillus sp. TC-CSREp1, assembly GCF_050171015.1. NCBI lineage: Bacteria > Bacillati > Bacillota > Bacilli > Caryophanales > Paenibacillaceae > Paenibacillus > Paenibacillus sp. TC-CSREp1. The sequence continues at coordinate 417,358 of NZ_JBNOKM010000002.1, read as the reverse complement.
TTTGTCTGCCCCGAGGAAGAGGACGAGGAGGCGCAGCTGCCTGCTCGCATGCCGTGGACGTTAATGCGCGCCATTGCTGTCATTGAGCTGTATGTCAGAACCAAATGGGTAGAGCCGCTGGAGGCTCGGAGGATGCCAATTGGTGTCCTGTATCACCAGACCATGAGTATGCTGAAAAGCATGGGGGAAGCGGAACCTAGAGAGCTTGCCGCAGCCATTCTCAGCCTGGCACCATTTTCAGAGATTACACCCGATCAATATCAAACCTTCCTCAATTATCTGATTGAGACAGATCATCTGCAGTGGACCGAGGAGCAGACACTGATTATCGGACTCACAGGCGAAAAAATTGTGAACAACTATCGTTTCTATGCCGTGTTTAAGGATGACGAAGAGCATAAAGTGCTGAACGGCTCGGAGGAGATCGGGTCCATCACAACGGTTCCGCCGCCGGGATACTGCTTCTCGCTTGCAGGCAAGCTGTGGAAGGTCGAAGAGGTGGACCACAAGCATAAGGCTGTGTATGTGAAGCCGGCCAAAGGCAAGGTCGATACACTGTGGCTCGGGGCAGGGGGAGATATTCATACCGCTGTTGTTCAAAAAATGCGTGAGGTGCTGTCCGATACAGTCATCTACCCTTATCTGTCACCCCAAGCCGTCAATCGGCTGGAACGGGCAAGACGCCTTGCACGCGAGAGCGGCTTGCTCAAGCAGGTTGTCATTCCGGCAGGCGGAGATTCCATGTATGTATTGCCGTGGGTAGGCAGCAAGGCGTTCCGTACACTGGAGCGGCTGATGAAGCATAATCTGTCGGAAAGGATGGCTTTGCGTTCGGTCGTGCCGATGGAGCCATATTATTTTGTCGTTTCGGGTAAAGTGGATGAACGAACGTTGTTAGCCGAGATGATGAGTGAATGCCGTATGGCACAAGACGCTTCTGCACTGTTAGCGGAGGACGAAGCGCCTTATCTTGGCAAGTATGACGAGTTTATCGCACCATCCTTGATTCGGGATGCTTTTGCCGTGGACGGGCTGGATCTGGAAGGGTTAAAAGCAGGGCTGCAGACTACGCTGGAGTGGGATTTGAATTAAAATTGAAATGGGGTTGACACAAGCTCACTCCACATGTAATATATGAAAAGTCGTCACATGAATGATATCTCAAATTGCATATTTCATTTCGTATAACCTCGCAGGCCGAAAGTGTACACAGGGCGAGGGTCTCTACGGGAAGCCTATACTTCCTAACTACGATGCCAGGGAATCAACGTATTCCTTGCACGGAGTTAGGATTTTTTGCATTTGACAATTTGACAGATATATCGTTGTGACCAACCTAAACCCGAATTCGGGACGTATTTTTGGATTATCAGGAGGTTTATTGAATCATGAAATATTATTTGTCTGTCCTGGCAGGAGCGATGAGCTACGGTATCCTGTCCACGATTGTTGTGCTCGCTTATGGTCAGGGATACCAGCTTGGCGAAGTGGTGGGCACCCAACTGATTACCGGCTTTATTCTGTCCTGGATGCTGGCATTATACACTCGCTTCAGAGCTGGACGCAGAAACAAGCGCGGTGTACAGCATAACGGAAAAACTGCGTCAGCGTCCGCTTCAACCGTGTTTGCACGTTTGACCTGGAAGCAGCGTCTGCTGCTGATGGCGGCAGGTACACCAACCGTAATTACCGGTCTCGTTTATTATCAATCGTTGCGTTATATACCTGCTTCATTAGCAATCATTCTGCTCTTTCAATTTACGTGGATCAGTGTACTGATTCAGGCGATCAGCAAACGTCAGCGCCCGGATAAAGTGACGTTCCTGACACTTCTCATTTTGTTTGGCGGCACACTGCTCGCCGCAGGTTTTCTGGAGCAGGGGCTTGGTGAATTCAGCGGCCTTGGTATTGCTCTTGGCCTGATGGCTGCGGTCAGTTATTCCTTGTTTGTGCTCTTTAGCGGCAAAGCCGTACCTTCTGCACACCCGGCATTTCGCAGTGCCTGGATGGTTACAGGTGGCTTGATCCTGTTATGTATTCTGTTCCCGCCGACCTTTCTCTTCAACGGTTTGATCTGGAGTCAGCTGCTTGTGTTCGGACTGCTGCTGGGATTCTTCGGCGCATTTATCCCACCTGTTCTGTTTGCGATCGGAGTGCCGCATATCGGTGGGGATATGGCAGGCATTCTGGGCGCCGTGGAGCTTCCGGTTGCGGTGCTGTTATCTTCAATCGTGCTGCATGAGCATGTGAGTGGATTGCAGTGGATCGGTGTGGTCATCGTGTTAATCGGTGTCGCTCTGCCAGAATTGTATAAAATGCGAATGAGACGAAGCCAGAGCCAGAGCAGTCCTTTATATTCCTGAGTGAGCTGCTGGAACCTGCTGTCCATGCGTAATGTCATACAAGGCCTGAGAAATCAGGCCTTTTCTCATTTTGTTCACAGGTTAGTCAGGGAATAGCCCGGAGGGGTCATTTTCATTAAGCAGTGAATGGGGTATGCTTGTAAAGTACATCCATCCACCTCACAAATGAAGATGGGACAACGCAATAAGGAGTGTTCATATGAATAGCTGGTTTAAGAAAGCATGGCCTTTATTAACTTTGGGTGTAGCCGTGGTTGCCCTGCTTGGATCATTTTTTGTATATTTCATGGGTAAGGACGTATCCCCGGGATCAGGCAAAGCAGTGACTGCTCAAGCCGAGACACCAGAGGATCTGAAAGGATATGAAGTTATTGATGTTAACGTAAGCAACGATGGATTCGAGCCTAATGTCATTGAGGTAAAATCCGGGGTGCCTACGAAAATCAATTTCATTCTGACCCGGAGCGTGACACACGTCAAATCGGTTGCTGCAGAGAAATTAGGTATGGACCTGTATATGCAAAAGGGAGACAATTATTACACGGTGGATCAGAACGTCAAGCCGGGAGAATACGAACTTCACTGCGGTATGTATATGATTTACGGAACGATCAAGGTGATATAATTTGTATAGCAGGAGCAGAGTTCGTTCTAACGGACTTTGCTCCTTTTTGTCGTGCATGCTATCATGAACGTGGATGCAAATTGATCTGGAGGTGCAGAGATGAAAGCGCTATTTATTGGAGGCACAGGCACCATAAGCACGGCGATTACAGAGATGCTTGCGAAGCAGGGCTGCGAACTGTATTTGATCAACCGCGGGAACCATAACGATGAATTGCCCGCAGAGGTCCGGGTCCTTCAGGCTGACATTAATGATGAGAGTCGTGTAGCCGAGCTGATTGCCGATCTTGAATTTGATGTTGTGGCAGACTTTATAGCTTTTGTACCATCCCAGCTGGAAAGAGACTATCGTTTGTTCAAAGGCAAAACCAGGCAGTTCATCTTCATCAGCTCTGCATCGGCATATCAAACACCGTTATCTGACTACAGAATCACCGAAGGCACGCCTTTAAGCAATCCATTCTGGGAATACTCCCGAAACAAAATTGCATGTGAAGACTATCTGTTGAAATTGTACCGGGACGAAGGGTTTCCAGTAACAATTGTTCGTCCGAGTCATACGTATGGCAACCAATCGGTGCCGCTTGGCGTGCATGGTGCGAAGGGCAGCTGGCAGGTCCTCAAGCGTATGCTGGAAAATAAACCGGTGATCATTCACGGTGATGGTACATCGTTATGGACGATTACACATAATACCGATTTTGCCAAAGGTTTTATCGGATTGATGGGCAACATTCATGCGATCGGTGAAGCTGTACATATCACCTCGGATGAGTCTGTCACCTGGAACCAGATTCATGAGATTATTGCGGACACGCTTGGCGTCAAGCTGCATACCGTTCATGTGCCTTCCGAGTTTTTAGCGGCCAGCAGCGATTTGGACTTGCGGGGCAGTTTGCTTGGAGATAAAGCCAATACGGTTGTATTTGACAACAGCAAGCTGAAACGGCTCGTGCCTGAATTTGTAGCAACTACGAGGGCGGATCAAGGGATTCGCAGCACAATCAAGCACATTTTGGAGCACCCTGAATTGCAGATTGATGATCCTGAGTTTGATCAATGGTGTGATAGAGTCATAGGTGTTCTTGACGAAGCCTTGGTCAAAATCAGAAATGAGAAATAGGAGTCATTGAACGAGATTACAGGTTGCCAATATGATAAAAAGGGTAATGAGCTATGGTGATGAAAAATGAACAATAAATTTATCCGAATATACGAAGATATTGCGGAACGTATTCGGAATGGAGAGATTGAGGCGGGCACACTGCTTCAATCGGAGCAGGACCTGTCAGAACGATATCAAACATCGAGAGAAACGATACGTAAGGCGCTCAAGATGCTGTATGAGGAAGGCTATATTCAGAAGATTCAGGGGAAAGGCTCCATTGTGCTGGACATACGCAAAATTGATTTTCCTGTATCGGGCCTGGTCAGCTTTAAAGAATTGGCACAGAAGATGGGACACCGTGCGCAAACCGTTGTTAAACTTTTCAGCGAACAAGCGGTGGATCAGGCGTTGAGCCAAAAGACGGGCTTTGCTCAGCAGCAGCAAGTCTGGCAGATTAATCGTGTTCGTAAGGTGGACGGGGAGCAGGTTATTCTGGACAAGGATTACATCAGCCAGCGTTTAATTCCCGGGCTTGACGAGGATATCTGCCAAGATTCCATCTATGAATATATTGAGCAGGGACTGGGGTTATCGATCTCCTATGCCAAAAAAGAAATTCTGGTGGAGGAACCGACGTCTGAGGACAGGGAGCTGCTGGATCTGGAAGGTTTTCATAATGTTGTTGTTGTCAGAAGCCAGGTCTATCTTGAGGACACCAGCCAGTTCCAGTATACCGAGTCACGGCATCGGCCGGACAAGTTTATATTTGTAGATTTTGCAAGACGTAAATAAACATGGCACCCCAATAGAAATTGCATCAGGGCTGATTCCATCAATATCACATGTAAAGAAGAGAGTACCTTGTCACTGCATCCAGCAGGGAATGGTGCTCTCTTTGTCTGTGGAGCGTAACAATCCGAAGATCGTCCATGAAGAACCGTTGAATGTCAATGTTACACTTGCTGATGCCAGCGTATGATCAACCTATTACGAGGCAAGGAGTGAGCGAAATTGGAACAGGCTTCTGCAGGATTGAAGGTTCGCGTATGGGAAGAGCAGAGAGACATTCCAACCTACGGTACAGGCAAGCCGGATAAAAATCCGATGTTTCTGGAAAAACGAATCTATCAGGGCAGCTCAGGCAAAGTGTACCCATATCCCGTCATTGATCGGATTGAGGATGAGTCGAAGCCTCAATCGTATCGTCTGATTATTATTGAAAACGAATATATTCGTATCGAGATCATGCCAGAGCTCGGCGGTCGAATCTATCGTGCACTGGATCTGACGGATCAATATGATTTTGTCTATTACAACCGTGTCATCAAACCTGCGCTAGTAGGGCTTGCAGGTCCGTGGATATCGGGCGGAATTGAATTTAACTGGCCGCAGCATCATCGCCCGAACACATTTGGCCCGGTTGACTGCACGTTTGGCGATAACGAAGATGGGAGCGCCACGGTATGGGTGGGCGAGATTGATCGGATGTACGGCACCAAGGTGACAACCGGTTTTACGTTGCATCCAGGTAAAGCCTATCTCGAAATCCATGCCCAGGTGTACAACCGAACAAATGAACCCCAGACGTTCCTGTGGTGGGCGAATCCGGCTGTGGCTGTGAATGATCACACGCAATCCGTATTTCCACCTGATGTTCATGCGGTGCTGGATCATGGCAAGCGAGACGTTTCCCGTTTTCCAATCGCTACAGGCACGTATTACAAGATGGATTATTCAGAAGGGGTAGACATATCACGTTATAAAAACATCCCTGTTCCTACGTCTTATATGGCTTACAAGTCGGATTACAATTTTGTAGGCGGTTATGATCACAGTGTAAAGGCTGGACTATTACATGTCGCCAATCACCATATTTCTCCGGGCAAGAAGCAGTGGACGTGGGGAAACGGGAATTTTGGCAAAGCGTGGGACCGGCAGCTGACAGATGAGGATGGGCCTTATATTGAATTAATGACAGGGGTTTACACTGATAATCAGCCTGATTTTACATGGTTACAGCCGTATGAGACGAAATCATTTACGCAATATTTTATGCCGTATAAAGATGCAGGTGTAGTGAAAAATGCAACGATTGACGCAGCACTAAATCTGGAGCTGGATGAGACAAGCGGCAACGCGAGGATTCTGATCTATGCAACGAGTGTGTACGAGCAGGCCCGTATTGAAGTAAAGGGGGCTACAGCAACTTATTTGCAGGACATATGTGATCTCTCTCCAGTTCAATCTTATGCAGGCACTTTTCCGTGGAGTGGCGAGGAAGAATGGCATCAATTAAAGGCGCATGTGCTTACAAAGGATGGAGAGGTTCTGGTATTTTATCAGCCGGCAAAGCCCCACATTCACGAAATACCCGATCCGGCGGAACCTCTGCCCTTACCCTCCGAGATTCATAGCATTGAACAGCTGTATCTGGCAGGTCTTCATCTGGAGCAGTATCGGCATGCTACGTATGAACCGGAAGCTTATTATCTGGAAGGACTGAAGCGCGACTATAAGGACATTCGTCTGAATATTGCATACGGTACGCTGCAGGTGCGCAGAGGTTTGTATCAGCTTGCCGAGAAGCATTTCAGACAAGCGATTCAGTCGCTTACGTGGAAAAATACAAACCCGTACGATAGCGAAGCTTATTATCAGCTGGGGGTAAGCCTGAAACTTCAAGGAAGGCAGAGTGAGGCCTACGAGGCATTGTACAAAGCGGTCTGGTCTGCACAGTTTCAGGATATCGGATATTATACGTTGGCCCAGATGGATACAGCCCAGAAGCAGTATATTCAGGCGCTGGAGCATGTCGAACTTGCGCTGACTCGCAACAGCAGAAATTATAAAGCACGTCATCTAAAGACAGCTTTGCTGCGAAAACTGGAGCGTCACACACAAGCAAGCATATATGCATCAGAAACGCTGGAGCTGGACCCTATGGAATACGGAACGGCCTGCGAGATGGTTTTTTTATCCGAAGCTTGGCCTGCCGATCAGCTTCAAGCAGAACTTGTGCGTGAGTCTAACGAGAGTAACCAAAGCAATTCAAGTCAACAGAACAATCAAAGAGGTCAGAGTAGTAAAACCGATCGGGCCAAACAGGGCATGGATTATTTCCTGCAAATTATGCGGGGGGATGTCCACAATTATCTTCACATCACTGCGGATTATGCGGAGTGCGGTATGTGGGAAGAAGCGATCACCTTGCTTGATGTTGCCGAAACACAGTTGGTTGAATCCTACCCTATGCTTGGTTATGCTCAGGCCTACGTGTATCGTCAGCTGCATCAACGGGAAAGAGCATTGGAATGTCAGCAGCTGGCAAGTGCTGCACCGACAACATATTGTTTTCCGAATACACCATTTGAGCTGATGATTCTGCAGGATGCGCTGGCAGCAGATCCTGCAGACGCGCGTGCCCACTATTACACAGGCAACTGGTTGTATGACCACAAACGTTATGAGGATGCCATTCATCACTGGGAGCGTTCCTGCAGCATAGACACTGCCTTTCCAACAGCGCATCGGAATCTGGCTTTGGCGTATTACAATAAGAAGCATCAGCCTGAGCTTGCCCTGACATCGCTGGAGAAAGCGTTTCGGTTGGATTCGCAGGATGCCCGTGTATTCTATGAACTGGATCAATTGCAGAAGAAGATGTCCTGTACGCCAGAACAGCGAATGCGCCAGCTTGAAGCCCATATGATGCTCGTGCATCAACGAGATGATCTGTATATCGAATGGGTTACGTTACTAAATATGCTGGGTTTTCATGAGGACGCATGGAAGACGCTGCAGGTGAGGCGGTTTCACCCTTGGGAGGGTGGGGAAGGCAAGGTCATCGGACAGTATGTAATCGCTCTCACAGAGCTGGCAAAGCGGTTCATTGAACTGAGGCAGCCCGAGAAGGCTATCCAATTATTGCATCAGGCACAGGCTTACCCGGAAAATCTGGGAGAAGGCAAGCTGCAGGGCAGTGCAGACAATGCACTTCATTATTATCTGGGCTGTGCATATGAACAGCTGCAGCAGACAGCGGCTGCGGAATTGAGCTTCCGCAGGGCATCAACCGGATTGAGCGAACCTTCGAGTGCGATGTTTTACAATGATCAGCCGCCTGAGTCGATATTTTATCAGGGACTTGCGTGGCTGAAGCGTAACGATGTCAAGGAAGCCAGAAGGCGATTTCATAAACTGATTGATTATGCGGAGCGGCATGTGCACGACCATATTCAGATGGACTATTTTGCAGTATCATTGCCGGACTTTCTCGTATTTGACGATGATCTGCATCAGCGGAATAAAGTGCATTGTCATTACATGCGGGCATTGGGCCTGCTCGGACTGAACCAAAAAAATGAAGCAGCACAGGAGCTGCAGCAGGTGCTGGCGATCAACATCAACCATCAGCAGGCGTTCATGCTGATAACAAAAGGGCTGTCTGATGTATAAAGATTTTTAGTTTAACTTGTATTAATCCATCAACGCAAAGGGGAGCTGGACGATTCGATGAACGATCCGATAAACGATGCATATCCTTCTTTTACGTCAAGTCCTGGCAGTATCATTCGCTTTACACTGAATGCCGAGGATAAACTTATACAGCCGGGACGATTGAACGAAAGCAGAGGTCAGAATACTCAAGGAGAGTCTTACGGCTTCACCAATTATTATATGACGCATAATGAGAAGCCTTATATTCCTGTTGTGGGTGAATTTCATTTCTCCCGATTTGATGTTCTTCAGTGGGAGGAGGAGCTGCTAAAGATGAAGGCAGGGGGTGTGCACATTGTGGCATCCTATATTTTTTGGAATTTTCACGAGGAGCTGGAAGGGCAGTTTAACTGGTCAGGCAACTTGAATTTACGGCAGTTTGTGGAGTTATGCGGTAAACATCAGCTTCCGTTAATTCTTCGAATCGGCCCGTTCTGTCATGGTGAAGTTCGCAACGGCGGGCTGCCGGATTGGCTGTTCAACTATTCATTTGAGGTTCGATCTAATGATGAGGGGTATCTATACTACGCGGAGCGGTTATATCAAGAGATTACACGTCAGATACAAGGCTGTTTCTGTGAGGAAGGCGGTCCGATTCTAGCGATTCAGCTCGAAAATGAGTATATGCACGCAGGGGCGCCGATGGATGCGTGGGGTTATTCGCAGGACCGATATATCTCATCCGGCCGTGATGGCAAAGAGCATATGGATCGGCTTCGCTATCTCGCAGAAAAAGCAGGCATGAAGCCGATATTCTATACCGCTACAGCGTGGGGCAAGGCGGCGGTACCCGAGCAGGGTACACTGCCGATGCTTGCCGGTTATGCCTATACTCCCTGGATACCCAATCAGCCCCCCAGCGGTGAGTTTCTGTTCCGCGATTTGCATCTGAATCCCGTGGAACAGGTGGATTACGACAGCCAGCAGTATCCTGCGGCCTACTGTGAGCTTGCTGGTGGCATGCAGGTCAGTTATCATGCCCGACCCGTGGTGGATGCGGACAGTATCGAAGCCATGACGATCGTGAAGCTGGCAAGTGGCAGCAACCTTGTCGGATATTACATGTATCACGGCGGTTCTAATCCGATCGGTCATAAAACGTACATGAATGAACGGGGGTTGCCCCGCGTAACGTACGACTATCAGGCGCCTTTGGGAGAGTTTGGACGTATCGGAGAATCGTATGACCGGATACGTATTTTGTCGATGTTTCTGGATGCATACGGAGAGATGCTGGCTCCAATGGGCTGTATAATTCCTGAGCAGCAGCATCGCATTGCACCGGAAAATACAACGCATCTACGTTGGGCTTTGCGTCAGCGGGCAGGGGCAGGATTTCTTTTCATCAACAATTATCAGGATCACGTGCGTATGCCAACGCGTCACATTCAGATGGAGCTTGTCACGTCACAAGGGCAAGTGAGATTTCCTCAATCAGGAACGCTGCAATTACAGCCCGGTAAAGCAATGATCTTCCCTTTTCATCTGAACCTGGGCGGCATGAAGCTGATCAGTGCAACGGTTCAACCTCTGACAACATTTACGGTGAGGAGGCAGCATACAAAGCACATAGAGCATACAGAAGACGTAGAGTTAACGGAGATATCCGAGCTTACCGCAGTATTTTATGTTCATGAGGACATGAAACCTGAATATGTAATCGACGCTGCAGCGGTGAGTGATGTGCAGATGAAGGAAGGGACCCTTCAGCAGCAGGATGGAATCTACGTACTGTATCCAGTAGCTGGTAAACATCATGAATTCAGCGTAACTACGCTGGAAGGCCAAATTATTCGCATCATGACGCTGACGCGTGAGGAAGCGCTGCAATCCTATCTTTTTGAACTAGGTGGAGAAAAAAGATTAGTGATCAGCAGCAGCCATCTGCACGTTCATAATGAACAGTTGATCTGCACCTCCGCTGGGCAACGCGAGATTAAGGCAAGCATCTATCCTGCACCAAAGCGAGCATCAGTATCTGCATATGCCAAGCTGAGTGAATCACGGCACCCTTTATTTACGACATATACATTACAGGTATCGCCTTATGAGCCGCGGGTGCAGATTGATTATGAGAAAGAACATACGGCTTATCTAAATATAGATACGTGCTGGCCTGAACAGGTTAATGATCTGTTTGTGGAAGTCGATTACGAGGGGGACGTCGCCGCAGCATACATTCATCAGCAACTGCTAACGGATCATATTCAGTACGGACAGCCGTGGAAAATCGGTTTGAAACAATCACGGCATCTGCTGCATAGTCACGCCCTGCGGCTTTTGATCACACCTCTTCGGAAGGGAACGACCGAACACTATGTGAATCAGGCCTATGTTGAACGATTTCATGGTGTAGAGCTGGGCAGGTTCCAGCAGATTCGCATCGTTCCGCATTATCGGGTAGCCTTGAAGCTGTTCTGATACGTGCATTGAATGAAGCCCTAATCTAGCAAAGATCAAATAAGATATAGCTCATCAGTACAGTGCAGTGCAGAATGCTTACGTGCCTGCATAAAGAAGGCTTTTACTCTAATTCAGGGAGTAGAAGTCTTTTTGATGTCTGAATAACCTGGAAATGGAAAAAAGAATTTGATTAGTAAGCGTTATCATTTTATAATGAATTTATTACTTTAACGATAAGTTTATTATTATGGTTATTTTAGTTTAAAATACTGGATTGGACTTTACAGACTTCAAGTCGTGTCTACATTCATGGCGACTTGTGCCTTGTCGGTTTTAGTTCCTTTGTTATTTACGAAGTGAATTAAAATAAAAAATAACAGGAGGTTGTAAACGAATGCTGCAACTGAAAAAGTGTACAATGTTTGCTTTGATTGCCGCTCTCATGTTCATGTCCCTGGCAAGCGGGGCACCTAATGTATCTGCTGCATCTGGCTTCTATGTTAGCGGGAACAAATTGTATGATTCGACGGGCAAACCTTTTGTCATGAGGGGAGTGAATCACGGACATTCCTGGTTCAAAAATGATCTGAACACAGCTATTCCTGCAATAGCCAAAACAGGAGCCAATACGGTACGGATCGTTCTGTCGAACGGAGTGTTATATACCAAGGATGATTTGAATTCGGTTAAAAACATTATTAATGTGGTCAATCAGAATAAGATGATTGCTGTGCTTGAAGTTCATGATGCAACAGGCAAGGATGATTATGATTCCCTGGATGCCGCAGTAAATTACTGGATCAGCATTAAAGAGGTTTAATCGGCAAAGAGGATCGAGTCATCGTAAATATTGCGAATGAATGGTATGGAACCTGGAACGGCAGTGCATGGGCAGAAGGGTATAAAAAAGCTATTCCCAAGCTCAGAAACGCAGGGATTAAAAATACACTGATTGTTGATGCAGCGGGCTGGGGACAATATCCGCAATCGATTGTGGATTATGGTCAAAGTGTATTTGCAACTGATTCGATGAAAAATACGGTATTTTCCATACACATGTATGAGTATGCAGGCAAGGATGCAGCTACAGTCAAAACAAACATGGAAAATGTACTCAATAAAGGGCTTGCGTTAATTATTGGCGAGTTCGGTGGTTATCACACTAATGGTGATGTAGATGAATATGCAATTATGAGATACGGGCAGGAAAAGGGAGTAGGATGGCTGGCATGGTCGTGGTATGGCAATAGCTCCGGCCTGGGATATCTTGATCTGGCTACGGGTCCAAACGGCAGCTTGACCAGTTACGGTAATACGGTAGTTAACGACACATATGGAATCAAAAATACGTCCCAAAAAGCCGGAATATTCTAAGTACGTCATTTGAATGGGGCGAAATGAAAGTAAATTCGACTCACATAGAACAGGACAAAGCAGAGGTTACGGTGCTTTGTCCTGTTTGTTATTTTATACATTATCCGACGGAACAGTGATTTTGAGTTTGATTTTGTTTATTTCTTTGAATATTTCCGTTTTCGGACATAAATTTTTGTTTTCAAAATAAAACAAAGGTGATACACTCGAATCAGGAAGAAAACAAACATTATCGGAGGGGAACAAATGGTACAGAGTTTATGGAATGAAGTGCAGGCAGCTGAGAAAAAAACAGGACTTGAGCAATTGGTTTATCGTTCCAATCTGATCGGAACGGATCGCCGGGTGTGCAATATTTATGGTGGCAATACCTCTGTCAAAACAACAGTGAAGGATTTTCGCGGGCGTGATGTCGAAGTGATGTACGTGAAGGGAAGTGGCTCAGATCTGGCTTCCATGGAAGCCAAGCATTTTACCGGACTGGCCCTTGAGGATATCGGCCCTCTTATGGAACGTGACTCGATGTCTGATGAAGAGATGGTAGAATACCTTGGACATTGCATGATTGATGCCAAACATCCGCGTGCCTCCATTGAAACGCTGCTGCATGCGTTCCTTCCATACAAACATGTGGACCACACTCACCCGGATGCAATCATCAGCTTATGCTGTGCAGATAACGGAAAAGAGCTGGCACGTGAAATATACGGTGATCGCTTTGTATGGGTTCCTTATGTCCGTCCAGGCTTCACACTCTCCAAGATGATTGCTGAAAGCGTATTCGCAAATCCGAATGCAGAGCTTGTACTTATGGAAAAGCATGGTCTGGTCACATGGGGTGAAACCTCTGAGGCCTGTTACGCACAGACGATCAAAATTATTAATGAAGCGGAAGCCTTTATTGAGGCACGTGTGAATGAAGCTGAGCTGTTTGGCGGCGTTAAACATCCTGCACTTCCGGCAGACACCCGTCGTCAGATTGCTGCAAGGGTAATGCCTGTCATTCGCGGAGCAGTGTCTGACAGCAAAAAGATGATCTTGTCTTTTGACGATCAGGACGACGTGCTTGCTTTTGCAGGTGGAGCAGATTCGGCTCAATTGTCCCAGGTTGGTGCAGCCTGCCCGGATCATCTGGTGCATACAAAAGTGGTACCACTCTTTATTGACTGGGTGCCGAATGCGGATGATATTGATGGGCTGAAAGTGAAACTTGCGGAAGGCATTGCTGCCTACAAGGAGCAGTACAAGCAATATTTTGAGGACAACAAAAACGAAGGCGACGTGATGTTTGAAGCGGCCCCTCGCGTTATTCTCATTCCGGGCGTAGGTATGATTAATACAGGCAAGAGCTGGGCGCTTTCACAAGTCAGCGGTGCGTTGTACCATCGGGCAATAGCGGTTATGCGCGGAGCGACAAGCCTCGGCAAATTTGTTTCACTAAGTGCCAACGAATCTTACAATGTGGAGTACTGGCCGCTGGAGCTGTACAAATTGTCACTGGCTCCGGCAGAGACAGAGTTTTCACGTAAGGTGGCGTTTATTACGGGCGGCGCAGGCGGTATTGGCAGTGAAACAGCACGCAAACTGGTTTCGGAAGGTGCGCATGCTGTGCTTGCGGATCTCAATTTGGAGGGTGCCCGGAAGGTCGCTCAGGAAATTAACGATCAATATGGTGCCAATCGTGCATTTGCACTCAAGATGGACGTTACGGATGAGGAAGCAGTACAGGCTGCATATGCTGAAACCGCTTTGCAATACGGTGGTGTAGACATCCTTGTGAACAATGCAGGTCTTGCCACGTCCAGTCCTTTTGACGAAACATCACTAAAGGAATGGAACCTGAACATCAGCGTGCTGGGCACCGGTTATTTCCTGGTTGCTCGCGAAGCGTTCAAACTGATGAAGGAGCAGGGCATCGGCGGCAGCATGGTCTTCATCGGCTCCAAAAACTCGGTATATGCCGGAAAAAGTGCTTCTGCTTACAGCTCGGCCAAAGCACTTGAAGCACATCTGGCACGGTGCATTGCAGCAGAAGGCGGAGAATACGGCATTCGTGTCAACACGATTCTACCGGATGCGATTTTACAAGGCTCAGCAATCTGGAACGGATCATGGAGAAACGAACGGGCCGCTGCCTACGGCATTGAGCCGGATCAATTGGAAGAATATTATCGTAAACGCACAACGCTGCTCGTTAACATCTATCCGAGAGATATCGCAGAAGGTATTGCCTTCTTCGCTTCATCGAAATCGGAGAAAACGACAGGTTGTATGCTGACCATTGATGGTGGTGTACCGGCAGCATTTACACGTTAAGGGAGGTTTGACGGATGCATAATCAGGTGGAACAAGCGTATCAAGCGGCAAAGGCTTTATATGCACAGCATGGCATCAATACAGATGATGTGCTGAGCAAGCTGGCAGAAATTAAAGTCTCCGTGCACTGCTGGCAAGGAGACGATGTCAAAGGTTTTCTGAACAAGGAAGGGGAGTTGACGGGCGGCATATCTGTTACGGGGCAATATCCTGGTGCAGCAACAACGCCTGCGGAGCTTCGTGCCGACCTGGAGCAGGCTTTTGCACTCATTCCGGGTAAACATAAAGTGAATCTGCACGCGATCTACGCCGACACAGACGAACAGGTGGAGTTGGACCAGATCGAGCCGAGGCATTACGAGAACTGGGTAAAGTGGGCGAAAGAGCATGGACTTGGACTGGATTTTAACCCGACTTGTTTCTCCCATGAAAAATCAAGCGATGGCTTTACGCTCAGTCACCTTGACCCGGAGATTCGCCAATTCTGGATCGATCATTGTAAAGCTTCACGGAAAATCGGCGCTTACTTCGGCGAACAATTGGGCCAAACCTGTGTAACCAATGTCTGGATACCGGACGGCTTCAAGGATAACCCGGTAGACCGCATGTCACCTCGTAAACGTCTGAAGGAATCACTGGACGAAGTATTTGCAGAACCGCTGAATCCGGAGCACAATCTGGATGCGGTTGAGAGCAAGCTGTTTGGCCTTGGTTCAGAGGCTTATGTTGTAGGCTCACATGAGTTCTATATGGGCTACGGTTTGCAAAATAACACTTTAATATGTCTGGATGCAGGACATTTTCATCCAACAGAAGTGATATCAGGCAAGCTGTCCTCTTTGGCTTTATTTACGAGTGGCATTCTGCTGCATGTCAGCCGGCCGATGCGTTGGGATAGTGACCATGTCGTGATCATGGACGATGAATTGCTTGAAATTGCCCGTGAGCTGGTACGTCATGAACTGCTGGGTACGACACACATCGGACTGGACTTTTTTGATGCCAGCATTAACCGTGTAGCGGCTTGGGTTGTTGGTACGCGCAATACGATCAAGGCCCTGCTGCGGGCGATGCTGGAGCCAGTGGATGCACTGAAACAGGCGGAGCTGGAAGGCGATTATACGACACGCCTTGCGCTGACGGAAGAATTCAAATCTTATCCGTTCGGTGCGGTGTGGGATTATTATTGTGCCCAGCAGGGCGTGCCTGTTCGTGAACAGTGGATTAAGGAAGTCAAGTCGTATGAGCAGGATATACTTTTACAAAGAGCATAAATGTTATGTAAGTTAACTCATAAGCCACTGCGGAACGAAAATTTCCGTATGTGGTTTTTTGGCATACCTACTTACTTGTGCATAACCAAAGCGTTTCTTTCCATACTAGGGATAGACAAGAATTGAGACTAGAGAGAGACAAGAAATTGAGGAACGCGATGTTAGGGAGGATGAATGCATTTTGAAGCTGGCACATAACAAGCTTTATGTCGCTGCACTTGGCGGCGTGAACGAAATCGGAAAAAACATGTACCTGATCCAGTACGATCAGGACATTATTGTCATTGACTGCGGTTCCAAGTTTCCTGACGAGACGATGCCGGGTATTGATCTGATCATTCCGGATGTAACGTATCTGCTCGAAAATGTTGATAAAGTGAGGGCTCTGGTTGTTACACACGGACATGAAGACCATACCGGCGGGATACCTTACCTGTTAAAACAAATGAATATTCCCGTGTACGCCTCCAGACTGACACGTGGTCTGATTGAGTTAAAGCTGAGAGAGCACAACCTGCTGCGCCAGACAGACCTGCATACCATTGATGCGAATTCCCGGCTGACGCTGGGCAGTATAGAGGTTTCTTTCTTCGCAACGAGTCACAGCATTCCAGATTGTCTCGGGATTTTTTTTCAGACACCTGCGGGAAATGTGGTACATACCGGGGATTTCAAATTTGACATGTCTCCTGTGAATGGTCCATTTCCTGACTTGCATCGGATGGCCGAGATTGGCAAGCAGGGAGTTCACGTGCTTCTCTCGGAGAGCACCAATGCGGAAAGACCAGGCTTTACCCCTTCGGAGCGTGTGGTCGGAGATCATATTCTCGATGCGTTTATTCGGGCCAAGCAAAAAGTATTTATCTCTACCTTTGCTTCGAATATCAGCAGAGTACAGCAGGTTGTGAATGCCGCCTTTCAGACCGGACGCAAGCTGGCGCTGCTGGGACGAAGTATGATTAACGTGGTGAGTGTGGCAAGTGAACTGGGATATCTGGATGTGCCAGACGGGCTGCTAATTGAGGCAGCGGATTCAGGACAATTCCCGCGCGAGCAGGTTGTTGTGTTATGTACGGGAAGCCAGGGTGAAGCGATGGCGGCGTTGTCCCGTCTTGCTGCTGGCAAACATCCACAAGTCAGCATTGAATCCGGAGATACCGTGATTATTGCTGCGGGAGCTATACCTGGGAATGAACGAAGCCTGGCCCATGTGATTGACAACCTGTATGTACTGGGGGCACGTGTCATCTATGGCTCCAGCGGAGCAGCGGGCATGCATGTGTCAGGGCACGGCAGTCAGGAGGAGCTGAAGCTGATGCTCACCTTGATGAAACCGGATTATCTCGTTCCGATTCATGGCGAGTTCCGTATGCTGTATCAGCACAGGCTGCTTGCTGAATCTGTCGGTATCGAGCCAAGTCATGTCTTCATTGTGAACAACGGAGAAATGGTTGAGTACGGGGAAGGGGTCGCCTCATCAGGTCCAAAGATCCCATCAGGCAACAGTTTGGTTGACGGACTGCTGATTGGTGACGTGGGCAATATTGTACTCAGGGACCGCAGGCAGCTGTCTTCGGACGGTATGCTGGTCATCGTCACTACACTCAGCAAAACAGAGAAGCAGATGGTCGCTCCCCCCGAGATTATTTCAAGAGGGTTTGTGTTTGTGAAGGATTCGGAGCAATTCATGAAAGAGCTTCATGAGCGGGTTGTCAGCCGGATGGAGGAATTGACGGGGACAGGCGTGAATCAGTGGAATGTGATCAAACGCAAGCTGAAGGACGAGATCGGTCATTATATTTATGCGCAAACGAAGCGCAGACCGATGATCCTGCCAATTATTATTGAGGTTTGACAAAATGATCAAGCCCGGTACGCATTGGAGCACACTTCTGTGTGAATCTCTTCGTGCCGGGCTTTTTGATGTGGTCATTTTTCTTTGTCAGCTAGAGTCCTGCATTTCGTTTCAGACGTTCTGCAATCTGCAGAAAGTCCTCCGGGGATATACCGGGCGCGAATTCCTCCGGCAGGTCAGGCAGCTCGGGAATTGGCCCTCCGTGACCCGGTAAACCCGCGAAAGCCTCCAGCTTGCCGCCGTCGGTCGGATGTGTGCCTTTCCATATCTGGGCAATCTGCTGATAATCCTTGTCACTAAACGTGTACAATCGGCGCTGCTCACCCATCGCTTCCCATTTGCGTGTGGTTTCAAAAGCTTTGTTGTCCAGATTGGGGATCGGAATCAGCTTGGTCACGTCTACCCCTGTTGCAATCTCCAGCGCTTTCGCATAGGCGAGAATATGTACGCCGCCGCGCACAAGCAGATAACCTGTCATCTCACGAGCCGTATTGTTGTCGGTCATCTCATAAACTCTCATTTTGTGCGTTCTTGCCCCGCATTCCAGAAAAAAGTTATGCAGAAGATCAAGAATCAGATTGCCGCTGCTGAACACATTCGAGCCATCCCAAGGTCTTCCCATGGAATCATAGGGCAGTGCGGTTTGCGCGGATTCAATAAAATGTGAGGTCATGCGTGCATCCTTGCCTAATCGGAGCGGTGTAGTGTCTGGTGCACCTGGAGACGTCGAGCCTTCAAGCATCAGATTAATGGTGTTGGCCACAAGCTCGACATGGCCGAACTCTTCGGCTGTAATGCTGGCGACAATATCGTAGAACGGACGCAGCTTGGATCTGCCTCTGAAGTTAAATGACTGATACATGTAATTGTTCAGCGTTGACATTTCCCCGAATTTTCCGCCTAATAGCTCCTGTACCGCACTGGCACCGTTGGGGTCCGGATTTTTGGATATGGGTAGTTCAATCGCAAGACGATCCACACGTTTAAACATGACAAAGTCCCCCTCGATTCTCATTCATGTAAAGGTATGAAGGTTGACTTGTACGTTATTCAATGTTTTGCCGTAATTATTTCAGTAATTAGTGCTTGCACGTGGAATATGAATTATATTTAGATGAGGGATAACATACTACAACAGCGTGAGATACATTAGGAGGTACATATCATGAAGCTGGATGCACATCAACATTTCTGGAATTATAACATCCGCGATTACGGGTGGATTGGTGAAGAAATGCGTGTGATCAAACGATCGTTTCTGCCGGAAGATCTGGAGCCCATTCTTACGGAGGCCGGAATAACAGGTTGTGTGGCTGTACAAGCCCGTCAAAGTCTGGAAGAAACCGAGTGGCTGCTGGAGCTGGCGGATCAACATGAGTTCATTCGAGGTGTAGTCGGATGGGTGGATCTGTGCTCGGAGGAAGCTGCTGTTCAGCTGGAAAAAGTTGCGGCTAACCCTTGGCTGAAAGGCGTACGTCATGTCATTCAGGATGAGCCGGATGTAAAGTTTATACTGCGGGAGGATTTCCAGCGTGGAATTGCACTTCTTGAGCAGTATAATCTGGCTTATGATCTGCTCGTATCCAAGGAACAGCTGCCATATGCTGTAGAAATGGTACAGAAGTTTCCAAGTCAGCGTTTTGTCATTGATCATCTGGCTAAGCCTGATATCAAGGCGGGAATTCAAACTCCATGGAAAGAAGCTATGGAAGCGATTGCAGTGCATCCGAATGTACATTGCAAATTGTCCGGCATGGTGACTGAAGCAGACTGGAATACGTGGACACAAGAAGATTTCACGCCTTATCTGGATACGGTTCTGCAGGCATTTGGAACAGACCGGGTCATGTATGGTTCCGACTGGCCTGTATGCACAGTAGCGGGCGCTTATAGTCAAGTGTTTAATCTGCTTCAGACGCATGTTCATACGTTGTCAGAAGCAGAGCAGCAGAAGATTTTTGGTGAAAATTGTGCAGCTTTTTATCGTCTGTAAAAAAGAACTACACCTTCAGACTATGACTTGTACTGTTGACAGATTTCCTGTTTCTTGGTAAAGTTTTACCCAATCCGCATAATGTTGTCTGGGAATGTTACCGAATACGGGCATAACCTGAGCTGGCTTGTGATACACGTCGTAGTGTATGCAGGCTGGTTCGGGTTTTTTCTATTTACCCAGTGATACAGCTGGACGGCAGAGACTGGGCGGATCATTGCATGATATATTTGAAAGGAGAATACAGATGACGACATTTCAATTTCCTGAACATTTTCTATGGGGAGGAGCTATTGCAGCCAACCAGGCAGAAGGGGCATACCTTGAGGATGGCAAAGGACTGAGCATTGTTGATCTTTTGCCAACTGGAGAGAAGCGCAGAAACATTATGAAAGGTCATGTGCCTGCCTTCACACCGCTTGAAAATGAGTTCTATCCATCCCATGAGGCCATCGATTTCTACCACAGATATCGTGAGGATATTGCTCTGTTTGCAGAGATGGGCTTCAAAGCTTTACGTGTGTCCATTGCATGGGCACGAATTTTTCCGACAGGCGAGGACGCGCAGCCGAATGAAGCAGGATTGCAATTTTACGATGACCTGTTTGACGAGCTGTTGAAACATGGCATCCAGCCGGTTGTCACGTTGGCCCACTTTGATGTGCCTGTACATCTGATTGAGAAATACGGCAGCTGGAGAAGCCGTGAATTGGTGACGCTGTTTGAGACCTATGCCAAAACGGTATTTGCCCGTTACAAAGACAAGGTGAAATACTGGATGACGTTTAACGAGATCAACATGCTGCTTCATCTTCCATTCCTGGGAGCAGGGCTGGCCTTTAACGAAGGGGATAACATCAAGGAAATCCAGTATCAGGCAGCGCATCACCAGCTGGTTGCAAGTGCACTTGCCGTTAAAGCTTGTCATGAGATCATCCCGGACGCGATGATTGGTTGCATGCTTGCTGCAGGCAGCTTCTATCCGTACACATGTAATCCGGAGGATGTATTCCAGGGAATGGAGAAGGATCGTGAATCCTACTTTTTCATTGATGTGCAGTCACGCGGAGAATATCCGGGTTATGCCAAACGTTTCTTTAAGGACAACCATCTGAATATCGTCATGGAGCCGCAGGATGCTGAAATTTTGAAAAACCATACGGTGGACTATATCGGATTCAGTTATTACTCCAGCCGCACCACCAGTACTGACCCTGAAGTGAACAAAAATATGACGAGTGGCAACGTGTTCGGCTCCATAGCCAATCCATACCTGACAAAATCGGAGTGGGGGTGGACGGTTGATCCTAAAGGTTTCCGTATTACGGCAAACCAGCTTCATGACCGCTATCAGAAACCGCTGTTTGTAGTGGAGAACGGTTTTGGTGCTCATGATGAAATCAATGCTGAAGGAGAGATTGATGATTCATACCGCATTGATTATTTGAAACGCCATGTTGCGGAGATGGGTGAAGCCATTCAGGACGGCTGTAACATCATTGGTTATACGAGCTGGGGGCCGATTGACATCGTCAGCGCATCTTCCGGCGAAATGAGAAAACGTTACGGCTATATCTATGTAGATCGTGACAACGAAGGCAAGGGAGAGCTGACTCGGTTGAAAAAGAAAAGCTTTGAATGGTACAAAAATGTTATTGCCTCCCGCGGCACTGATCTTGGAGACGAATAGTCTGCCGAGGAGAAGCATCCGTGTTTGTCTAAACATCAGAAGTTGCATGCATTCATGTAACTTCCTGATGTCTGCTCCTTGAAAGCGTTGACATTGATTGCTGTTCAAGGTATACTTGACGCAAATATATCGTTTCTGGGATTGTTACTACATCACACGTAGGCAAAACCTGAGCACCAAAAGAAGCAGACGGTCATGTCTTGTTTATTTTGTGATGCTCCAGGTTTTTTTGTTATGCCCATGAATAGATATATCAGCGCGACTAGAGAGTGGAACGTGACGGGGGGATTGCATTGAGAATAGCGAAGGTTATCAACAACAACGTCATCAGCATCTATCAGGCCGACGGGGCAGAGCTTGTAGTGATGGGACGTGGGATTGCCTTTAAGAAAAAGCCGGGAGATAAAGTAGACGAGACCCGCATTCAGAAAGTATTTGCCTTGAAAAACAAACAGACATCCGATAATTTCAAAATGCTGCTGCGCGAGGTTCCGATGGAACTGGTTGAAATCGTTGAGGAGATGATCTCACACGCACGTGACAGCCTCGGACGTAAGCTGAATGAGAACATCTATGTATCCTTGACGGATCATATTAATTTCGCAATAGAGCGTTATCACGAAGGCATCGAGATCAAAAATGCGTTAATGTGGGAGATCAAACAGCTGTACAAGGCCGAATTTGCGCTGGGACTGCGTACGATTGAAGAAATTAACAAGCGCATGCAGATCGAACTTCCGCCGGATGAAGCTGCCTTTATTGCACTGCATATCGTCAATGCGGAGATGAATGAAGAAGTCATCACCACGATGAATATGACAAAGTTTATCCAGCAGATTATCAATATCGCGAAGTATCATTTTAAAATGGAATTTGATGAGGAGTCGCTCAGCTACTTCCGCTTCATTACACATTTGAAATTTTTCTCGCAGCGTGTGCTGAACGGCACACACTATGATAAAGATTACGATCATTTCTACGACATGATCAAGGAGAAACATCCTGAAGCTGCTGCATGTGTAGAGAAAATAGCCATGTTTGTTAACAAGGAGTACGATCATGAGCTAACCAATGAGGAAAAATTGTATCTGACCGTGCACATTGAACGTGTCGTGAATCGATAACAATTAATCATTGACATAATTGGTTATATTATAATATTATGTGTATAACAGGAATTTGAATACGATTTAACTGGGATTGTTACTGGTTATGCAGGCAAAACCTAAGTCATGTGCATGTTGGAACCTTTGTGTCCATCTGCGCTAGGCTTAGGTTTTTTGTGTGCAAAAAAATCGGTAAAGTGCCTGTTGGACAAAAAGTAGGAGGGCATATCATGAGTCAAGAGAAACTGGCCAGAGAGATTGTAGCGCGGGTCGGCGGTGAAAAAAATGTGGAGTCACTCGTTCACTGTGCGACAAGGCTGCGGTTTGTATTAAAGGATGATTCAAAAGCCGACAAAGCGGGTCTGGAGAAAACAGAGGGTGTTATTGCCGTTAAGGAAAACGGCGGACAATTCCAGGTTGTTGTAGGAAATAAAGTGCCTGAGGTATATCAGGCCATCGGTCAGATCAGTCATATTCTGGACGACTCTTCGAGTAAAGAGAAGAGCGGCAAAAAGGTGAAAGGCCTCGGCGGCATCATTGACGTCATATCGAGCATTTTTGCACCGCTGCTTGGTGTTATGGCTGGAGCCGGGATATTAAAAGGTTTGCTTTTGATCGCGAACAATATGAGTTGGCTTGAGAAAACAGACACCACCTATATCATTTTGTATGCAGCAGCAGACAGCTTGTTCTATTTCCTGCCGCTCCTGTTAGCGGTTACAACGGCACGTAAATTCCAGGGGAATATGTTTGTTGCCTTAACGATTGCCGGAGCATTAATCTATCCAACAATCATTCAGCTGAAGACAGACGGCACACCTACGGACTTCTTCGGAATTCCCGTTGTGCTTATGAACTATTCGTCTACCGTTATACCGATTATTCTGGCGGTTATTGTGATGAGCAAGCTGGAGAAGTTTTTCAACAAACTGCTTCATGATAGTATTAAAAACTTTGTGACCCCTTTATTTTTACTTGTCATTATGGTTCCGCTCACACTGCTTGTATTTGGACCATTTGGTGTCTACGTAGGTAACGGCATTGCGTCTGCAATGGTCGCTGCATTTGGATTCAGCCCACTGCTCGCCGGAGCTGTGATGGGTGCAAGCTGGCAGCTGCTCGTTATTTTCGGCGTACACTGGGGCTTGGTGCCTGTTTTCATCAACAACATTGCTGTATACGGCAAGGACGGTGTAAAACCGGCAGCAACGGCTTCGGTCTTTGCTCAGACGGGAGCAGCGTTCGGGGTTATGCTCAGAACCAAAAACAAAAAACTGAAAACTCTTGCCGGGTCATCTACACTTACAGCGTTGTTCGGAATTACTGAACCGGCAATTTATGGTGTAACGCTGCCGCTAAAACGTCCATTTATTGCTGGTGTTATCGGTGGTGCTGTCGGTGGTGCAATTATCGGTCAGGCAGGAACACAGGCATTCGCTTCGGGTGCACCGGGACTGCTTACACTGCCAATCTTCTACGGACCCGGTGGGCAAGGCTTCCCTGGACTGATTATGGGTATCGCAGCGTCCTTTATCGTTTCTGCAGTTCTGACGTATATCATGGGCTTCAAAGACCCTGTGGATGATGAGGACACGAAGACAGAAGCTAACGCAGGTCAAACGGCCGGGACTGCATCAACCAAAGAGGCTTCCAAGCCATCGGCTCAAGCAGCCTCCAAAACAGATCAAGAAGTATTAAGTCCAATCGAAGGTACAATTGTCGATTTGGCTGAAGTTCCAGATCCGGCGTTTGCTTCTGGCGCTATGGGAAAAGGGATTGCAATCGAGCCAACCACAGGTCGTGTTGTTGCTCCCTTTGATGGTACAGTTACTGTTGCTTTCAAAAAGAAACATGCACTTGCTGTCGTTTCCGATTCGGGAGCCGAAATTCTGGTACATGTAGGCGTGGACACGGTCAAGCTGGATGGGCAGCATTTTATCTCCTACATCGAGGAAGGAGACCGAGTGAAGGCGGGGGATCTGCTGCTCGAATTCGACATTGAGCAGATTAAAGCCGCAGGTTATCATACGGTAACCCCTATCATCGTAACAAACTCCGCGGACTACAATGATGTCATTCCGCAAGCTTCAGGACAGGTGAGCAGCAAGGATATGCTGCTGAAAATTTACGGTTCCTAAGCTGCCGAGGGGAATGGGATAAAGATAAAAGTAATGAAAGCTCAATAAAGATAAATTAATAAAAATACAGAAAACCGCCAAAGGCTCACTTTGGCGGTTTTCTGTGCTGATCTGGCCACGACATTCTGAAGGGGGTGACAGAGACTAGTTCATCTTAATCACATTGGAATGCATAGGACTTGTCAGGCGCTGAGGCGGGTATACGATGCGAATAGGAGCGATGATGATCGTGGCGAAAACGGCTTTGATCAGATCACCGATAATATAAGGATAGAAGCCTTGAATCATCGCATCCGATAAGGACATGCTGAAGCGATAAGCTAACCAAGGAACACCTGTAACATAAATGAAGAGGGAACCGAATATTTCCAGGATGATAAATGCAAGCAAGAACCCTTTGAATCCGCGAATCTGGACTTTGGAGAGCAGCAGACCGATAAGCAAGGCGGCAAAGGGCCATATAATTACATAACCTCCGGTTGGCCCGAGCAGAACGCCAAGTCCACCCGTTCCATGCAGCAGAGGAAAACCAAGACCGGTAAGTACAACAACCAGGGCAATGCTCAGAAATCCGTAAAGCGGCCCAAGCAGTCCACCAGCTAACATCACTGCCAACGTTTGCAGCGTAATCGGCACAGGGGAGAACCCGAGAGGAATGCTTATGTATCCAAAAATAACGAGAATGGCCGCCATGAGCGCACTGAATACGATGCCTCGCAAAGATAATTTCATGTTTGTACAATCCTTTCGATTTTGATAGAATTATTGTTAACCAAATAATTTTGAATGGTTAACGATTAGCATATTATCATATTCATTCGAATTGCGAAAGGACTAATTTTGAAATGCAAGATAAGCTGCCTATCATTTCATTAAAAGACGTACGTGTACACTACACTGTTGAAGGCAGTGAGGTGAAGAAGGCGCTGGACGGGGTCTCGCTTGCACTCAAAGCAGGGGAATGGTTAAGTATCGTCGGTGCAAACGGGAGTGGAAAAAGCACCCTTGCCGGCATACTGCTGGGCTTTATGCCCTTGTCCAGTGGCGAACGAAATGTTCCGGAGAATCTGATCATTCGCGGGGTATTACAGCAACCTGATGCACAGGTACTGGGAGATACGATTGAAGAGGAATTTCATTTTGCATTATCGCATTTACATATATCCCGTCTGGAGAAGGAGAACCGCAGAAGGGAAGCAATGCAAATTGTCGGACTTCACCATCCGCCAACTGCAGCTATTGCACAGTTATCCGGTGGACAGAAGCAGCTGCTTAACATTGCAACAGCACTTGCAGCCAGGCCGGATGTGCTGATTATGGACGAGCCTGCGGCTATGCTTGATCCTGATGCAAGAGACCGCTTGGAGCATATTGTTCAGACCGTGACGAGCAATGGCACAGCAGTAATCTGGATTACGCATCATCTGGAGGAAGCAACGCTAAGTGATCGAATCATGGCTATGAATAAAGGACGATGTGTCTATGACGGCACACCGATGTCGTTTTTTTATCCATTATCAGAAAGAAACAAGAAACATCTATCAGTAGAAACAGGTACACGAAGCGATGCCTTGCAGCAAAAAGGGGGGCAATCCCCTTGTGAGCAGCTGGGACTGGAGCCGCCTTTCACGGTCAAGACATGCCTGATCCTGAAGCGGCAGGGGAAGCTGCAGCATGCTGCGCCTTTAAGGCCTGAGCAGCTGGCCAGGGAGGTTGCGCGCTGGTGATGGAGCTGAAGAATATTTGCGTGCGAGTCCCGGGTGAGAACAAGCGCACACTGCTGGATCAGATTACAGTCACACTGAGACGTGGTGAGGTTACGCTGCTCCTGGGCTGTACTGGCTCAGGCAAAACAACACTGCTACAGACTATGGCTGGTCTGAGAACGCCGGATTCCGGTGTTATTCGGCTGGAAGGCGAACCGATGTGGCGTGATGGGAGGGTGCCTCAATCGGTGCTGCTTCAGACAGGGCTTGTGTTTCAATTTCCGGAACAGCAATTGTTTGCGCATGATATCAAGCGGGAGATGCTGTACTCGCTGCGCCCTTATCGTCTGAATGAAGACGACTGTGAGCAGCAGATTGAAGATTCTTTGGCGCATTGGGACCCGCCTCGTGGGGATCAGGGGGAACGGCGTTTTCACCTGGAGCGTTCGCCCTTTGCCCTCAGCGGTGGTGAGAAGCGAAGACTGGGACTTGCACTTGGGGATGTAACCAAACCGGACTGGATGCTGCTGGATGAACCCAGCGCGGGTCTTGAGGCACACAGCGTGAAGCTGCTGCTTGGTTCCCTCGATAAAAAGCGCATGTCAGGTGGTGCGGCAATTATTGCTACACATGATCTGGATACGTTTCTGCCGTATGCAGACCGAGTGCTTTTGTTAAAAAAAGGTCGCTTGATTGCAGATGTTACGCCGCTGGAATTGCACACACATCCTGAGCTGCTGGTTGAGGCTGGAATGGGTCTGCCTCCTTCAATGCGCCTTGCAGAGCAGCTGCGAGCGGCCGGGATTGATTTCTCTTATCCGGCGATGACGGCAGAAGAGATGGCTGAAGCCATTATTCGCTCAGGGGGGCAAAAGGCAGCAGGTGCTGAACATATGCATGATACGAAAGAAATGCCAGAAGTCATACCTGCCTATGATGATTCTGCCCAATTTCAACAACCAACTGCTGCTTCTGTTCCTTCTAACGAAGCATATATCGTGCTCGATCCGCGTCTGAAATGGGTGTTGTACGTGCTGCTTGTGACAGCAGCGATGCTTCAGCAGGACTGGCTTGGCCTGACCTTAACCTTGATTCCGGTGGCAGGTGCTTTAGCTGTGCTGCCCCGTCAGATGTTAACGGGATGCATCAAGCTGATGAAACCGCTCGTCCTGTTTTTTGTCCTGTCCACAGCGTTATCGGGCAGCACATTAACGACGGGGGAAGGGGGGATTCAGCTTGGCTTTTCATGGATTCAAGCCGAGGGCACGCTGCTGAACCTTTATCGTCTGTTCATCGTAACTCTGGCAAGCCTGTGGTTCTCGTTAACAACACCTTATGGACGAATGGTTGAGGGTCTTAACTGGGTGTTTGCCTATGGCCGGAAAATTAAACTTCCTGTCGCTTCGTTTGCTCTGGCTGTCTCTTTGATTTTCAGATTCATTCCAATGATCTGGAGTGAGTGGCAGCGGTTTTCTCTGATTGTAAGGTCGCGCGGGAAAGCGGCTTTGAAGCCGAATACCGTACGCATACGCGATCTGGGGCCCTTGATCATTCCACTGCTTATGGCCTTGTTTCAGCGTGCAGAGGACATGACCATTGCCATGGAGATGCGCAAGGTGAGAGAAAACAGTGCGCTTGGCGCTCGTTCCTCTCTTCTGGTCTGGAGCAGGCGGGATACGCGAATAGGCATCATCGGTCTGCTGGTTTTTGCTCTGCTTGCATCCATGCGATGGTTCTAGCAGCGCGGATAAAGGTGCGGATTCAGTGATGAATCGGCACTTGAAACGCAGTGTTTTCCAAGAAAAATGCATAAGTTCTTCCTGTTTCGCTCATCTTAAAGATGCGTTGATCATCTCAAGACGATCAGGAGGGACGAGTGATGAAGGAAAAGTTTGTGCAGGAGGACAGGCAGGAGTATACGGATGTATCCACCGTGGAATCGCAGCGAAATGATATTACTCTGGAGGAGTTCCCGGAGGGCCCCTACGGCTCATCCTTGTTATCTGAATCTCTTGGCAAGAGCTCCCCGTGGCGGATGGATCAAAGAACCGCACACCGTTTCGATTATGAGAATCATGAGCTGCATGAGGGAGAGGTTCGGGATTATCCGGGTCAGGATGTTTTTGATGAAACGGTGCCAGATGACGTGCATGAACCTCAGTATCCTGGAAAAATGGAATGATGTTTCTTCATATTTGAAACAAGCGTCAACTATAAACAGCCTTCGGCGGAAATATTCCGCACGGAGGCTATTTTGGTTTTATCTTTTAGTTATAATTGGTTGTGATGATGACTAACTTCATTTTTGTAATATATCCA
Source organism: Paenibacillus sp. TC-CSREp1 (assembly GCF_050171015.1). Lineage (NCBI taxonomy): Bacteria > Bacillati > Bacillota > Bacilli > Caryophanales > Paenibacillaceae > Paenibacillus > Paenibacillus sp. TC-CSREp1. The sequence goes on along the minus strand of NZ_JBNOKM010000002.1, from coordinate 388,592 downwards.
ATTACAGCAAATTTAAAAAAACTGTTTACTTCCGTACTGGAACTTTGATATTATAATCGCAATATCAAATGCGAAGACGAGACGAGTAGATAAAAATCATTCTTTCATCAGAGAGCTCCGGCAGCTGAAAAGGGGCAAAGAAACTTTTATCGAATAAAGACTCTGAGCAGCACATCGGAATCCGCTTTCTTGGAGGATGGTGTGACAGGCGCTCCTGTTATAGAGCTAGAGTATAAAACGGATGAAACAGTCATCCTTCACATACTTGAAGAGGCAGATATGGTGACATATTTGCGAATCTGGGTGGTACCACGAGTGTTCAATCTCGTCCCTGAGACTTTTGTCTTGGGGATGGGATTTTTTGGTTTTTCAGAGCTGTGATTACACGCTTTGGATTGGCCTGAATAGTGTGAATGATAGGGGAATGAAAGCAAGCTTCCAGTATCCCATGTACAATGACAACAAGAGATGAGCTAACTTAAACCGAAAGGAAATGATGATTCCATGTCAGCAAAATTAAAAGTCGGTATTGTCGGAGGAACAGGAATGGTGGGTCAGCGCTTTGTAGACCTGCTGGATCAACATCCATGGTTTGAAGTAACCGCGATTTCAGCAAGTGCCAATTCGGCAGGTAAAACGTATGAAGAATCTGTTCAAGGAAGATGGAAGCTTGCGGTTCCGATTCCTGAGCCGGTGAAAAATATTGTCGTGCAGGATGCATCCCAGGTTGAAGCATTTGCGAGCCAGGTTGATTTTATTTTCTGCGCAGTGGATATGAAAAAAAATGAAATTCAGGCGCTGGAAGAGGCTTACGCCAAAACAGGCACGCCTGTTGTATCCAATAACTCGGCTCATCGCTGGACAGCTGACGTACCGATGGTTATTCCTGAGATTAACCCAGGTCATCTGGCGGTGATTGAGGCTCAAAGAAAACGTCTGGGCACAACAACCGGTTTTATTGCGGTGAAACCGAATTGCTCGATCCAGAGTTACGTGCCAGCGCTGCACGCTTTGCGTGAGTTTAATCCGACACAGGTTGTGGCTTCCACGTATCAAGCGATCTCTGGTGCGGGCAAAAACTTCACGGATTGGCCAGAAATGCTGGATAACGTTATTCCGTACATCGGTGGTGAGGAAGAAAAAAGCGAGCAGGAGCCGCTTCGCATCTGGGGAAGTGTAGAAAATAACCAGATTGTCAAAGCATCTGCACCATTGATTACAACGCAATGTATTCGTGTACCTGTAACCGATGGACATCTGGCGACGGTGTTTGTGAACTTTGAGAAAAAACCGAGCAAGGATGAGATTCTGGAGCGCTGGTCTCAGTTCAAAGGTCGTCCGCAGGAGCTGGCGCTGCCAAGTGCACCGAAACAGTTCATTACGTATTTTGAAGAAGAGAACAGACCACAGACCAAGCTGGATCGTGATATCGAGCGTGGTATGGGCGTATCGACAGGTCGTTTGCGTGAAGACTCACTCTATGACTATAAATTTGTTGGATTGTCCCACAACACGCTCCGCGGGGCAGCAGGCGGTGCGGTTCTGATTGCGGAATTGCTCAAAGCGGAAGGATATATCCAACCGAAATAAGCAATGTAAAAGTAAGTGTTAAGGATAAAAACACCATCCCATGCTGATGGTGTTTTTATTACACTCATCGGGAAAAAAATGGGGATCCAGAGCCAGACAGGTTATGCGGATATATATAATAGGAAAAAGAGGGAGTTAGGTATGTTGCTGCAATCTGAGCTATATAAAGGACAAAAGGCCGTCTTTCTAGGAGATAGCATTACTTATGGTTATGGGCTGAGCGAAGGGGAGCATCCATATCCGGAGCTTGTCAGTAGAGCATTAGGGTTTCGATCCCATGAGAATCATGGAATTTCGGGTAGTAGTGTAGCCGATGGGGGGCTTGAGCCCATGTGCAATCGAATCGAACAACTGAATGCTGATGCAGATATCATTTTTTTTATGGGAGGAAGAAATGATTTTTCCAGCGGTACGACTGCATTTGGTAACATAAACACTTCACCGAGCTCGACAGATACATTTTATGGGGCCCTTAAGCATGTTGCAGAGGGCTTGATCCAGCGCTACCCAACCAAGCTGATTGTCTTTTTGACTCCTCCGCATGGATCAAGTACAGCCGTACCTGAATATTTGCCCAATCCGGTGACCGGACGAGTATACTCAGAGTATATTGCTGCGATCAAAGAAGTGGCATCATTGTACTCCATTCCAGTCTGTGATCTGTGGAACATTGCAGGAATCCAGCCTTTATTGGAGGTGCATAAAAATTTATACTTTACTGGAGAAAATGGTGTGCCTGATGGTCTTCATCCCAACCAGGCCGGACATTCGAGATTGGCGGCAAGAATCGTGGGCTTCCTTAATACATTGCAGGTTTAACTAAGAAGCTTTTTATGATTTATGTGGCTAATAAAAAAACAGCATGTACTCCATTTCTTCATAATGGAGCGTTGCTGTTTTTTATAGCAAACTTTGCAAATGTTAAGCTGTTGAGGTTTTATCCGACTTTTGCAGAAGCTGGGAGCGACGCCCGAGCAGGTAACCTGTCAGAGAAGCGAGCATCTGTTGAAATACCATGCCAAGCACAACAGGAACGGCAACAGGCGGTGGAAAATAAGTGACTGCAAGTACAGCGCCAGCACTAATGTTGCGCATCCCCCCATTAAAGACAAGGGCGACCTGGTCCGCTTCATTCCAGCCGAGCCACTTCGCAATGAAATAACTCAAAGCATAACCGAAGGAAGCAAGAAAGACGATAATTACAGCCAGGCCAGCCAGTTTCAAGTTGAAGTCAGCCAGATATGGTGCGACAACCGAGCCGTTGATTGCCACAACAGAAGCCATGAACAGCTTGGATAACGGATTCAGCCGAGGCCCCCATACAGGAACGATGCCACCTTTGGTCCACTCATTCAGAAGCATCCCCAGAAGGGATGGAAACACAATCATCCAGAACAGACTGCTCATCATGGCCCCGATATCCAGGGAAACACTTGTACCTACAAGTAGAGACAACACACCGGGCACAACAAAAGGAGCAAGCAAGGTATCAATAAGAATAATAGAAAGCGTAAGGGCAATATTTCCTCGGTAGATGCTCACCCATATAAAGCTGCTAATTCCAGTGGGAATGACCGCAGCGAGAACAAGGCCGGTAATTGTGTAGGCATCAGTTGGAAATACCAGATGACCTGTGCCTAGCGCGACAAGCGGCATCGCCAGATGCAGGATCAGCAAGCAAATAAACAAAGGCAGAGGCCTTTTTAGAACATTTACGAAATCTCGCACGCTTAGACTGATACTGCCTGCAAATGTCATGAAAGCAAACAGCCAGGGGGACAAAAACGTGTACGAAGATAAATAACTGCCGCATAATACACCAATGATGATACTGCTGGGGGTAATCAGTGGCATGATGCGGTTCAAGCGTTGATTTAAGGCTTGAAGCATATGATGACATCCCTTTATTGTGTGATTCATCTATTATACATCGTTATGCTGTGGTGTGCAGACACATTTGCATTCGCGTTCTGGAAGCAAGTATCATTAACGTGCAACCATCATTCTGAGTGTAGAGAGGAAGATGATCATGCCCAGGCGAAGAGGAAAACATAAACTTGTCATGACCGCAGTTGTTGCATCCAGTGTGCTGATGATGTCCGCGTGTTCAATCGTAGAGCAGGCGAATCAAAGTTTGAATTATGTAAGTGGCGCGACCGATTATATAGAACAGGTATCAACAGCCGGAACCGATATGCAGCAGCTTGCAGCGGATGCGATCAACAATCCGGATGTAACGGAACAGATTCAAGCAAAGATTGACCTGATTCAGATGGAAGCAGCGGAATTCGCGCAATTGAATGCCCCTGCAATAGGTCAGAACATCCATGAGAATCTGGTGAGTTATAATAACCAGCTTACCGAAGTTGTCGATCAGTTCGAAACAACCATTGCAGAGCAGGGGTTCACCGCAGAGAACTGGCAAAACACGGGTATTCCTGAATTAATCAATAATATTAATAGCTTGAAGGAACCGCTCAGCGGTTTGCAAAGTGAATAGTTTGTTTAAATGATAAATATAACAAGACGAGTAAGCTTGCGGAGCGATTGCTCGTCTTTCTTTGTATATTTACTTCATAAAAAGAAAAACTACAAATCATGGACGAGGCTCACGGTTTGACAAAAGAAAGACAGCAAAGGAGATCGATGTTATGTCCGAACATACAGGGAAAGTCCTTATTATCACGGGTGGAGCAAGCGGGATCGGAAAAGAAACGGCACTGCAGCTGGCTGCACAAGGGGCGACGATCATTGTCGCGGATTTTAACGAAGATGGTGCCAAACAGGTTGCAGCTCAGATTGAAGCAAATGGCGGTAAGGCCGGAGCTTATAAAGTTGATGTATCCAAAGGCGACGAGATTAAAGCGTTGATTGACTGGACTGTGAAGACCTATGGCACATTCAATGGCATTTTCAATAATGCAGGCATCGGGCTTGTAAAGCCGTTTCTGGAGATGGACCCGGAATCGTATCACAAAGTTATTGATGTGGATCAGCACAGCGTATACTACGGCATGTACTATGGTGCGAAGAAAATGGTAGAACTGAATGTGCAGGGTACGATTGTGAATACGGCTTCGATCTACGGAAGTGTGGCAGCTGTGGGCAGCTTCAACTACAATGCTGCGAAGGCGGCGGTGGTCATGATGTCCAAATCTGGAGCACTGGAATTGGCTGAGCATGGGATTCGTGTTCTCGGGGTTGCGCCTGGCTTCATTGAAACTCCGATATTAGGCAATGACAAGGCGATGAAGGATGCACTGGCAACCCAGCACATGCGCGGAGAATTGATTCAGCCGGAAAAAGTGGCAAGTGTAGTTACGTTTTTGTTCAGTGATGCTGCGAGTGCAATGAATGGCACAACGGTAGCTGTTGATGATGGTTTCCTCAGCTTCAAAACAAAATAAATGTGATGAAACACAAAAAGGCACGGGAGGTATGAATCCGGTGCCTTTTTTCTATACATACATAACAAGACATACATCACAAGCCTTTTATAAATGTCGAATCATCCCGAAATTTCCCGGTTCGTGATACAATATCATTATGTGTCTTTTTTTATCCATTTGTGGTGTCGTCATACACGATACGGACTCCGAGCGAGCCGTAGCTTTCTTCTTTATAGTGACAATGAGTGCACGTTTTGACGGAGCATAGCGCATCGTGATGTGCTTGTAATTTTTCGTTACAGCGAGGACAGTTATTGACGAAAAGTGTCTTCAACACGTTGAACATGCTTAATCACTCATTTCTGATTAATTTACTTGGTTTTAAGTATTATACCCGAAATGACGAGTGATGTATACTTTTTTTCTGCTTCAATTTTGGCGTTTTATTCTAATGTTTTCACCATTTATTTCGCTATACTATCATCTGAAAGGAAGCGTCTAACCGATGGATCTTCTGCTGTTTATCATCATGTTTATACTGGGTCTGATCGGTTCATTTTTCTCTGGACTACTCGGCATTGGGGGAGCGATTATCAACTTCCCGCTGCTGCTATACGTGCCTGAGATGGCTGGGCTGGAACCTTTCACAGCTCATCAGGTGTCGGCGATCAGCATGTTTCAGGTTTTCTTTGCTTCACTTGCTGGTGTACTTGCATTTCGCAGGAAAGCCAAGGCAGGTAGGGCGGGAGGCACAGTCATTCATACTGAGTTAGTGTTGGTTATGGGGAGCAGTATTCTTACAGGGAGCCTGATGGGCGCTTTTATCTCAGGTATGCTGGATGAACGTATGATTCACCTGGTCTATGGCATTCTCGCTGTGATTGCTATTGTACTGATGCTGATTCCCAGCAAGGGCAGCATGGATGCGAACGGGGCTTTGTCATTTAATAAAACCATCGCAGCAAGCACCTCATTTGCCGTTGGAATTGTATCAGGGATCGTCGGGGCTGGGGGCGCATTTGTGCTTATCCCGATTATGCTTACCATTTTGCAAATCCCGGTCCGGACGACCATTGCATCATCACTCGCGATTGTGTTCATCTCTGCGATCGGCGGTGTAATTGGAAAAATTACGGCTGGAGACATTCCTGTAGAGCCGATTATTTATACGGTGCTTGGAAGTCTGATCGGTGCTTCGCTTGGTTCCAGAGCAAGTTCTATGATCAATGTGCGATTCCTCAGGTACGCTCTGCTGCTTCTGATTGCTATAACGGCAATTAAAGTATGGTTCTCCATCTTTAATTAGCGTAACCAAATGGCTGTGTCCCCGTATATAGGATATGAACATGACCGGACCATGTTTAACTTTAACTGAAGTTGAGGGATGCAACCGATGAACAACTTACTTATGGATGAGACTGACGATATAGCTGGTACGAATGCAAAAGCGAATGTTAATGCTGGCGCTGGTGAAGCGTATCGGCTCGCGGAGCAGAAAGCATCTCATTATTTTACAACTCTCTCACAGCGACTGCTGAAGAATACACATATGGATACACTTGCGGAAGATTTCAAGGAGTGGCAGAAGAAGCATATCCAGCGATTTAATTGGTTAGCCTGGCTGCCTGGCAAACGAAAACCGAATTCCAGAGACATTCAGAAATACATGCACTGGTTAAATATGACGGGCAAGCTGGAGGATTATCTTGATCGAAGCATCTCCTATATTTATATGCGTGATTTGGGCCAGGCGTTGGATTCGCCCAAAACACAAGAGAATATTCGTCGTACGATCCAGGACACGCAAAAATATTTTACGAGAAATGCAAGTGAACACCAGCAGCCGGATTATATCAGTCCTGTGGCGCTGTACCGGTGGGGGCAGCGTGAACATGTGGAAGAAGCAGTCATCTGGGTGATGGACAAATTAAAACATGTGGCGGCCAACATTCCAGAGGAGCTGGATGCAGCTCAAGCACAGCGCAAACTGATCAAAATTATTTTGGGTGTTGTGCTGCACGTGTATGATGAGTTGACCGAGCAGACGCCAAGAGAGGAACGGATCGAGAGATTGGATGCAGCGATTAGGCTGGGATACTCCTATGGACTGACGTATCCTTTTGTCGATGATCTTCTCGATTCTCAGGCGCTGAACGCACAACAAAAGGAACAATACTCCGCCATGATTCAGAAAGCGCTTCTTACAGGAGTTGTGCCTGATCTGGAAGAATGGGAGGGACCTCAGCTTGAAGTGATTCGTTATGTCCACGCTGAGCTTCGAGAGGCGTTCGAGTATATTCGGAGCTACCAGCGCACGGAGATGCAGCAGACCTTTTTTGAACAATCCTATGTTTTCTTTCATTCCCAAGAGATTGACCGCGGCAAAAAAATATCCAATGCGCACTATACCAATGAGGAGTTATACATTCCAATTATCATTAAATCCGCCTCCTCGCGGCTCATCGTACGTTCCGTTCTTAGTGCTTCGGAAGATGAAGGGTTTGATCTGCGCACCTTCCACTACGGGATATATAATCAGCTTGCGGATGATTTTGCCGATATGTTTGATGATCTGCAGGCTGGAGCGGTGACACCTTACACGTATTATTTGAAGTATCGTGATCTTCGTCCTGATCTGATCAATCCGTATGAACTGTACTGGGCTGTTATCTCCTACTTGATTCATGATATCTACGAGTCCAGTCCCAAGGCTCGCGAGGTGATACTGGATCGTGCCATCAACGGGCTGAAGCGCAGTAGAGAACGGCTCGGACAGGCAAAATATGATGAGGTTATGGGTATTTTTGCAGCAGGACAGCCGGAACTCAATCAGATCGTGCAGCAGATGGTGCGCAAAGCGGATGATGTAGATTTTCTGGACAAATTGTTACGTGATGAAGTGGTTCAGCAGCTTAGCAGGGATAAGCAGCAGAAGGAAACGTTCCAGCATACCATTCAAACGGTTCGTGAACGAATCAACGTTGAGCTGCAGATCAGCAAATCGGCTGAGGAACCCAATATGAAGACTGCGCTTATGGATGCGGCGAATTATAGTTTGCAAGGTGACGGTAAACGTCTGCGTCCTATTCTGACCTGGGTGATGGGTGTGGAGCAGTACGGACTGCCAGAGTCGTCTATCATGCCCCTGTTACGGTCCATGGAATTCATGCATACAGCCTCGCTTATTTTTGATGACCTGCCCACTCAGGACAATGCTTCCACTAGAAGAGGGCGTTCAACACTTCATCAGCTTCATAACAGCTCGACTGCGGAGCTGACGGGTCTGTTCCTGATCCAGCGAGCTATTCGGGAGCAGTCGTCGTTACATCAGTTTGATGCGCAAGCTGTACTGAAGCTGATTCAATATTCTGCAATCAAAGCAGAGGACATGTGCATGGGGCAGGCCATGGATCTGGGGTCAAGAGGGAAAATACTCACGCTGGAGGAACTCAATGCAATCTGTTTTTACAAAACAGGCATTGCCTTTGAGGCGGCTCTGGTGATGCCCGCGATTCTATCTCAAGTGAAGGACGAGGAGATCGCCGAGCTCAAGACGTTTGCGTATCACGCCGGGATCGCCTTTCAGATCAGGGATGACCTTCTGGATCATACAGGGGATCAACGAGTGCTTGGCAAACCGGCAGGCCAGGATGAACGGAACAACAACTCCACCTTTGTTTCGATTCTGGGAGAACAGGGAGCACAGAAGGCGATGTGGGAACACTACTGCTTCGCATTTGATGCCTTGCGCCGGATGCCGAAACCGATTCCTTTTCTCAAACATCTGCTGGATTATCTTGTCGGTCGCGAACGTTAATATCCACCTATTGAAATACATTATAAAAAATAAACAAAACCCTCGCCCGTTACAGCGGAGCGAGGGTTTTTTATGTCTTTCACCCGGAATCTCTGTCCTTCGGATGCCGGGGACTCAGTATCTGGCGGATAAATGTTACGGATTTTTAATCCATAACTTGGAGATATCCAGAAAACCGAATTCGGACGTTTGCATGCCATAGATGCTCTGATGCAGCTCGGCCTTTTTATTCATATGACATCCGGTTAAAAGCCAGCCATTCTCTCTTAGCAAGGCTTCAGCCCGTTCCAGAAGCTCGGTACGCCCATCGTGAGGAAGCTGAGGGAAGGGAGCCAATACATCATCCAGAATGGATTGAAGCTCTGGAGTCAGGTACTGATGTAAGCAATTTTCATTGTTCTTAAAAAAATGGATCATCCCATACTGCCAATCGTCCTCAAGTATTTCTTCTCTCAGAATTAAAGGGGCGTGGGAAGCCTTCACGACATCAAGGTAATCATCAAAGGGTTCAAACTCAATATTCAATCCGATCAGACGTGCACGCTTCTGGAGCCACTCCGCCACATCGGCATCTTTATTCTTTTTGTGAGATAACAGGAAAGGTTCACCTTGATAACCGCTTTGCTGAAGTAATGCCTTTGCCTCATCCAGAGTTCTGGCTTTCCAGTTCTCGGCAGCACTTCGCCAGGGCAGGAAACTGCTGGCAGGTGTAATTCGATTTTTACCCAGGTCGTTCACCAGTGTGACCGAATCATACACGATGCGCATCGCTTGCCGAAAGGCAGGATGGTGATGACGGCCCTTCACATGAAAATTAAAAAGCATATATTGGCATCCGAGAGCAGGATAGTCAATCAAATGGGGCTGCTGCCGGCTGCTTCCAGACAGGGCTAGATGATCGGCACCGGGCAGATCGTAATAACCGTCATAAGAAGCAGGCTCTGGAAGAAACCAGATGTGAACCTGATCCAGATGAGGACGAATGCCATAGTAGCCGTCAAACGCAGTTAGTTTAATGACCTCTTCACTCATCTCTGTAATCTGAAATGGTCCTGTGCCCACCAGTGTCTTGCTGGAATCATAATCAGCCGGAAGCACGGTCATACGAATGCAGCTGAACAGATGCAGGAAAAAGCGATTGGTTTGCTTCAGCACAAAGCGGATAGCATAATCTCCAACTGTTTCTGCACGCTCGATATCACGATACAGCCATAGTGAAGAACAGTTTATCTCAAACAACCGGTTCAAGGAAGCCTGAACATCTTGAGATGTCATGACACGGCCGTCATGAAAACGAACGCCTTTCCGCAAAAAAAATACCCATTCCCGATGGTCGCTGCTGCATTCCCAAGTATGGGCGAGCGCAGGCAGAAAGGTGTTTGTATCCGCATCATACGTAATCAGCGTACTGCAAACTTGACCCAGTAAATACGTCTCAAATGCTGTGTACACAGAAGCAGGGTCCAGATCACCGAGCTGGCGTGATCTCAGCATACGAAGAATATCCTGTTCCGACCCTGTTTCCAAGTGGCTGTGGAAGCCCATCTGCTGGTGCAGTGTGAGCATTAGATTTTCCCGCAGGACTTCATCGATTTTGACACTTCCAATCAGCTCAATAGCTTCCTTTAGCTTGCCCTTGCATAGAAGCTCGGTGAAATGAACCTCCAAGGCCTCGTTCAAGCTTCGCAGCAGCGTTAATTCGGAATGATGACCTCGTCCACGCCCTGGATGCCAGTGAATAAAGTGCTGCTCCTCCAGCTTGCGCAGAATGAATTTTACATTTCGGGGTGTGCAGCACAGGATAGCGGAAAGCATTTCAATCGTAACGCGGACAGGTTCATTCAGCTTCAGCACGAGCTGCTCAGCGTCAGCTAGTCTCAGAAAGTGAGTATATATCGTATCCATAAACGCTGCTCCTTCATAAAGGTGAAAAGTGACAACGAATGTTTACACTTTTACTTCCCCCTTTTATTCTTACAATTATACCTATGAGGAAGAGAGAATACATCCCTTTTTTAACGTCGTTAGATAAAGAGATAGAGAAAAGCAGCATGATAGGAGAGATGTAGATGCAGTCATATTTAAAGCAAATTCACCCTCTGGCCTGGACGATTATTATTGGAACGATGTTTGGACGACTGGTCACGTCGATGAGCATCCCGTTTCTGTCCATCTATTTGACCCGTGTGCTTGAAGCAACCCCGACTCAAACGGGTGTCACTGTGGCCGTAAGCTCGCTCGCCGGAGTTCTGGTCAGCTTCTATGGGGGATATATATCTGACCGGATCGGGCGTAAAATCGTGATGCTGGTATCGGTATTCAGTTGGGCCGCTGTATTTTTTATATTCTCGGCAGCAGAACATCTGTGGGTATTTTTTGTTGCCAATACGTTAAACGGACTGTGCCGAGCAGTGTTTGAACCAACGTCCAGAGCACTTTTATCTGATATTACATCACCGCAGAACAAGCTGCTGGTATTTAATCTGAGATATGCTGCGATTAATCTGGGGGTTGTGTTCGGACCGCTCATCGGATTTCAACTCGGTTCATCGGAATCAACGTTTCCCTTTGTGATCTCGGGTCTGGTGTATATCATGTACGGTGTAGTCCTGTTTCTGCAGTTCAGGCTGCATCATGCCAATCTCCCTGTACATCAGGAGGCTGTTGCACCACGCCTGCGCGAAGCACTCATGACGACGGGGCGGGATCGGGTATTTCTTCCCGTATTGATCGGTACTACCTTTTGCGTGCTGGGGTACGGTCATTTTAGCTCTACACTTGCGCAGTATTTGGCGAGAAGTCCCATTTTTGAAAATGGAAGCCTGATGTTTTCGTATATGCTTTCGCTCAATGCCGTTACAGTGCTTGTCGTTCAGTATCCGCTCGTGCGCACATTCCGCAACGCACCGCCGCTGGTGCCGCTGATTCTGGGTAATCTGCTCGTTTCCGCGAGCCTGCTGCTCTTCGGTATGGCCCAGGGGATCGTGCTGATGATGGTGAGTGTTATTCTGTTTACTGTTGGAGAGGTGCTGCTGTTCACGCTGATGGATATGCTGATTGACCGGATTGCAAAGCCTGAATTCAAAGGCACTTATTTTGGCACGATCGGATTCAACAACATCGGAAATGTAGCCGCTCCGGTCATTGGTGGGCTGCTGCTAAGCCAGTTTGGTGCAGCAAATGGACTATCGGTATTTATCCCGATTGCTTTGACTACGGCATTGGGCATTCCTTTTTTACTTATAGCGCACAAACGCCTTGTCATGAGAGAAAAACAGCAGACCGAGCCTGTCCAACTCGGGGCATGAGGATGAAGTAAATAACAATTCAGTTAATAATTATGTTGACGTATAAAGAATGAGCGAATACAATAAACAACAAATATGTGAAACGGGTGGGATAACGAATGATTGGTCAGCCACGACAGGTACGCATCGCGATAACTGAATATGCAGAAGCATCGTGACATGATTCGGGTAGCGTGTTGACCACGTTTGGACAGTCCGGCTTTTTGCAATCCTGTCTGGACGCTCATTCATATTGAGATGCAGAGAAGAAGTCGGAATATGCCTATTCTGGCTGGCTTTTCATTCATATCAAGCTGTAGATGAACTTCATTCATCTATGGCTTTTTTTCATTCCGTCAAACCCTTCACATGGAAAGGAGCAGGAACAAAGAATCTTTTATATGCAAATACGGTTGTTCATGACTTGATTTTATGAAAAGAAAGGGAGAGGGTACGATGGTCACTCAGAGTAAACTATTTGTAAACGTAGAAGGCATGATGGATTATAGCAAACTGCTGCATGATTCATCATAGTAAACGTAGGGAAAGCACGAACGAAATTACAGGTTTAGAACTTAACAAATTAAGGGGTGAGGGCGATGCCCAAAACGGAGAAACGTTCTATGGCGTGGCTTCTGCAATATTTAAAGCCGGTCAAAGGAAAGCTGGCCGTGCTGCTGATTATGCTGCTTACGTCAACAGGGCTTCAACTGCTCAATCCACAGATCATACAGCGATTTATTGATACTGCGGCAGGGGGAGGCATTCTGGGTGATCTCATCAAGCTGGCTGGACTCTTTCTGTTGATTGCTGTTACAAACCAGCTCATTACCATTGCTGTAAGTTATTTGGGCAATGATGTTGCCTGGCGGGCTACAAACCGGATGCGTGGAGATTTGCTCAAGCACTGTCTAAGGCTGGATATGCGTTTTCATAATGTAAAAACACCTGGCGAGATGATCGAGCGTGTAGATGGTGACGTTACCAGCATCTCGAATTTCTTCGCGATGTTTATTGTGCAGGTTATCGGAAGCTTTGTACTGCTTGCAGGCATTCTGGGTTTTATGTTCTCCATTAATGTGCCGATAGCGATCGTTATGACGGTATTTACCCTGTTATCCATTCTGTTCATGGTTATTATCCGAAATCTAGGAGTGGAGTCTTCCAAAAATGAGCGTGCCGCCAGTGCCTCCTTGTTCAGCTTGATTGAGGAGCGCATTGCAGGGATTGAGGATGTACAGGCCAACGGACATGTGCCCTATGTGATGAATCGCTTCTACCGAACGATGCGTACGGTCTTTCTTAAAGGACGAAAAGCATGGATGCTGCGAGTAGTTCCATGGAATACAACGGTCATCATGTTTATTATATCGGTTACTGTGGTGCTGCTGCTGGGAGTGCACTATTACATACAGGGCATGATCAGCCTGGGCACCTTGTTTCTGATCTACCAATACAGTCAGATGCTGAATGACCCCATCGAGCTGCTTGGCGATCAGGTACAGGAATTTCAGAAGGCAAAGTCAGGTATGCTTCGTTCCCGAGAGCTGTTGTCGATGCGGAGCGAGATTCAGGAGGGGACAGAAGAACAGCTTCCTGAAGGTCCATTGGGGCTGGAATTCAATCAAGTGCATTTCAGTTACAATGCAGAGAAACCTGTGCTTCAAAATATTACGTTTGAAGTAAAACCGGGAGAGCGTCTGGGCATCATCGGCCGTACCGGAAGTGGTAAATCAAGTCTTAGCCGCGTATTGCTGCGTCTGTACAATCTGGATCAGGGAACGATTCGCATCGGTGGAACAGACATTACCAAACTATCCATGCAGGCACTCTATCGCAGAGTTGGGATGGTAACGCAGGATGTACAGCTGTTTGATGGAACGCTGCGTGACAATCTAACCTTGTTTAATTCAGACGTGTCCGATGCAATGATTCAACAAACGACAGAACGGTTGGGGCTGCATCACTGGATTGATGCACAACCTGATGGACTGGATACGCATCTTAACGCAGGAGGAGCTTCTTTATCCGCTGGAGAAGCGCAGCTGTTCGCTCTAACCCGTGTGTTTCTTACAGAGCCTAGTCTGGTAATTCTGGATGAGCCGTCCTCGCGGCTGGACGCTGCCACGGAGAGTATGCTTCAATCTGCTATTGATGAATTAATGAAGCAATCCACAGGTATTATTATTGCGCACCGGCTTGCCACACTGGAGAAGGTGGATAAGATTATGGTGCTGGGTGAGGGCAAGTTGCTGGAATTCGGAGCAAGACAGGAGCTGGCCAATGATCCGGCCTCTCATTATGCACGCCTTCTGGTGACGGGCCGAGAGGAGGAACTGGCATGAATGTAACAGGATTTATAGGACGTTTATTTCGTTATAAGCCTTATTTATTTTTGATGAATGGTTTGCTGTGGTGTGTGTTTCATTCGCTACCGCTTGCGATGGGACTTTGCATGCAGTGGTTCTTTGACCGGACAGCGACAGGACGGGCTGACTACATGTGGCTTGCGGTACCTCTAATTGTAATCGCACTGTTTCGATTAACCCGGGTGGGAACGTTTTTTGTCGCGTTTTATGCATGGGTAACCTATATGTATCACATTCAAGCCATTCTGCGAACCAATATGCTGGCGGGCATCATGCGCTGGCCTGGACGGAATTTACCTGCTTCGCCAGGAGAGGCGATGAGTCGTTTCCGCGATGATGTGGATGAAGTGGTCGAATATGTTGAATCCTGGGTGGATTTTTGGGGACGGCTCGTTTTTGCAGTTGTGTCCATTATCATCATGGCAAATATCAACTGGAAGATTACACTGGTTGCCGTACTGCCGCTTACGATCGTAACGCTGCTCAATAATCTGTCAGGCAGCCGTGCAAGAAAGTATGCACAAGTAAACCGGGAAGCTACGGGGCGCATTACCAGTTTTATTGCGGAAACCTTCGGGGCTGTACAGGCACTCAAGCTGGGGCAGGCCGAAGACCATGTTGCAGCACGTTTCAATGAACTGAATGAAAAGCGTCGTCAAGCGGCCTTGCGAGACAATCTGTTCAAACAGTGGATGAAATCGCTCAACCAGCATGTGTTAAGCATCTGTACCGGGCTCATTCTGCTGATGTGTGCGGCCGAGATGAAGGCAGGTCACTTTACGGTGGGGGATTTTGCATTGTTCACCAGTTATCTCGTCAACATTGGCTTTAGTATTTCACTGTTCGGGTACATGGTATTCCAGCATAAAAGGCTCAAGGTATCGTATGATCGTATGCGTACGTTATTTCGGCCAGGTGAAGAGGATCAGATTATGGAGAATAGGGAAATCTATCTGTATGAAGACCCGCCAGAGCTGCTGAGTGAACACAGAAACATGAACGAGAAGTTCCGTGAGCTTGAAGTGAGTCATCTAAGTTATCGGTATGCACAATCTGCAAACGGTATTCATGACATTCATTTCAAGCTGAAACGCGGTCAGTTCCTGGTCATCACCGGGCGGATCGGATCGGGTAAATCAACGCTTGTTCGAACCTTGCTCGGACTACTGCCCAAGCAAGACGGCGAGATTGTCTGGAATGGAGAGCAGGTAGATCCGGCAACTTTTCTAATGCCGCCAAGAGCCGCATATACACCGCAGGTTCCAAGGCTTTTCAGTGATTCACTACGGGAAAATATTGTGCAGGGCAAGCAGGAGAATACAGAGCAGGCGCTGGATAAGGCGATTCGTCTCGCGGTTCTGGATCAAGACATTCAGCAGCTGGATCAGGGATTGGAGACCCCGGTGGGACCAAGAGGTGTCATGTTGTCAGGGGGGCAGATTCAGCGGTCAGCGACTGCGCGAATGTTAATGACGGAGGCAGATTTGTTTATCTTCGATGATCTGTCCAGTGCGCTTGATGTCGAAACGGAGCAGCAGGTGTGGGATGGATTGTTTCAGGAGAAGGACGTCACTTGTATTGCAGTATCTCATCGTAAAGCAGCGTTAAGCAAAGCCGATCATATTATCGTCATGAAAGATGGACGAATTGAAGCTGAAGGAACGCTGGCGGAGCTGCTTCAGAGCAGTGAAGAGATGCAGCTGTTGTGGCAGGGAGAACAAACGCCAGTGAAGGCGGGATAGCTATAAAACAAAACAACCGTACAGATAACGCCTGATTGTAGGCGATGCATCTGTACGGTTGTTTTATTCTTTTAAAACGTTGTACCTGTTCTTATCTCATCAATTGAGCAATCAAAGAGTAAGCAATGATCACAAGGAAGATGATGGTAATATGGTTGATGGAGAAAATAAACATGCGCTGGGACCACTTCTTTGTGTCTTTCGGGTCAAAGGTAGCCACACTCAGAATCAGCCAAGCCAGAGTCACCAGAAAGGCTACAATAGCGATAAACGGACTCATTGGCCAGAACAGGAAGCTGGAAAGCAGCAGCAATACAAGATATACGTTGGATTGCACATAAGTTCGTCCAATGCCTTTCACTACAGGCAGCATAGGGACGCCGGCCGCTTTGTATTCATCAAAACGGCGAATGGCGATACCGTAGAAGTGAGGCATTTGCCATAATAACATCGTTACAACCAGTGCCCAGATTTCAAAATGGCCGAGCTCTGGAGAAATGGCTGCCCAACCGATCAGTGGTGGAACTGCACCAGACAGACTGCCAACCTCGGTATTGTAGATCGTTGTACGCTTCGTCCACATCGTATAAGGGAACACATACAGCAGCAATCCCAAAATACCAAACACAGCAGCTGATGGTGAAGCAATGTAGAGCATGACAGCCCCGATTAGCGTGATGGTAATCCCCAGAATCAAGCCTGACTTGGTATCTACCCGTCCAGTTACTGTAGGTCGTTTTTTCGTGCGCTCCATAATCGCATCAATGTCCCGGTCGTACAGGTTGTTGAACACCCCGGCTGCCCCGATAATGAAGGAGGACCCCAGGAATGATAGTACAATCGGAACGATATTCGCAAGAACAGAGGCATTAAATACATATAAAGCTAAGCTTAAACCTGCAAACATGGCAATCAAGTTGGACTTGATAATTCCGATTTTGATCGTATCGAAAAATATTTTCGGAATCGAGTTGTACTCCAGGCTAATATTGGTTTGTGACTCATTATTCAATGTTTTCAAATACTCACTTCCTATATATATACTTGTTTAAGCTTCATATAATATGTACCTATTATATCATTCAAATCACATTGTGCTTTGCATAACGTTTTAGTATTTAAAATAATGTCAATTGATTGTGAACAATTTAAAAACAAGATCTTTTTTAATTGTTAAAACAACAATTCTGTGCTACGCGCGCTTTTTTTCATAAGAATGTCATGTATTCATTGTAGAAATAGAAGAAATATATTGCAAATACAATATTAACGTTGTATTGTAGATATAAGATATCTCTAATGGTTTCGTTTTAGAGGGTGGAACATTACTTTCCTTCAATCGAATGATCTCATGCTATTAGAAATCTCACAGACCTTCTGATGCAACATGAATATGAAGCAGAGAGAAGGTTATCTTTTTGAATCAATTAAGGATATTAAATATCTGGAAAGGATGTTTTGGGATGGATACTACCAAGAGTCAATTGGACGTAATTATTGTGGGAGGAGGACCGGCAGGGTTGAACGCCGCACTGGTGCTAGGGCGAGCTCGAAAGCATGTACTTGTTTTGGATAATCAGAAACCCCGTAATTGGGTTACTCAGGAGACTCATGGATTTTTGACGAGAGACGGAGTTAGTCCTCAACAATTTCGCGCATATGCAGCAGAAGAAATCAAGTCATATCCTTCCGTGCAGTTTACATCAGATACAGTGATCGAGATTAACGGGCAGGATGGATCATTTGTAGTTAAAACAGGGGAGAACAAGCTCTATCATGCCCGGAAAATATTGTTTGCTGTTGGTAAAAGAGACCTGCCTCTTGGCATCAACGGTTTACCAGAGGTTTATGGGAAAAGCGCATTTGTCTGCCCGTATTGCGATGGATGGGAACTGCGGGATCAGAAGCTTGTTATCATTGCCAGTGCGGACAAGGTGTTACATATGGCCAAATTGATCGCAGGATGGACAAAGGATTATGTGCTGTGTACGAATGGTGATGGGATTTTGCCAGAAGAACAGATGCTTGAGCTTTCTCGTCATGGAATTCAGGTATATGAAGCTCCTGTTCATTCGATCGCATCTGAGGAGGGAATGGTTCGTACAGTTGAACTAAACGATGGCACCGTAATTCCTTGTTCGGGGATTTTCTTTCAGCCCAAGCTTCAGACAGGCTCGGATGTGCCCAAGGCACTTGGATGTGAGGTGACAGATACAGGCACCATCATCGTTGATGCACAAGGCAAAACGTCGGTGTCAGGTGTCTTCAGTGCTGGAGATGCTGCATCCGAAATGTATCAGGCGATCGCAGCAGCTTCGTTAGGTGCATTAACTGCAGTCAGCATAAACAATGAGTTGAATTTTGAAAGATGGGACTCCAGTGATGATACACGGATTATAAGGTAAGGGCACAAAAATAAAGGTAACATCACAAAAAACACAGGTATATCACAAGAAAAACACAAAGTAAACCGTCAGCTGGTCCTTCTTACCAGGGAATGATGCTGACGGTTTTCATCTATTTTATATTGTAATATGGAATCCTGAATGTATGTTATCTGGAATCCTGAATGGTTGCTGTACTGTTGTTCGCGCTAAGCGCAGTAATCGGGTCAAACGGAGGACCTGTGATCGTTCCGGGCAGCAAAGCGATATCTACTGCATTCTCGGGGCTTCCCCAGGAGTTGCCGGAGTACACCATAATGGCCTGATCGTTGACAAACCCACGTGTGTTATAAACGACATTATTAACGATCTCTCCGGTTGTATTCGGGTTAAAATAAGCTGGCTGTCGCAGAGAGTAGAAAATATTGTTTCTTACGATGAGTCCAGTCATATTGCCAATCTGGGTTACCAGTCCGCGATTGACAACCCAGCCAGTAGACGGGCCCGCTTGAGGAGGGCCGAATACCGTATTGTTTTTCACGGTATGATTGGTACCGCCCAGCTGAATGAACTCGACTGCATACGGGTTGTCACTTGTCATTGTGAAGCCGTCTACCGTTACTCCACTTCCGATGATTGTAAACGGGATGACAGCAGCCTGCAAAAGAATGATGGTACTAGGATAGCCCTTAAGAGTTACTCCGGCCTTATTAATTGTAATGTTTGATGTAATCGGATATGTTCCACCGAGGACATGAACTGTCCCTGTTGGCGACACTGCGGCTACACCTTGCTGAATTGTTCCAAACGGACTGGCTTGTGTTCCATTTCCCCCAACGGCTCCCTGCAAAACATATACATTAAACGGATTAGGTTCAAACGTACCTGTAGCGCCTGTAATGCCGGTTGCGCCCGTTACACCCGTGGCTCCTGTTGTACCTGTAATACCCGTTGCCCCTGTGGGCCCAGTGTCTCCAGTCGAACCGATATCTCCGGTTGCGCCCGTAGCACCTGTTACACCTGACGTACCTGTAGCGCCTGACGCACCTGTAGCACCTGTGGACCCGGTTACGCCTGACGCACCTGTCGTGCCGATGTCGCCAGTGGCTCCGGTTATACCCGTCGGGCCCGTAGCACCTGTCACACCGGTAGCTCCAGTATCCCCAGTTGCGCCTGTCGGGCCTTCTGGACCACCGGAAGGACCAGTGTCGCCAGTGGCTCCGGTATTTCCCGTCAGACCAGTCGCACCAGTTACTCCAGTATTTCCAGTTGTGCCCGTAACCCCTGTGACGCCAGTAACACCAGTTGCACCAGCTGTGCCGGTTACACCAGTCGCACCGGTAGCACCTGTTATTCCCGCTGCACCTGTGGTTCCCGTCACTCCCGTGGCACCTGTAGCCCCGGTCGCACCTGTAGTTCCGGCCGTGTTCTCGCTCCCGGACCATTCGGAGTATACAAGCCGATGGGCGGCAATCAGTGTTCCGGCACTATTTTTGCCCCAGAACGAAACAAGGACATCTTCAGGACTTGGACCCGTTATGGTAATGACATAATCAAAACTGTCCAGGTCAGCATAATAACTGCGCGTCACTACAGCATTCGGCAAAAGTGTAATCTGTTCACTCACATACAAAGTACGTACTCCGCTCAGTACATAGCCTTGTATTAGCACCGTGGCTGTAGTTACAGGATTTTCATTTTCAATCTTGATCGATACAGTCTGCGTAGGCCTGACGCCATTAACCGGATTGTTGTCAATCGGGCCTGTTAGCAATACAGCCAAGCTATCTCCTCCTTTTTATATAATTGGCAAATGCAGCATGGAAGTGTCTTATGTATATGTATTCCGTGTCATCTGGGAAGTATTCACATGTGTTTTTACACAAAATGACACTAACCTACTGAACACTTTGTTGCATTGTTTGAAAAGAGGATGTTATTTTTCTGTAAAATTTGAAATAATACATTGACATGTCGCCATTAAACGATTTTAATTATATAGACCGATTGTTATAATTTATTGAAGGAAGTGCTTTCTTTGAGTGAAAAGTCGAATGCCAGAGATCTTATTGTTGGCACAGCAGCTAGACTGTTTTTTTCACAAGGATATCATGCGACCGGTCTGAATCAGATCATTAAGGAGAGTAACACGCCAAAAGGTTCGTTATATCACTATTTTCCACAGGGGAAGGAAGAACTGGCTCACGAATGTATTCAAGCAGCTAATGCTCATATGATGCAAAAGTTTGAGGAAACCTTTGCGGCTCATGAGACAACTGCAGAAGGTATCCAGCAATTCATATATGATACGGCGAGTGAAGCTGAAGCCTCGGGTTATACGGGATTTATGCCCTTCAGCTTTTGGGCTGCTGTAGAGACTTCCTGCATCAGTCAACAGCTGCGTACAGCTTCGCAGAACGTATTTGCCGGGTGGCAGGATATTATTGCAAAACATCTTATGTTGGACGGTATTGCTGAAGAGAAGGCTCGTGAGATGGCACTGCTCGTTATTTCTCTGATGGAGGGTGCATTGATTATCAGTCTGACCAATCAGGATAAACAGCCTTTACTAACGGCCGCTGATTATTTGTCAGTCGTAACAAGGAATGCTGAACAGAAACAGTAAATTATCTCATGAGAAGAGAGAAAAGAATCCGTTGGATAAGATTGAGGAGGATGGAATCGTGGAAGCTTCCATGAAAGCAGGAACAGGAGAGAAACAACAAGAAACACAGCAGTATAAGGTGTTCCCGATTTTGTTCGCCATGCTGCTGAGCGGGTTCATAGGTTTATTCGGTGAGACCGCTCTGAATGTCGCTTTGACACCACTGATGGGTCTGCTTGAAGTTGGCCCAACGACTATTCAATGGTTGACTACAGGATACCTGCTTGTGCTTGGTATTCTGGTGCCGGTTTCGGGGTTGCTGCTGCAATGGTTTACGACCAGACAGCTGTTTACAACCTCGCTTGTGTTCTCCATTGCGGGAACATTGGTTGCGGCCATTGCACCAAGCTTTGAAGTGCTGTTAATAGCCCGTGTGTTACAAGCAGTGGGAACCGCGCTATTGCTGCCACTGATGTTTAACACCATATTAGTGATTTTCCCGATTGAGAAACGTGGCGCGGCTATGGGTCTGATCGGCCTTGTCATTATGTTTGCACCAGCAAGCGGCCCGAGTATATCAGGTTTGATTCTGGCTAATCTGAGCTGGCACTGGATTTTCTGGATTTCTTTGCCGTTCTTCCTGATCTCTCTGGTGTGTGGATTGTTGTTCTTGCCGAACATTTCCACGCTCACCAAGCCAAAGATCGATGTGTTATCCATCGTTCTGTCTACCCTCGGCTTTGGTGGGATCGTCTATGGTTTCAGCAGTGCTGGAGGACATGGAGAAGCGGGCGGAGGATGGACCAGTCCTGTCGTTATTGCCACGCTGGTCATTGGTATAGTCGCATTGCTTTTGTTCAGCATCCGTCAATTGAGAATGAAAGAGCCTGTGATGGATCTGAGAGCCTTCAAATATCCGATGTTTACAATCGGGCTGCTGCTGGTCTTTATCTGTATGATGATGATTCTGTCGTCCATGCTGGTCTTGCCAATGTATTTGCAGCAGGGAATGGCGGTTACACCACTTACTGCAGGACTGGTTTTACTTCCAGGTAGCTTGTTGAATGGATTTTTATCTCCAGTCATGGGGCGTTTGTTTGACAAGTTTGGCCCGAGATGGCTGGTTATTATCGGAATTTCTGTTGTTGCCATTGTGTTGTATCTCTACACAACCATTGAGCCTACAACTCCGTTGATCAACATTATTATGATGCATGTGTTTATGATGGTTGGTATTTCAATGGTGATGATGCCTGCACAAACAAACGGTCTGAACCAGCTGCCGCGTGAGTACTACCCGCATGGTACAGCAATTATGAATACTTTGCAGCAGGTTTCTGGTGCGATTGGTACAGCCGTTGCCGTAAGTATTCTGAGTGCAGGACAAGCACGTTACCTGAAGGGTGTGGATAATCCGCAGAGCCCGGAAAATATGCTGGCAGGTTTCACGTCAGGTGTACAGAACGCATTTGTCTTTGCACTGATTCTGGCCCTTATTGGTTTACTCATTGCATTATTTGTAAAAAGAGTAAAGGTAGGCTCGGCTGAGAAACAACAAAGCTCGATGCACTAAATTGAATAATTGCAAAAGAGCGATGTTCCCTGGTTTGAAAGGAACATCGCTCTTTTTCTTACTGTCTGGAACTATAATTTCAGATGATGCTGTCAATCCATGTACCGCCGAAACCGTTATTTATTAACGATCTCCAAAATTTCATCTGCCACAATGTCGGGGTGGTATTGATGAATATAGTGGTCTGTATCTTTGACATGGACTTGTTTAAATTGGGTGGACCAGGACTTGAACTCCGCCTGTGTTTTTACCCAATCCGGTTCTGTCTTGCCAAAATAATCTGCGGTCAGAATCGTAAGAGGGAAAGGCAGTTGCTTTTTATTAGCGATAACGGTTTTGGCATTCGCATTCGCTTCACGTAACTCATCGATTGTATCCGAATTGCCATAGTTTAGCAGCAGCGCCGTTTTATCGGCCTTTTTCAGATCGGCGGGTACTAGTTTTAGCTCATTACGGTTGGCATTTGATGCATCAACCACTTGTTGACTTTGCATGCTCAATCGGAACAGGCCCGTTTTGATTCTGAATTGATTTCCGAAGCCGGCAACGGTGTCTGCCGGGTTATCCAGATCATTTTCATAATATTCAGGACTTCCGCCGTCAATCATAACGATGCCTTTGACCAGATCGGGATACTTCTGTGCGAATCGGATCGTCTCTAATGAGCCAAGGGAGTGAGCGACAAGCACATAAGGTGGCTTCTGCCCGGAAACCTGCAGCAATTCATGTAATTCATCAGCTACCGTATCCACATCACGCGTTTTATCCGTCTTGTCACTATAGCCATATCCGAAGCGGTCGTATACAGCAAACTTTGCATTCGGGGCAAGCTTTTCATATAAGGGGTAATAGTCTACATAAGGATTCGCTGTTCCCCAGCCTGAGGCAAGAACAACGGTTACATCGCCTTCTCCACCCGTATACAGATGCATCTTATTGCCATGTATTTCATACAGCTTGCCAGGGGGTGTAAATGATTTTTCATCTTGTGATGCACCGACCTGCTGATAGATCAAACCGGAACCTAACAGAATAATAATCAGGGATAGATCAACGATCAGAAATTTTACTAATCTTTTGCGCCACTTTTTGCTCATGGATGCTCTCACACTCTCTCTTGATTTTTCTATATCATATAAGCCCAGTCTTATACGAGTGGAAACAGAGTCTTAATTCTATCTTAACTGCTCAGATAACGTCTGCTTTGTACAAAATTGAATATCTCCACGCGATGAATTAATATGAAAATATAATAAAAATTTTTTACGGCCAGCCGTGAAATACAAAGATCAGAAGGACTGCATATGATAAAGATCGGAAGGGCTGCATATGACAAAATATGAGAATCAGATTCCAACGACTGCCGGTATGGACATGAAGTCATTAACCAGTATATTGCGGGACTCTTTGCGTAAAAATGTGGAGCGGAGGCCGTCTGGCAGCATACCCGTAGAGCGGTATTTGCAAGCTTCAACGTCGGAATTTTCCAAGCATTCACAGGTGACATGGTTTGGCCACTCCGCTTTTTTACTTGAGATTGAGGGACATCGCCTGCTCTTTGACCCCATGCTGGGTGAACGCCCTTCACCTGTATCCTGGGTCGGAACGAGACGCTTCAGCCGCGAGCTGCCGATGCAGCCCGAGGACTTCCCTGTACTCGATGCCATCGTGATCTCCCATGATCATTATGATCATCTTGATGTTGCTTCGATTCGCAGCTTGAAAAATAAAACCAAACGGTTCATCGTTCCACTTGGTGTGCGCAAAAGGTTGATCAAGTGGGGTGTACCTGCGGATCAGATTACAGAGCATCAATGGGGAGATGAATTTACCTTCAAGGGTTTAACATTTGCCTGTATGCCGGCTCGTCATTTTTCGGGCAGAGGTTTAATGGATCGGAATTCTACGTTGTGGTGCTCGTGGGTTATTATTGGAGAGGGAACAAAAGTATTTTTCAGCGGTGACAGCGGTTATGGACCTCATTTCAAAGAAATTGGAAGCAAGTATGGGCCGTTTGATCTCACACTAATGGAATGTGGGCAATATGACAAGCGCTGGTCGAATATTCATATGATGCCTGAGGAAACGGTACAAGCCCATCTGGATGTAGGCGGTAAGTTATTGATCCCGATCCATTGGGGAGCATTTACGCTTGCTTATCATGCCTGGAATGAACCGGCAGAGCGAGTAACCCGGGCGGCACGAACCGCTCAGGTACGCATAGCTACTCCCAAAATAGGCGAGACAGTGATAGTTGACGAGCAAGTGGTGACAACCGGGCCTTGGTGGAGACAGACAAAGGGGTAATATGGTTAAAGCGTTCAACTCACGTAGAGGAGTGAACGCTTTTGCTTTATTTTATCAAAGAAATGGCGGTACAGATCAACAGCAAACTCATACAGATATGAAAAGCACGTTCGTATTTTAACAGAAATGGCTGAAGCAAATGTCCACCCAAAGCCCAGCAAAGATTCGCACTGATGCCGATCAATGTGAGCAGGATTGAGTATAGCAGGAACTGCTGCTGTGCCTGCGTGTGGGGCAGGACGAATACCGATAAAGCTGTAAGCCCGTACAGGATGACTTTGGGATTCATCAACTGGAGGGTGAATCCAGACCAAAAGGAAAAATGCTTTCTCTGCTCGCCCATGTCCTCACGCTCAGTAGACGTATTGTTCTTCAGGATTATGAAAGCCAGATAGAGCATGTAAATAAATCCGAAACCATTCAAGAGCGGTGTGATCATCGGAATGTATTGATAAAGAGCAAGGTTGAAATAACTGCACAGTATCATGATCAGAAAGCATCCGCCAGCAACTCCGCTAATAAAAGGAAACGTGCTTCTGAATCCCTGATTTCCTGCATGTGTCATGGAAATGATGTTGTTAGGTCCCGGTGTAAACGAAGCCACGATGGCGTACGTTATTAAAGCCAAGATATCCATGTATCCTCCTTCGATGAATAGGAAATGTATGTTATAATGTACGAAAAGTGCGTTATAGCGTTTGTTTGTTATAATTGTACAATATGTGCTATATAAAGCACAAGTGGTGTGTTAATGAGTAAATGGGGTGTTTGTTGATGGAAAATATAAATTTGATTTTGGCCCGGAACCTCAAGCTAATCAGGGAACACAGAAAACTCAGTCTGGACAAGGTAGCGGAATTGTCAGGTATAAGCAAAACAATGCTTGGTCAGATTGAGCGGGGGGAATCCAATCCGTCCATCGCAACCGTATGGAAGATTGCGAACGGGTTGAAGATATCATTCACGACCTTAATTGATGAACCGAAGTCCGATACAACGGTTCTCATGAGGGAGGATATTAAAGTCCTGCAAGAGGATGAGGGACGCATTCGGATTTATCCACATTTTTCATTTGAAGAGGGAAGACGTTCTGAAATGTACATGATGGAGATGGAAGAGAAGGCATCGTTGAGTGCGGAGCCGCATGTGGAAGGAGCTGAGGAATTCATCACCGTATATAAAGGGGAAGTAACTATCAAAGTAGGGGAAGCAGAATATACGTTGCGACAAGGGGATTCGATTCGTTTCAAGGCAGATCAGCCGCATGCATACAATAATAGGGGGGCAGGCAGCAACCAATTAAGTATGGTCATTTACTATTCGGGTCATAAGGTATAGGGGCTGGGAGTACGTTGTATTGGAAAAACAAGAAATGTAGTCTTGGAAAGACAAGAAATATGGTACACTCACCGAATTTGAGGCACCATATCTTGTCTGAATGAAGACAGTAGCTGTACTCAGGTTACTCCGTGGATGAAGATTACAGCATGTTTATTTGTTCGTGGAATGCTGTTTGTTCGGGAGCTTGTCACCCGGTGTTCCCTTGCCGTTGTTTTTGTTGTGGCGAGCCTTCTCGGCATTTTCATTAACCTTTTTCACAAATTCCTGGGTACTTTCCATCCGTTGTATGCTCCTTTCCAAAAAGCGAGTAGGTGAATCAGTTCTAATATAACCATGAGAACGCCATTTTATGAGAGAACACACAGGCAAACTGGACAGTCAACGCAGAGGAAATTAAACTAGATAAGTTGAACTGTTTATTTACACGTGAGCGGAGAGGACAGAAAAAACCTGAAAAAGCGGAGCGTTCACCTTTATCACCGGATTTTTCCCTTTGAAAAGGGAATCTAGAAAATCTGGGGATAACAGTGATTGGAAGGTTGTTCTGTCATCGGAGTGGATTGTGTAAAATCTTTAGTTCAACTTATATAAATACAAGTTGAACTGTTCATTTACACGTGAACGGAGAGGACAGAAAAAACAGAAGGGACGTCTTGAACTACATATGCTGCAAAAATTCGGTTTTACCCAATATGAAAGTCAGGTCTATGAGGCTATTATGGCGCAGGATGAGCCGCTTGATGCAACAACGATTGTAGCAGCCTCCAATGTACCCAAAGCCAAAATCTATGAAGTGCTTAATCGGTTAATTGATAAGGGCATTGTGCTGACAACGATGGATGGGAAGAAGAAATTGTATATGGCGGTTGACCTGCAGACGGTCATTCATAAAATCAAGATGGATTTTGAGAACGATATTGAAGCTCTGAAACAATACAAAATCAAGCGAACGTTCACTGATGAACATATCTGGACATTAAAGGACGAGTCCTCCATCGCTTCAAACATCGAGCAGCTCATTGAAGAGGCCGATTCGTCGATTCTTTTTCTGGCCTGGAACGAGAGGATGGAGAGATACCGCGAGCTGCTGGAGCAGAAGGAGAGACAGGGAGTGTATGTAGAAGTGCTTGCCGTGGGCGGCCTGGAAAGCTCTCTCACTCGCAAATATTCACTGATCCCGCTGCTTGATGCCCCTGAGCCCTCACAGCTGCTGATTGTGGATCACACGTATCTGCTGTTTGCCGGTGTAGAACATGAATCGTGGAAAGCAATCAAAACGATGTCCAAGCCGATTGTCAAAGCAATGACCGATTATTTTTATCATGATGTGGCCTTGACACAGATTACGAAAAAATACGGGGAGCAGCTGCTGCAGGATGAAGAAATTGAACGCCTGCTCACCAGACTAATCTATTAGCAAACTATTCTCTTGCAGAATAGTTTTTTCTTTGTATTTTAAATAGATTGAAATTATACATTGATCTTTCTTTCTTCATAGGTTACTATCGTAGTTGTAACTTGTTAGGGGGATTCGAAGCAATGAATAAAAAGGTATATGTTTTGGCGATTGCGGCCTTTGTTGTCGGCACGGTTGAACTGATTCTGGGCGGCATTCTGGACCTGATCGCAACGGATCTGCATTTGTCCTTGGCGAAGGCAGGATATTTAATTTCAATCTTTTCACTGGTCTATGCGTTGTCCGCTCCTATTCTGCTCAATGTGACGGCACGTTTCGAACGTAAAAAAGTATATATGTACACGTTGCTTTTGTTTCTGATTAGTAACCTGATCTCCGCTTTTAGTGTGAACTTTTACATGTTGATGGCTGGACGAATGCTGGGAGCTGCAACAGGCTCACTGATTTTTGTGCTGTCTCTAACGTTAGCCTCCCGCATCGTGGAACCCGAGTATAAAGGGCGTGCGGTTGGCACAATTACAATGGGAGGAAGTGCATCACTGATTCTGGGTGTTCCGATTGGCATCTTTGTAGGCAACGCACTCGGATGGCGTGAGGTGTTTATGCTGATTGCCATTCTGACTGTATTGGTGATGGCAGCCATTGGTGTGGCGATGAATCGTGTACAGCCTGCTCCAGCGGTGAGCCTTCAAAATCAGCTCAAGGCGTTATGGAATCCGAAAATGCTGGCTATTCATATCACTACTTTGCTTGTATTGGCAGGCCATTTGACTTTATATGCATACTTCACACCCTTTCTTCAGGCGACCATAGGTGCCAGTCCAACGGCGATTACCTTGATCTACATGATGTTTGGACTTGCCGCTGTTGCAGGAGGCGGAATGGGTGGCATGTTATCGGATCGTCTGCATCCAGCCAAAGCGATTGTGATGGTGCTCATTCCTTTCATGATCAGTATGGCTGTAATTCCGTTTAGCACCGGACTGCCTTTGATTGCTTTTCTGCTGCTGTTAAGTATATGGGGAGCGCTGAGCTGGACGGTAACTCCTGTGCAGAACAGTCTGATCATCAAGACGTCACCGGAAACCTCGGAAATTCTGATTAGCACCAACTCAGGTATTGCTCATGCGGGGATTGCGCTGGGAACCTATATCGGAGGGCTTGTCATTGATCACTCCTCCATTATGAATACGGGATGGGTTGGCTCAATCCTTGTATGTGTCGGATTGGGTTCTGCCGTCCTTGCGGTTAACATGAAAGAAAAACATGTTCATGCTGTGGCCTGAACATCTGAAATGAACATATATACCTGAAACCAGTACAAGACTGGAAATTCAGGTGCAGCTATGACCTTTGTATTTCCGGCGTTTAGCGGGAATGCAGAGGTTTTTTTGATGAATAAACTAAAGGGGCAAATTAACAAGTCAGGGATAAGTCTTGATTTTCTGACGTAAAGGCATATAATTAAAATAGTTTTAAAAAGTATAATAATATGTGTTTTCATACATCACACAACCAGCTTGATATCATTTTGCAATTATACGTGATGAAGTACAAAGGAGATTTATATGACAAACAAATCAGAAAAACAGAAGATGCTGGATGGAGAGCTATATATGGCTCAGGATGCCGAGTTATCCAGGGACAGAGAGAAGGCACGGAAGATGACACGTCTATTTAACCAAACAACGGAAGCAGAACAGGAAACCCGTACAGCCTTGATAAAGGAGCTGTTCGGGTCAACGGGAGAACACCTCGGTCTGGAGCCTAATATTCATGTAGACTATGGTTACAACATTCACGTTGGCAATCATTTTTATGCCAATTTCAACTGCACCATTCTGGATGTATGCGAAGTGCGGATTGGTGATAATTGCTTATTAGGACCGGATGTACATATTTATACAGCTACCCATCCGCTTAACCCGCATGAACGGATAACCGGAGCAGAGTACGGAAAGCCTGTAACGATTGGCAACAATGTATGGATTGGTGGCAGGGCGGTTATTAATCCGGGGGTGAAGATTGGAAATAATGTTGTAATCGCATCCGGCGCTGTTGTTACGAAGGATGTTCCCGACAACAGGGTTGTAGGTGGAAATCCCGCTCGAGTGATCAAAGAGATTGAGGTTTAACGTAGAAAAAAAGACCCTCCAACGGAAGACGTTGTCAAGGTTGCTGTGACAGTGAGCTATCACAGCTTTTCCTGACTCTTCGCTTCCGTAAGAAGGTCTCTAACTTCAGCCTTGAAGCTTAACGCTTCAGGCTTTTTCCATTGCTGGCGATAATCTCTTTATACCAGTGGAAGGATTTTTTGCGGTAACGCTCCAATGTGCCTGAGCCATCATCATGACGGTCAACATAGATAAAGCCGTACCGCTTTTTCAATTGAGCGGAGGATGCACTTACGACATCAATACAGCCCCATGAAGTGTAACCCATGATGTCCACACCGTCTTCAAGTGCTTCGCCAACCTGAACCAGATGGTCGTTCAGATATTGAATGCGATAGTCGTCTTCTACGGTTTTTTCGCCGTCTGCACCTGTAATCAATTCGTCTACAGCGCCAAGACCATTTTCAACGATAAATAGCGGCTTTTGGTAACGGTCATAGAACATGTTTAGGACGTAACGAAGTCCTTGCGGGTCAATCTGCCAGCCCCACTCACTAGCGGGCAGATACGGGTTCGGTACACCACCGATCAGATTGCCTTCACCAGCGATCTGTTTGGCAGGATCGGCTGTCTGACATGTGCTCATGTAATAGCTGAAGGAGATGAAATCCACTGTGTTGAGCAGTGTTTCCTGATCGCCTTCCTCCATATGAATCTCAATTCCGTTCTCACGGAAATAACGTTTCATATATCCAGGGTAACGGCCGCGCACATGCATATCACCAAAGAAATAGTTGCTGTGCTCATACTCCATAACCTTGATCACATCGTCAGGGTTCGGGGTCAATGGGTAGGTTGGCATACTTAAAATCATACATCCGATCTGGGCATCCGGGATGATCTCATGACACAGCTTAACGGCTGATGCGCTTGCCACCAGTTCGTGGTGGATGGCTTGATACAGGTCCTGCTTGCTGAGCTTCTCCTTAGGGGTATAAATCCCGCCGCTCATGAACGGAAATTCAAGGATGGAGTTGATCTCGTTAAACGTAAGCCAGTATTTCACTTTGTTTTTGTAACGATTAAAAACGGTGGTCGCATAGCGCTCATAGAACCCGATCATCTTCCGGTTCACCCAGCCGTCATATTCTTTAGCAAGATGCAGAGGTGTCTCATAGTGAGATAATGTAACAAGAGGTTCAATGCCGTATTTAAGACATTCATCAAACAGATTGTCGTAAAATTGCAGGCCTTCCTCATTCGGCTCCAACTCGTCACCTTTCGGGAAAATACGGGACCAGGCGATGGAGGTACGGAATACTTTGAAACCCATCTCCGCGAACAGCTTCACATCTTCCTTGTAACGGTGATACAGATCAATGCCGATCAGCTTCATGTTGTCTGCTGTAGGTTCTTCCGTAATTGGGCCCATAACTCCTTTGGGGGCTACGTCCTGTGTGGACAGACCTTTACCTCCTTGATTGTAAGCACCTTCTGCCTGGTTTGCAGCAATAGCGCCGCCCCAAAGAAAGTTTTCGGGAAATGAATAGGCTTGAACGGATGATTTGCTCATGTATATCGCTCCATTTCATAATGATCATTGTTGGACGTAAAAAGTGTAATAGTCCTGTCAGAAAAAGCTTACACGTTGTAACGGGTTACACGTCAAGTTTTACTTTTGCAGCACATTTCAGGCATACTATATAAGTTGGACTAAAGATTTTACACCATCCACTCCGATGACAGAACAACCTTCCAATCGCTGTTATCCCCGGATTTTTTCGAATCCTTTTTTCAAAGGGGGAAATCCGGTGATAAAGGCGACCGCTCCGCTTTTTCAGGTTTTTTCTGTCCTCTCCGTTTACGTGTAAATGAATGGTTCAACTTATATAGTTATAGGAGTTGTAGGTAGAAAAGGAGCATCGGTATGTCCAAATTTGATGAAATTATGAAGCGTTCCGGCTATTCCAGGGCGACGGTATCCCGTGTAATCAACCGCTCACCTCATGTTAGCGATGAAGCGAGACGTATCATTACTGAAATTATGAATGAACTGGATTATATTCCGAATCGCAATGCAGTGTCGCTGTCTACTGGACAGACCAAACAGATTGGCATCGTTACGGCGATGATTGACGAGCTGAGTTTAACCTTTATTAACCAGTTTATGGATACGGCGATGGACTACGGTTTTCAAACCATTGTGTACATGTCCCGCAGTGATAAACAGACGGAGATGCAAGCCTTTGAGGATTTGCGGAGTAAACGGGTGGATGGTCTGCTTATCGTAACCTGTGTTAACGATCCGCGTGAATTGAAGAGTTATATGCATTATGGACCGATTATATCGTGGCAGCGGATGGCGAATGACGATATCCCCTCGGTTGCGATGGATCAGGCTCAAGGGTACAGGCTTGCGCTGGAGCACCTGGTATCCAGGGGTTACACTCGCATTGCCAATGTGTTTGGTCGAATTGGCAGTCTGAATACACATAGTCGCCGTGAAGCTTATGAAGCGTTTATGAACAGCCACAGTTTGCCCGTTTGGAGGGAAGCTTATCAATATTCCGTGTTTACTTCTTCTGACGGTGAAGCTGCCTTACGTCACATGATGGAGTTGGGAGAGATGCCACAGGCTGTGCTGTGCTCCAATGATTACGCAGCTATAGGCATTCTGAGCGAGGCGCGCAGACAGCATATTCGGGTTCCGGAGCAGCTTGCTATTGTCGGTTTTGATGATACGGAATTGTCACGCGTGCTGGAACTAACGACGATTCATAATCCGATTGCAGAGCAAGCAAAGCAGGCTTTCTACCATCTATGGAGAGTGCTGGGCAAGGAGAAGCTGGAGCTGAAGCCGACAGCGCTGGATTATCGATTGATTGAACGCAAAACGACATAAGAGCGTGGACCGGAAGCAAAGCGGTTTTGCTCAGCGCAATCTGTCAGTTCAATAATTATTCAAATTTGAAGTAAAACGCAATCCTGGTCATGCCTTATACTTAGAAAGAGCTTACATACGTTGTGTGTATTGAAATACAGCGTTGTAAAGCGTCATGTTATAAGTTACATATTTCACAAACAATCACAAACAAGGCTGCGGAAAGGTGAGAACAAAACGAATGAACACAATAACAGGCCGGTTCAGAATTGCGGGAATATGGGAGGGAGTATCACTGCTGCTGCTCATATGTATAGCCATGCCACTGAAATATTTTGCTGATATCTCTTCAGCTGTAGCCGTTCTCGGTATGATTCACGGTATTTTATTTCCACTATATCTTATTGCACTTGCACATCTCGGACTGGTCAAACGTTGGAAGGTATCGCGCTGGATTATGGGGGTAGCGGCAGGATTACTTCCTTTTGGAACATTCATTTTTGAGTCCTATCTTCGTAAGAGAGATTGGCAATAGTTATGTTCATTTTGAACAACCTCCTGAACAGACCTCAGGAGGTTGTTTTACATTCACTTGAATGAGAGCAGTAACGATTGTCTAAGTTATGTATGTCTCGAGATGGTTATCGGTTTTGCAGGGCAGTAATCATCTAGGTTTAACGGTTCCGGTCTCTCGATCAGAGAGCAAACTATATCCGTTGTCTGATGATGCAGCCGAAGCCAAGGCGGCGGAGAACGAAGAGACTACAAACATGGCCGCAAGGAGCAGCAGCATTTTTTTACGCATACCATAACCTCCTTTCTTGAAAAGTGAGTTACATCTCCAGTTTAATCCATAATTGAAACGAAAGGGAAGAATTTTGTATAATAAAATCATTTTATTTCACGTAGCAGTGTTAACTGTCATTTGCTTGCGGTATTCGGTCGGATTCAACCCGGTATGTTTCTTAAACTGTCTGGAAAAGTAATAAGAATCGCTGAATCCGAGATTATCGGCTATATGAGTCATGGTCAGAGAGGTGCAGCGAAGCATCTCTTTGGCTTTATCTATTTTTTTGCTGGTAATGTAATGTATAGGCGGCATGCCGACCTGCTGTTTGAAAAAACGAATGAAATAGTTCGGATGCATATGCAGCATCTGAGCCAAATCCTGAACCGACATGTTATCTTCGATATTGGTGTCGATATAGGTGAGCACGGTCGAAAGCTTTTCTACTACGGGCACGTTCAAATATGTGATCCGCTCCAGATCGAGGCTCATGATGTAATAGGAGAGCAGCTCCGTCAGTTTGCTTTTGGCCATCATATGAGCATAAACCTCGCCTGAATTCGCATACGCCAGCACGCTTTTGAACGTGTCCTCGAACAGTGCAGGCTGATTCACCTCTACAAAATGCGGGAACCTGAGAATCTGAAACAGATTAATGCCTCCAACCTTGGCCGAAAAATGACACCAGTATTTGAGGAAAGGCTCATCACTGATCGAGGAATAAGACTGCTTCACCCCCTCTGGCATCAGAAAGAGCTGCCCGGGCTTGGGATAGTACTCCTGATCGCCGATCTTGAGCCAGCCTTCACCCTCGCAGATCCAGTATAACTTGCTATAGTCCGGCGTATAGTCAAGATCCTTCCAATCCGGTCCGCAGCGGTTGTAGTTCACCATAAACAGTTCAACCTGAAGGTTGGATAAGTAATTGGCAAGCAGCGTTTGATGATGCATGAGCACCTCTCCCTGAAGGTTATTATCGTCCATCTAATGGTTAATGTTCTGCATTCGCATCACCATCCCGTCACACTACAATACAGATGTAGCCAATAAGGGAAGGATGAGAACAGCACATGAATAAAAACGAATATTTACAGCATATTGAGACCAACATTGCCAGCGGTAAATTCAAGGATAACTGGACCTCACTTCGTCAATTTGGCGTTCCTGATTGGTATCAAAAAGCGAAATTCGGCATTTTCATCCATTGGGGTGTGTATTCC
The DNA here is from genome assembly GCF_050171015.1 of Paenibacillus sp. TC-CSREp1. Lineage (NCBI taxonomy): Bacteria > Bacillati > Bacillota > Bacilli > Caryophanales > Paenibacillaceae > Paenibacillus > Paenibacillus sp. TC-CSREp1. Next base: position 353,769 of record NZ_JBNOKM010000002.1, on the reverse strand, counting down.
GTGCCGGCTTATGATAGTGAGTGGTATTCACGCAATATGTATATACAAGGGTCCAAGGCCTATGAACACCATCTTGCAACGTATGGAAAACATCGCGATTTTGGTTATAAGGACTTTATTCCAATGTTCCAGGCAGAAAAGTTTGATGCCGATGAATGGGCGACCCTGTTCAAACAAGCAGGTGCAAGATACGTTATGCCTGTCGCAGAGCACCATGACGGTTTCCAGATGTACAAGAGCTCTATCTCTCACTATAACACATATGAAATGGGACCCAAACGGGATCTGCTTGGGGAGATGAAGGAGGCGTATGAGAAGCAGGGACTGACCTTCTGTGTATCCTCACACCGGGCGGAGCACTGGTTCTTTATGTCCCACGGAAAAGAATTTGAATCAGACATTCAGGAGCCGATGCAGCGTGGCGATTTCTACTGGCCGGCGATGCCGGAGCCGGAGCATCAAGACTTGTACGGCTCGCCGCCTTCGCAAGAGTATCTGGAGGACTGGCTCATTCGATGCTGTGAGCTGGTGGATGAGTATCAGCCAAGCATTTTTTACTTTGACTGGTGGATTCAAAATGCTGCCTTCAAGCCATACCTCAAAAAATTTGCGGCTTATTACTATAACAAAGGCGAGGAATGGGGGATTCCCGTTGCTATCAATTACAAGCATGAGGCATTTATGTTTGGCACAGCCGTTCCTGATGTGGAGCGAGGGCAGTTCGCGGAACTCAAGCCTTATTTTTGGCAAACCGATACAGCCGTTGCGCGAAATTCCTGGTGTTATACCGAAAATAATCACTATAAAACAGCTGAAGAGATTATACGGGATCTCGTGGATATCGTAAGTAAAAATGGAAGCCTGCTGCTGAATGTTGGTCCGAAAGCAGACGGAACGATACCGGAAGAGGATCAGGACATTTTGCTAAGCATCGGTAAATGGCTGGATATCAACGGCGAAGCGATCTACGATACCTCGTTCTGGCGTACCTATGGCGAAGGACCGACAGAGGTGAAGGAAGGGCAGTTTACGGATGGAGATACAAAGGCTTTTACGAGTGAGGATATTCGTTTTACAGTAAAAGACCATTATCTGTATGCAACGGTTCTGGTTTACCCGGACAACGGCGTTGTTCATATTAAAGCGCTGAAGGAAGGCTCTGCTCATTTTCACGGGATCATTCAACAGGTTCAGATTCTTGGGTATGAGGATCAGCCGCACTGGGAGAGAAATGAAGAAGCACTGACCATTACTGCAGCGGGTGTGAAGTCCAGTGCTCCGGTTGTGTTCAAAATTGAGCTGGATTAAAGGCAAGAGTGAATATTGGAGTATTGAGTACGATGAGGATCGGCGGATGAGCCGGTTCTTTTTTTCGTTCCACAGGTCCAAAGATAATAGATATTCAGACATAGCTTAAAAAGGGGGAGGCTCTATAAATCTTTCGTATATGCGAAAGTGGCGGGCTTGAATCTTGGTGAAAATAGGTATTTGAAAGCATGATATAGACTTATTTTCTATTTTTTTCAAGAAAGTACTTGTGCATATCAATCTTTAAATCTATACTATACCAATAAAATCCAATTTAGAGTTAAAATTAACTTTTATAGGTAATTGTCGACGTATTCGCCTGACCAACCCGTTATGTTTACCCGGATTTACTCACCACTTCTTGGCAAGCGTTCTGCTAACGCTCCTGAATATCCTCCAAAAGAATGCTTACAGACACTCCATTCACCTTTCACGAACCTTGCATAAGCCTGAGAGACTCCGACATGTTGATCCGCATGTATTCAATTTTTTATAAGCTTACTGTAACCTGCTTTTGACCATTGGACAATTAAAAGTGTTAGCGTTCCTTATTTTCCTTAACCGAAATTGTAAAGGAGGTGAGGCTGTATGTGACATCAACATCAGATGCGGAACATGATTTTCAGACATTTTGCTGTGTAATCATCTTGTGTGTTCATTCACAGAGAAGGGTAGCTGTACTAGAGCAAATGACAAAACCGGGTAAAGGGAGTGGAAAAGTTTGATAAAGTTAAAAAAATTACGTAAGCCCGTCTCTATGGGACTGTCGCTTCTCCTTGCATTTTCAATTGTACAACCGGTTGCTGCACAAGACAGAAGCTCCTCCAGCAAGGATATGAAGTCCAGTCTGGCCGAGGTTTCAACCTCCAAAGTGAATGCGAAGTTAACCAAAGAATTCGAGGGCAGCGAATATGTCACCTATCTTGTCAAAATGAAGGAGCAGGTGGATACCGCGGCTGTATCCAAACAAGCGATGCAGAAAGCTTCGATTGCCAAAGAAACCCCTGCGGCAACCAAGCTGTCTGTACGTAATTCCGTGGTCAGCTCACTGCGCGAAACGGCCTCACGGACACAATATTCCATTGAACACTATCTCGATAAGGAAGTAAATTCAGGCAAAGTTAAAGAATATAAAAGCTATTTCATCGTGAATTCTCTCGCGGTTACGAGTACCAAAGAAGTGATGGAGCAGATTGCGCTGCTGCCAGAGGTAGAGAAAATCCTGCCAAATGAAACGCGATATCTGCAAAAGGCAGAAGTCGGCAAGCAGTCTGAGAATCAGACTTCAGCTGCTGCTTCATCGAAGGGTGCGGCACAATCCCCGGCGAAGGAGCCTGCGGTCGAGGACACAGATGTCAAAGAATCGGCTGCACAGTCCGCTGCAGTCAAAGAAGCCGACTCCAAAGTGAAGAAGCAGACGGAAAATGTAGAATGGAACATTGACTACATCAATGCACCTGCGGTATGGGAGAGAGGCATTGACGGAACAGGCATCGTTGTTGCCAATCTGGACAGCGGGGTGGATTACACTCATCCTGCATTGCGCAGCAAGTGGCGCGGACTGGACGCTTCCGGCAATATTGTTGATCCTGAGCTAAGCTGGTACGATCCGCACAGCGGCGCTGCACTTCCTGCTGATGCGGATGGACACGGAACTCACACGATGGGAACGATGGTAGGTTCTGAAGCGGATGGAACGAACCAAATCGGGGTTGCGCCCGGCGCCAAGTGGATCGGGGTACGTATTTTCAATCCAGAGACCACGGATGCAATTATTCTCGATGGCGGTCAATGGCTGATTGCTCCAGTCGATGCTGAAGGCAATCTGCATCCCGAACTCGCACCAGACGTTGTGAACAATTCATGGGGCGGTGGACCAGGTCTCGATGAATGGTTTCGTCCCATGGTTCAGGCTTGGCGTGATGCCCAGATTTTCCCTGAATTCTCTGCGGGCAACGTAAATTTGACGAATCCGGGCGGGCCCGGTTCGGTAGCCAACCCTGCAAACTATCCTGAGAGCTTTGCTACAGGGGCAACGGATATTAACGGGAATCTGGCCTCCTTCTCATTGCTGGGTCCATCCCCGTATGAAGAGATTAAACCGGAGGTATCCGCCCCTGGAGTGAACATTCGTTCGTCCGTGCCGGGAGGTACATATGAAGGTGGATGGAACGGCACATCCATGGCAGGGCCGCATACGACGGCACTTGCTGCACTGCTGCTTCAAGCGAACCACTCGCTTAATGTGGATCAGCTGGAGCAGATTATAATGGATACAGCTACACCGCGAACCGACAGCCAGTATCCGGTATCCCCGAACAACGGTTACGGATATGGAATTATCAATGCGCTGGATGCTGTTGGTTCGGTTCTTGAAGGAATCGGCACCGTATCGGGAAGAGTGGTTACTGCCGGAGATGATCTGGAGGAGCCGGTGCTGCAGCATACGCCTGTTAACTCCGCATTTACGGGTCTCGATATTCCACTTACAGCCCATGTCACAGATAATGTTGCGGTTGTGTCGGTAGAAGCCTTTGCCAGAACGAAAGGCACGAAGCAATACATTTATCTGCCGATGAACCGGATTGAGGGAGATAGCAAGGATGGCACTTATACGGCTACGATTCCTGCTTTTCTGATTGAGCCGGCGGGCGTAGAATATTATATTCGCGTGAATGATTATGGCAATAACGGTTTTGAAAGCGAAGTATACAGCGTTGCTGTCTCAAACGGTGTACAGCCTGGATATTTGCAGGACTTTGAAGAGGATCAGCTTGGTTTTACTACCGGGGGAACAGGAAGCACCTGGGTATGGGGGGCACCTGTGAGCGGGCCGCGGGCGGCTTATTCCGGAGAGAAGGTCATTGCAACGAATCTGCAGGGCACATATCTGCCAAATAGCAATGCTTTCTTGACTCCGCCGCCGATCGACCTGACCGAAAGTCCTGAAGGTGCTTTGTTAACCTTCAAGCATTGGTACGATCTGGAGAACAATCTCGACTTCGGTAAGGTCTATATTGCTTCCGAGGATAATGATTATGTTTTTGAAGAGCTGCTTAGCTATACAGGCGCAAGCGGTGAGTGGAAAACACAATATATCGATTTGCGTCCTTACGCCGGTCAGCAGGTGTTTATCCAGTTTAATCTGACTAGCGATGGCTCTATACAGAAGGCTGGCTGGTATATTGATGACTTTGAGGTGCAGGAATTGGACGCTATTGCTCCCGAAGCGCCTTCAGCACTTACTGCAACGTCGGATATTCTGGGCAACGTTACGCTGAACTGGACAGGTTCGCAAGATGAGGATCTGGAGTCCTATGTGATCTATCGTTCTGAAACGGCAGGTTCTTATGCTGAGCCGCTAGGTGTCGTGAGAAATACAACGTATATTGACACGACGACAGCATCAGACAAAACGTATTATTACACCGTAGCAGCGCTTGATTATAGCGGCAATGAAAGTGAAAAATCCAATGAAGTATCCATCCAGGTGGAAGTTCCTGAGGACATCTATATCGACTCGTTTGACGGGAACGATGACAATGGCTGGACACATTCAGGAACGAAGGATGAGTGGGAGCGGGGTGTTCCGTTAACCGGCCCTCTGAGTGCTGTATCCCCGCCTAATGTTTGGGCGACCGATCTGGATAACACCTATGAGAATGGCTCCAACTACTCCCTTGTATCCCCGATTATTGATCTGACGGATGTATCCAGCGCAACGCTGACGTTTAATCACTGGTACGAGATCGAAAGCGGGTATGATTTCGGCTATGTCGAAGCAACGAAAGATGGAGGTACAACCTGGACGGAGCTCGGCAAGTTCTCCCATAGCACCAATGGAAAGCAATGGACGCCTGTTTTCTATGAGCTGGGTGCTTTGACTGGACATGAAGTTCAATTCCGTTTCCGCTTGACCTCGGATAACAGTGTTGTGAGAACAGGCTGGTTTATTGATGATTTCCGGGTGCTGGGAGCAACAACGGAGGCTGTGACAGCGGATGATGCTGTTGTGCTCGCTACCGACAAGCCTAAACCGTCCTATGAGAACCCGTGGTACAAAATTACACGAACAGATAAAGCGGAATTCAACAAAACCAAGGCTCAGGAGCCAGCGGTTGAAAAACCGGGAACAGGCTCGGTACAGCCGCAGAGTCTGCCGGCAAGCGCAACCGTTACTGTGTTAGAAACCGGGCGTTCTGTGAAAACCGATTCGTCCACAGGCAAGTACAGCTTCACACATGTTGCCGGAGATTATACGTTAAAGGCTGAAGCGTACGGGTACTATCCGCAAACGAAAACAGTGACGATCACGGATGGCAGCGGGGCCAAGGCCAACTTTAATCTGGAAGAAATCCCTTATGGGGAAGTCAAAGGCATTGTGAAGGATGAGCGTACAGGACAGCCTGTAGCTGACGCTTCGGTGCTTGTGATTGAAGATGCCAACGTTGCAGAGGTTCGTACTGGAGCAGATGGGCGGTTTGCGATTCAGCTGCTGGAAGGAGATTATACATTATCCGTTCGCGCAAAAGATTACTACAGCCAAAAGGTTACTGTAACCGTACCTGGCAACGGCACAGCAGAGAAGGAAATCGCCTTGAAGCCGTTCATCGGTTTCCCGGGTGAAATTGCTTATGATGACGGATCAGCCGAGAATGCAAGAGCATTCAATGCTGCTAATAATGCCTGGGCTGTTCGCATGACTCCTGAGATGGAGACAGCACAAGTTACAGGAGCCTCGTTCCGATTCTGGAATACAGAATGGCCTGTACCTGGTGGTACAGCTTTCAAATATGCTGTGTATGATGCAACAGGAGCAGCTGGAGCACCAGGCCAATTGCTGGCCGGTCCGTTTGATGGTACCGCGCTGCGTAATGATCAATGGACTACGGTGGAGTTCCCTGACCCGATTGTTGTGACAGGTGACTTCTACATTGTCTATATCCAGACCTTGGCGGGTACAAGCGCACCTGGTCTGGCTACGGATGAAGATGGTGAATATGCAGCTCGGAGCTGGCAGCGTGTAAGTGGTGCGTGGAGTGCATCGCCTGCTGAAGAGGGCAATTACATGATTCGTGCGGTTGTTAAATATCCGGTCAATGCCCCGGTGCTTACGCAGCCAGTGAATACGTACACGAATCAGTCCACTTATACGATCTCGGGAACATCTCCTGCTTCCGGGGCGCAGATCAAGTTTTATAATGGCAAAAATGCCGCAGGAACGACAACCGTGAATAATGGCAAATTTTCAGCTGGAGTGAAGCTGCAGGCAGGGGTTAATGTCATTACAGCAGAAGCGATCATTGATGGCAAAGCAACAGATCGGTCGCTGCCGGTAATCCTTATTCTCGATCAGACCAAACCGCAGCTGACGATTGTCAGTCCCGCGGAAGGAAGTCGGATCAATACCGAAGTGGTTCATGTGACAGGCAGTGTTGTCGAAACCTTCCTTGACAAGGTCACCGTTAATGGCCAGACCGTACAAGTGGACAGAGACAAAAAGTTCAGTCATCGGGTATTGGTGAATGAGGGTGAGAATGTAATTACAATTACAGCAACCGATCTTGCAGGAAATAAAACGACGGAAACACGTACCGTATTCGTTGAGACGGAAGCGCCGGAATTGAGGGATATTACACCTGCGGAGGACGTAAATATTACATCAGGAGAAAGTGTTACCGTTTCGTTCAAAAGTAAGCCTGGACTGCAAGCTTCGTTCCGAATTCAGCTGCCGCTGAATCTGAACACAGAAGCTGCGGGGGAAGTCCCGCTCGTGGAAACGGAGCCAGGATTGTACTCAGGCACATATACAGCACCTTCATCTCTTGTGCTTGAAGGCGGAATCATTGTGATTCGTGCGCAGGATGAAGCTGGAAACAAAGTCGAGACTCAAGCGGCGGGACGTTTGTTCGTTAGTGCGCCGCAAGGAGTAGAACCGGGACAAGGGACGCCTGCTGTAGAAGAAGAAACGGGAAGCGAGACTGGGACAGTGCCAGCGGATACGAATTCAGATACACGTCCTGCTGACAGCTTGGAGTCCTGAACGAATCAGCGTACATGTGAACGTTCGGAACAAGAAGAATATGCAGCACGCTGCTGAAAAATTGAATCGGTGATGGATAGCTACAGCAGCATTAAACGGGCTCCCTGGAAATAGGGGGCCCGTTTTTTAATGGAACGATGAGGTGTTACGAATACAAACCATTATGACGTCTATGCTTAAAATAGTCAGCTATCTCGGTTGCGACAATAAGCTTCACATTCACAGGAGGATTGCATTTAGCATGCAGGTTCACAGAGCCTTTGACGTGTCTTTATACTCCATTTTGGCATGCTTTGAAACACGGCGCGTAGTTACATGCGCTGACTCTGAACGAAATATCACTGCTAGTTTGGCCCCAAAAGCAAAAGGCTGTCTCAAGCCATTTATGACTTTGAGACAGCCTATTTTGATCAGTTACGTATACTCAATAATGAGAATCACCAATATATGTATCATGCATATACCAGTTACCTGTTCCAGTAAAACGAACTTCGATGTGTCCCGCATAGTTACCAATAAGCTTGATGTAGCTATAATTTGCATTGGCAATCAGATCCCATGCTTTGTTGTCAATCTTGTAAGCTTTTTTCTGTGTGATTTCACCTACCCAACCAATACCTCCAGATGCATTTGCACTAATTGGGTTTTGTACAGATTTAATTTCATTGGTTTTGTCATCGTATGAGTATGATGCCGAAACAGATATATCATATAGTTTTACTCCAAGCGCATTGACCCTGTAATATCCTGTATGAATATGATATATTAAGTCAATAATTTGCTTTGAAGGCGGTGTTGAAGATATCAAATCTTATTATAAATGTTTTTAAGATTATATTATTTCTAGTTATTCTATTGTGTGCTCTGCATTTTTCTATACGTTATCAAATATATTTAACTACTGAGTATCCAAACAGTAGCTTTATAAGGCTTGTGAATCCAATGTTACCTCTTTGTGTTCTTGGATTTTTGGTTGGATTATATCCAGCATTTTTACCATTGCCAAAAAAAAATACGCGACTCCCTTCAAACAGAGTTCTGCTAAATTTGAGCGCGATAACAATATCTTTATCGATGATATTTATTTTGATAGCACTTTACTCAAACCTTTACATTTTTAGTTTAATTGTTGGGGTTATTTCATATTTTCTCTGGGGAAATCTCGGATATACTTTTTCAAAGAGAATCTATATTTCTAAATAACATAGCAGATACAGTATCCAAAACAATCTACAGTCTTGAATTCTCTTAATACATGTTAACAAAGCAATGTATTAAGTTTAGCCCAAACACAAAACTCAGAGTAACAATGGAATCTGAACCGAACGGTATGGGAAAAGTCCTGTGCCGTTTCTTTTTTGTCTAAGCCCCAAAACGTACAGCAAACAGGGCGTAGGAAATGTCTGCACAGATGGACAGCTAACGAGGTTGGTTGATCTTGGTACACATTTGCTAAATAAGCATTCCATGTTAGATTCTATATAAGTTGAACTATTCATTTACACGTGAACGGAGAGGATAGAAAAAACCTGAAAAAGCGAAGCGGTCGCCTAAAAGCTTTCTGAAAGAAAGCTGCTTCAGAAGCATACGCTTTCACCGGATTTTCCCTTTTGGAAAAGGGGATCGAAAAAATCTGGGGATAACCGCTACTCTCCAGGTTATTCTGTCATCGGAGTGGACTGTGTAAATTCTTTAGCTCAACTTAGATCGAGCTCAAGTGAATAAGCTATTCCAAGAATAAAAGTACGTGTACATACAATAATATTGATCTTTCCTTCACTTTAATGATATAACATGATATATTACGATATAAGACTTATGCAGTTAAGGTGTTTATGGAGGTGCTTGTATTGGGGAAAGACTCGGCTTCCAAGCCGATGTATGAACAGATCTTTGAATCGTTGCGAGAACGAATACAGCTGCAGCAATATAAAGTTGGTGATCGTGTTCCATCGGAAAAAGAGTTATGTGACGAGTTTGGCGTAAGCCGGATTACGACGAAGAAAGCGCTGGAGATGCTGGCGAATGAGCAACTGATTGTTCGGCAGCCTGGACGTGGTTCTTTTGTGGCGGATACAGCTGTCACCTTGGATGGACTTGGGCGTAGTGCTTCACCGATGACCGGAAAAGAGCAGAATCGCAAGCTGCTGATCGGTCTGGTCATCACCAATTTCAGTGATATGTACGGTACGGAGCTGTTGTACGGGATGGAGGAAGCTTCGCGGCAGCATGACAGCTTTCTGGTGCTCAGGCGTTCCTTTGGTATACCCGAGCAGGAGGAGCAATGCATTCGTGAACTGCTGGAGCTTGGGGTAGACGGTATGATTATTTTCCCGGCGCAGGGGGAGTATTTCAGCGACGAAATTTTGAAGCTGGTCGTTAGCAAGTTTCCGTTTGTGATGATCGATCGATATTTAAAGGGCATTCCAGCATCTTCGGTCAGCACAGACAATGCTGGAGCTGCGAGAGAAGGCACAACCTATTTGTTTGAACTGGGGCATCAGCACATCGCTTTTCTGACGCAGCCTCCAGTGAATACGACAACGATTGAGGAACGGATTGAAGGGTTTATTGAAGCCCATAATGATCAAGGCGTGCTGGTGAATCGCGAGCTGTGGGTAGAGTCTATTCTGTCATCCTTGCCTAGTGAATTTGACCCTGAAGCCAAGGGACGTGACGTTCAGGCACTGGCTGCACATTTCAAGAAGTACCCGCAGATTACCGCTGTATTTGCAGCTGAGTATGACATTGCTTTACTTGCTTTGGAGGCCGCGGAGCAGATTGGCATACGCGTGCCCGAGCAGTTGTCTATCCTGTGCTTTGACAGTCCGCATACGGAGAGACACAGCCGAATTACGCATCTCAAGCAGAACCAGTTTGAAATGGGAGCACAGGCGTTTAACATGGTGCTGCAGCATATGCAGGGACAGGAATCAGGTGGTGTGAAGCGCATCACGTTGCCTGCGGCATTGGTAAAGGGGACATCAACAAGCAAGGTAAGGGAAAATACTGTATTTGAACCGAAATAACATGATTGATATGAGGGAAGGCCTTGGTGACAAGGTCTCTTTTTGTTGTACAGATTTAAGCCGGGTAAGGCTTTGTGTGCTCGTAAATTGGCAGTGGAAAGTAAGATGCATATGTTCAGATTACCTGTATTTACAAAAGTTAACATACCATTCAACTTGTTTCTCACTAAATAACATGATGATATATGAATAAATATATTGACATAACATTTAATTCGTTTTAGGATAATGAAAGCGGTTCATTATTTGGCTTTTACAAAGGAGGACCTATGGAGACAACGAGAAAAGAACAGGATATTTCTCCTTCCATTCAGCAGATGATCAATAAAGTAAAGGGTCACCTGCCGGATCATCCCAAGCTTGTGGAGATGTTCGGAAACTGCTTTACCAATACATTAACAACAACGATTCAGCGTAAGGAAGATGGTACGACTTTTGTCATTACCGGGGACATCCCGGCGATGTGGCTCAGGGATTCTGCCGCTCAGGTCAGACCCTATCTGATTCTTGCTTCCGAGGATCGGGAGCTGTCTGACATGATTGCCGGTCTGGTCGAAAGGCAGTTGAGGTACATTTTGCTGGACCCTTATGCAAACGCTTTTAACGAAACAGAGAGCGGCAACGGACATCAAACGGACCTTACGGAAATGAATGACTGGATCTGGGAACGGAAATATGAGATTGATTCCCTGGCGTATCCGATTCAGCTCAGTTACCTGCTCTGGAGAAACACAGGCAGAATCGATCAGTTTAATACGGTGTTCCGCGAAGCAGTAAGCCGGATTATAGCTTTATGGCAAGTGGAGCAGCATCATGAGACTCGTTCTCCTTATACATTCCAGCGTCTGGACGCACCGGAGACGGACACGCTGACCCGGGAGGGACGCGGGACAGAGACTGTGTATACGGGAATGACGTGGTCCGGTTTCCGTCCAAGTGACGACCGTTGTGAATATGGTTATCTGATTCCGTCCAATATGTTTGCGGTCGTGGCACTGCGATACGTGCAGGAGATTGCGCTGAAGGTACTGCAGGATAATGAAATGGCTGAAGCAGCTCGGAAGCTTGCGGAACAGATCGATGAGGGCATTCGAAAATACGGAATTGTGGAGCATCCCGAATATGGAATGATATACGCCTATGAAACCGATGGCCAAGGCAATTACAATTTGATGGATGATGCCAATGTGCCGAGTCTCCTGTCTCTGCCCTACCTCGGCTACGTTACGGAGGATGACGAGATCTATCAGAACACACGCCGGTTTATTTTGTCCAAAGCGAACCCGTATTTCTATGAAGGCTCGGCTGCTTCCGGTATAGGAAGTCCGCACACCCCGGAAGGGTATATCTGGCATATCGCATTATCCATGCAGGGGCTAACCTCTGGGGATATGCAGGAGAAGATGAATATGCTGGAGCTTATTCGGCAGACAGACGCGGGTACGGGACTGACACATGAAGGCTTCTCGGCCAATGATCCGCATGAGTATACACGCCCATGGTTTTCCTGGTCCAACATGTTATACAGCGAGCTTGTGATGGATTACTGCGGCTTCCGCATCAAGAAATAACCGTTAGGATGAACTAGTCGAGTTACTGTCATATAGACGAAAAGAGAAGTTGTAAAGCGGAGAGAAGAGGACCTGCGAGTATATCATATCGTTCGGAATTCAGATAATTCCGGGCAAGGGGAGACCGAGACATGAGAAAATTTTCAATGAAAATGCCAGTGGCAGCTGTAATGACTTCTTTGCTTATTCTGACAACTGCATGCTCAAGCGGCAGCTCTTCCACAGGTGCGTCCAGCGATGGCAAACAACAAGTGACCGTGTCATTCCGTTCCTCCGGGTCGGAGGATACACTAACGAAGTTTTTCAAGTCTGGACTGGTAGAGCAATTTGAGAAGGACAATCCCGACATTGAGATCAATATCGCGCCAGTGCTTGCAAGCGAAGGTGACTACACCTCCAAAATGGTATTACAGATGAAGTCGCCTGATACAGCGCCTGACGTTATTGCGGAGGATACTTCCATCCTTAAATCGGATGCAGCGGCAGGTTATCTGCAGCCTTTGGACGAGCAGGTGAAAGGATGGTCCGACTGGAACGGCAAGATCATTGATAACCTCAAGGCCGGAGTTACCGGGGAAGATGGCAAAGTTTACGGCATTCCGGCGACATCGGATACACGCGGCATCTGGTATAACAAAGAGCTGTTCCAGCAGGCCGGACTGCCTGTTCCTTTCAAGCCGGCAAACTGGGATGAGGTTCTTGAAGCAGCACGTACAATCAAGCAGAAGCTTCCGGGTGTAACACCGCTGAACCTCATTGTAGGCAAAGCAAACGGCGAAGGGGTTACGATGCAGACACTCGAAATGCTGCTGTACGGAACGGCCGACACCTTGTATGACGATGCAGCAAAGAAATGGATTGTGAACAGCCCTGGCTTGCTGGACTCATTCAAATTCATTGATCAAGTGTTCAATAAGGATAAAACAGGACCTACAATGCAAGTGGCGCTGAACGGACAAGCAGGAAGCATAGCGTTCCAGCAGCAATTTCCGCAAGGCAAGCTGGCGATGGCGGTAGACGGAAGCTGGGCTGGTTCAACCTGGGCGGAGAATGGCGCTGCTCCGATTCCGAATGTGGAGGATAAAATCGGATTTGCACCGTTCCCGACACAGAATGGTCAGGCGCCAGGAGCAACAACAATGTCGGGAGGCTGGGCGTGGTCTATTCCTGCCCAATCCAAAAACAAGGAAGCCGCCTGGAAGTTTATGGAGTTCCTGATGAATAAAGAAAATGCAACGGCACGTGTCGTAGCCGAAGGCAGCCTGAGTTCACGCAATGATTCAACAGAAGTGGCAGGTTATACGGTTCGTCCGTACACGAAGGAAGCACAGGAGCTGTTGAATGTGGCTCACTTCCGCCCAACGAATGATCAATATGCAGCGGTATCGGCACAGTTGCAGAGCATTGTGGAGAGCATCGCTTCGGGCAAATTGACGCCAGAAGATGCAATCAAGCAGTTTAAGGATAATGTCTCGCGTGCAGTTGGAGCAGAGCATATCGAAGAGAAATAATTACTTGCAATATAGTCGGAGGGGGAGCGAACAACTCCCCTTTTTCCGGTTCGAATGGAGAGTGACGTATGAAAAGAAAAGCCCCGGGAGCATTTCTGTTTCTGATGCCTTCCGTTACACTGCTGCTGGTGTTTTTTATCGTGCCGATTGTATTAACGATCTGTTTTGCTTTTACGAATATGGCTTTGACCGGTGCAGCAGCCAAAAGTCTGGAATTCGTAGGATTCCAGAACTTTGTAAACATGTTTCAGGACCCGGATTTTCGAATCAGCGTGTGGCGTACACTTGTATTTCTGATCTTTTCTGCGGTCATCGGTCAGGTCGTGCTCGGATTTATTCTTGCCCTGCTAATGAAGGAAAAAAATATAACGTTTCGCCGCATCATCGGCATTATCGTTATCGCTGGCTGGGTAACGCCCGAGATTGTTGTGGCGTTCTGTATGGTCGCTTTTTTCAGTGATAACGGCTCCTTGAATCAGATTCTGGGCTGGTTTGGCGTAAGTCCAATCTCCTGGCTGTTCAGCTTCCCGATGGTCAGTGTCATTATCGCCAACATCTGGCACGGAACGGCGTTTTCCATGATGGTATATCAGTCGGCTCTGGATGATATTCCCAAAGAAGTTGAAGAGGCCGCGATTATTGACGGCTCCACCGGATTTCAGATTATACGCCACATCACCGTTCCGATGGTGAAAGGCTCTATCGTGACAAATATGATGCTGGTTACACTGCAGACGCTGGGAGTATTTACTCTGATCTATACGATGACCGGGGGCGGCCCGGGCACGTCTACACAGACCCTGCCTATCTTTATGTATAATCAGGCGTTTGTAAACTATCAATTTGGCTACGGAACGGCGATATCCCTTGTGCTGCTGTTTATTGGCATTGTTGCAAGCCTGTTCTATATCCGCTCTATGAAAGTGAAAGTGTAACGATGAAGGAGGTGTGCTTATGATGGTCAAACACGGTCTGCAACGTAAAATACAGTACGGCATTCTGGTTTTCCTCGGCCTGTGCTTCTTGCTGCCGCTGCTCTGGATTATTCTCGCGTCCTTTGATCCCAATGCACAGCAAGGCATCAAGATGCCTGCAACCTGGACGCTGCAAAATTTCAAGGATGTACTTGGTGATGAAAGCAATCTGCGCTCGTTCGGTGTAGGTCTGATTCTGTCAGGAGGACAGGCTGTACTTGTAGTGGCTGTATCTGTTCTGGCGGCTTATCCGCTATCCCGTTACGAGATGCGGTTCAAGAAAAGCTTTTTGTTATCCATCTTGTTTATGACAGCCCTGCCCATTACTGCTGTGATGGTTCCCGTATTTCAGATGTTCCTGTTCTTCAAAATGCAGAACTCCATCCTGGCGACGATGCTGTTTCTGACAGCTTCTTCACTTCCTTATGGTATCTGGATGATGAAAAATTTCATGGATTCGGTTCCGATTGATCTGGAGGAATCCGCCTGGATTGACGGTGCGTCGGTCTGGAGAGGCTTGCGCAGTATTGTCGCTCCATTGATGCTGCCTGGCATTGCAACGATCGCCATCTTTACCTTTTCAGGCAGCTGGGGCAACTTTTTTGTACCGTATATACTGCTTCAGACTCCGGAGAAATTGCCTGCTTCCGTTACGATCTACCAATTCTTCGGCAGTCACGGCATGGTAGAGTACGGTAGACTTGCCGCTTTTTCGATGCTGTACACGATGCCTTCCGTTGTGCTTTATATCTTCTCCCAGCGTTATATGTCCAAAGGCTTCAGCATGGGCGGCGCAACAAAAGGATAGGAGGAAAAACAGATGACAAACCAAAAAACAGCACATCTGATCTCACACA
This sequence comes from Paenibacillus sp. TC-CSREp1, assembly GCF_050171015.1. Taxonomy (NCBI): domain Bacteria; kingdom Bacillati; phylum Bacillota; class Bacilli; order Caryophanales; family Paenibacillaceae; genus Paenibacillus; species Paenibacillus sp. TC-CSREp1. The sequence goes on along the minus strand of NZ_JBNOKM010000002.1, from coordinate 338,476 downwards.
CTCACTGGGATCGGGAATGGTACATGCCTTATGAGCATCATCATGTGCTGCTGGTGGAGCTGATGGACAAACTGCTGGATACACTCGATCAGGACCCGGAATATCGTTATTTCCATCTGGATGGGCAGACGATTATCCGTGAGGATTACTTACAGGTGAGACCGGATCAGCAGGAGAGACTGGATCGTTATATTCGTGAGGGACGTATTAAATTTGGACCGTGGTATGTTTTGCAGGATGAGTTTCTGACGAGCAGTGAAGCCAATCTGAGAAATTTGCTTATCGGGCATCGGGATGCCAAACCTTTCGGGGTCATCTCTAAAACCGGTTATTTCCCCGATTCATTCGGTAATATGGGACAGGCTCCCCAGATTTTGCAGCAGGCAGACATTCAGAATGCAATCTTCGGGCGCGGCGTGAAGCCGACCGGATTCAACAACGCTGTTGTGGATGCAGAAGCGTATGAATCCCCGTATTCAGAGATGATCTGGCGTTCTCCGGACGGCTCGGAGGTGCTCGGTATTCTGTTTGCGAACTGGTACTGCAACGGAATGGAGGTTCCTGTGGACCCGGAGCAGGCCAAAGTGTATTGGGACAAAAATCTGCAGGATGCCGAAAAGTTTGCTTCGACACCACATCTGCTCTTCATGAACGGATGTGATCACCAGCCGATTCAGACGGATCTGCCTGCGGCTCTTCGTACCGCTTCCGAGCTGTATCCTGACGTGAAATTTATACATTCCAATTTTGATGATTATATTGAGGCGGTATCAAGGCACGTACCAGACAACCTGGCAAAGATTGAAGGGGAGCTTCGCAGTCAGCATACGGATGGATGGGGAACACTGGTGAATACAGCCTCTGCGCGGGTATATCTGAAGCAGCTAAACCAGCAAGGTCAGACGTTATTGGAAAAGGTAGCGGAGCCCCTTGCAGCCATGGCCCATGCTGCCGGGGTAAAGTCATACCCGTATCATCTGCTCACCCATGCCTGGAAGATGCTTATGCAGAATCATCCGCATGACAGCATCTGCGGCTGCAGTGTAGATGAGGTGCACCGCGAGATGGTTACCCGGTTTGCCAAGAGCAGGCAGCTGGCAGAGAAGCTGGTGTCCCAGACCGCTCAGGCGATTGGCGAATCCATTGATGTGCAGCAGAACGAGGCCTGGGGAGAGGATGCGGTGCTGTTCACCGTTCTGAACACAGCGGGGTGGACAAGAAACGGCATCATTGAACAGGAGCTTATTGTAGATAAGGCCTTTTTCCCGGAAGGACCAAATCCGCAGGCGCTTGCGCGCAAACTTGAAGAAGCCGCGCTGCCAGCATATCAGATCGTCGATTCAGAAGGCAATCTGTATGAAGCAGAGATTGTGGATCTCGGCGTTCACTTCGGTTATGAGCTTCCAAAAGACCGCTTCCGGCAGCCATATATGGCTCGTAAGGTCAAGGTGACCTTCCAGGCGAAGCAGGTTCCCGCTCTGGGGTTTCAGACCTATGGTCTGGTGCCAGCCTGGGAACAGGAAAGCCATTCGGTACCCGCCGTGCAAGCTGAAGGGAATGTGATGGAAAATCAATATCTGCATGTCACTGTAGAGGATAACGGAACGGTCACATTGCTGGATAAACGGTCTGGCAAGCAATATGATGGACTGAATGCCTATGAAAATACGGGTGATATCGGTAACGAGTATGTGTACCGCCAGCCAGAAGGGGAGCAGGCAATTACCACGGAGCATCTCAAGGCTGAGCTCCTTCTTGTGCAGCATTCACCATATCGTGCTGTTATCCAAAGTGTACTGCATTGGAACATTCCAGCCGGCGCAGATGAGCTGTTCGAGCAGGAGAAGCGCTATATGGTTCCGTTTACGGAGCGGAAGGCGCAGCGTGTTCAGCAGACGGTTCCCCTCAAGATCACAACCACGTATACACTGGAAGCTGGTAGCGATCTGCTCAAGGTGAGAACTGATTTTGATAATCAGGCTACGGATCATCGTCTGCGTGCACTGTTCCCGTCGGGCCTTGTGACCGATAGTCATTATGCCGATTCCATCTTTGAAGTCGCCAAACGTCCGAACGCTCCGGCGAAGGAGTGGGTGAATCCCAGCAATGCGCAGCACCAGCAGGCATTCGTATATGTGACGGATGGAAGCACAGGGCTGATGGCTGCGAGCAAAGGACTGAATGAATACGAGATTTTGCAGAATTCTTCGGGGAGTACCATTGCTGTCACTTTGCTTCGTGCTTCGTCCGAGCTGGGAGATTGGGGTGTATTTGAGACACCGGAAGCCCAATGCCAAGGCCCTCAGTCGGTGGAGTATGCGATTATTCCGTTTGCAGGAGATGCAGCGAAATCAGGTGCTTGTGCAAGCGCCTATATGTACCCTATACCTTGGACGACAGTACAGCTGGGAACACTTGCTCATAAATATGCGAAGGAAGCTCAGCCGGTAGACGGAATGAATGGAGAAGAATTGGCATTACCGCCTTGCAAACAGTGGCTTGACTGGAACAGCGAACGTTCAACACTCGCTTTCTCCACCTTCAAAATTGCAGAAGAAACGGGCGATGTTATTGCTCGCTGGTTTAACTTGACTGCTGATCCGGCCGAGCTGCAGGTGCAGACAGGTTTTGAGTGTACTGCCGCGTATGAGAGTGATGTACTTGAGCGGGTGAAGGATACACTGGAAGAGATGTCTCAGACGGTATCGGGGCATAAAATTGTTACACAAGGTTTTCGATTGCGTTAAGGCATTGAAGAGCAACCACAATTGCCAGAAGCTTGATGATCCAGACCATATGAGAAGCCGCCTATGTGCGGCTTTTTATATTATCTGAGTATCCGGCAATTGCTTTTATATATTAAGGGAATGGGATTTCGTGTATACACCTTTAGTTTCGTTTGAGCAAACAAGTGTCGCAATATTATATATTTATTGTCGTGAGTTTCGATTAAAAATAGCCGCATCATGTGATACCTTATAGATAAATGTCAGAATATTATATACTATGGAGGGAAGACATTCGTGACTATTCGTATAGGTAAAATCAGCTTGTGGCATGTTCATGCATGGGATTACATCAAACAAGTACAGGAGCATCAGGATACGGTTATGGCTGCCGTTTGGGATGAAGATGAAAAGCGTGGGCAGGAAGCGGCTGAGCGCCTGAACGTTCCTTTTTATGCATCCCTTGCCGATATGCTGGATCAGGATGACATTGATGCAGTGATCGTAGACGCACCAACAAGACTGCATGAAGAGGTTATTACAGCTGCCGCCAAGGCAGGCAAACATATTTTTACGGAAAAAGTTATTGCAGCTACACAAGCAGAAGCCAATATGATTCTGAAAGAGGTTCAGGCTAACCGGGTGAAAATGACCGTATCTTTGCCACGCCTCTACGCTGGCTATACAGCAATGATTCAGGAGGTGCTTGAACGCGGGCTGCTCGGACAAATTACGTATGTCAGAGTGCGGTTGTCTCACGATGGTGCAATATCAGACTGGCTGCCGCAGCATTTCTACAGTTTGCAGGATTGCCAGGGTGGAGCGTTGATTGATCTGGGCTGTCATCCGATGTACTTGACCCGATTGTTCCTGAATGAGGACATTACGGAGGTAAACGCCAGCTTTGGATATATTACAGGCAAAGAAGTCGAGGACAATGCGGTAGCAACGCTATCAACGGCATCGGGAGCGATTGGTGTAGTGGAGGCCGGGTTTGTAAACAGTCATTCGCCGTTTGTTATTGAGTTGCATGGTACACAGGGGACATTGCTGTACGGCACACCTGAGAATAAATTGCTAATTCGCACGAAAGAAGGGGAGAAGCAGTATAACGAATGGACAGAGCTTCCTGTTGCTGAAAGTGTGGAAAGCGCATTCAATCAATGGGTATCCCATATCCAGCAGGATACAGAAGCCATTGAAAACATTGAGATGGCGATGGAATTAACCCGCCTGATGGAAGCGGCGAATCGTTCAGCGAAGCAAGGCCGACGTATTGCTCTCGTAGAGCTGGAAAGCAATATAAATTGAATTATTTATTTACACGTTAACGAAGAGGACAGAAAAAACCTGAAAAAGCGGAGCGGTCGCCTTTATCACCGGATTTTCCCCTTTGGAAAAGGGAATCAAAAAAATCTGGGGATAACAGCGATTGGAAGGTTGTTCTGTCATCGGAGTGGATGTGTAAAATTTCCACTTCAACATATATAGATAAAAAAGGCTCGGTGTTAAGTAATGTTAAGGAGGAAGGCAGCTTGAGTCTGTATCCGTATGGGAAAATGCTTGACCGGCAGGATCTGCTGGAGCGGCTTGATATTACCGTGGTATGGGGACATTACGAAATTCGTGTGCTGCGTTTCCATCTGACAACGTTTCCAGCGGGACGTATAGTTGATTTTCATAACCATGCAGAATATGAATTCCATCTGATCCCCAGAGGTAAAGGCAAGGTGATTATTGATGATCAGACTCATGCGTTGTCTGAAGGCATGTTATATCTGACCGGGCCTGGCGTTGTTCATTATCAGGAGGCAGATGCGGAAGAGGACATGGATGAGTTGTGTCTTCACGTGGACATTGTGCACAAGCCGCGAGAGTATGTCGATCCTTGGGAAGCAGCCGAATCGGAGGAGACCATTGAAAAGCTGAGAACACTTCCGCATATTCCTGTTCAGGACTATCATCGTGCGATGACCTGTTTTCTTGAAGCCTATGAAGCATGTGATCATAAAATGGTCGGATATTATACCTCGATCAAGCAGCTGGTGGTCAGCATTCTGCTCAAAACTGTTCGCGCATATGATACCGGTGGTATCCGGGCTGAAGCACCTGTGCGGGACATGACGGCATATCGGTATGATTTTGCCGTGCAGTACATGGAAGCCAATCACGCTTCGGCTGTGACGCTGGAGCATGTCGCCGAGAAGCTACACATCAGCAGCCGTCAGCTGCAGCGTATTTTCTATCAGGTTCAGCCGGATATGCCATTCAGCCGTGTGCTGGAGGACATTCGTTTGCGGGCAGTGTGCAATAACTTGCAGGAGAGCAATGCTTCCATTGAGCAGATTGCGCTGGCCTCCGGCTTTAACAACGCCAATTATCTGCATGCCGTGTTTCGCAAGCGGCTCGGGATGACTCCGTCGGCTTTTCGCAAAATGAAACAACCCATTTCCATGAAGTAAAACAACCATTTTCATAAAATAAAACAACAATACCAAAGTGAGGGTGACTAGCATGAGTAAAGTATATCGCATTGGAATTATCGGCTGTGGCGGGATTGCGAATGGCAAGCATTTGCCGAGCCTGAGCAAGCTGGATAACGTTGAACTGGCTGCTTTCTGTGACATTGTCGAGGAGCGTGCAGTGGAGGCCAGGAAGCAATACGGTTCCGAAGGTGCAGACATATACACGGATTATCAGGAGCTGCTGAAGGATGCTTCGCTGGACATTGTGCATGTGCTGACACCGAACATTTCCCATGCGGAGATTTCGATCGCAGCGCTTGAGGCAGGCAAACATGTCATGTGTGAAAAACCGATGGCAAAGACGGCAGCAGAAGCGCAGCTTATGCTGGAAGCCGCAGAACGCACGGGGAAAAAGTTGACCATCGGATACAATAACCGCTTCCGTCAGGACAGTCTGTATCTGAAGCAGCTGTGTGATGCAGGCGAGCTTGGTTCGATTTATTTTGCCAAAGCCCATGCCATTCGCAGAAGAGCCGTGCCGACCTGGGGTGTGTTTCTGGATGAAGAGAAGCAGGGCGGCGGACCGTTGATTGACATTGGAACACATGCACTGGATTTGACATTATGGATGATGAATAATTATCAGCCAAAAGTGGTGCTCGGCACGACACATCACGAGCTTTCCCAAAGAGAAAATGCAGCCAATGCGTGGGGACCGTGGGACCCTCAGAAATTCTCGGTTGAGGATTCGGCTTTTGGCATGATTGTGATGGAAAACGGGGCAACCATCATGCTGGAATCCAGCTGGGCCTTGAACTCTCTCGATGTGGATGAGGCCAAATGCAGCCTGAGCGGTACAGAAGCGGGTGCGGATATGAAAAACGGACTTCGTATTAATGGCGAGAAGTTCAGCCGCCTGTACACAAACGAGATTGAGCTGAGCTCAGGCGGGGTAGATTTCTATGAAGGAGCTTCAGAAAATGCACCAGACATCGAGATGCGAAGATGGATCGAAGCGATCGACAAGGATATCGAGCCGGTGGTTACCCCTAAACAGGCCCTGGTGGTTTCCAAGATTCTGGAGGCCATCTACGAGTCTGCGCGTACAGGCAAAGCGGTTTATTTTGATAACTAAAATTTAATAACTGATACGTTTAACTCCCGAACCTCTATCCCTTTCACAAGGGAAGAGGTTTTTTTGTGCATTTTGTTAAAAAGTAGAGAAAGCAGTCTATACCGGGCAGGATGCGTGTACATAGGATGAGGGAAAACAAGCTGAAAGAGGGGATATGTTGAGCAGCCAGCTTTCTCATCCGGTGTCTATTGTTGTTTGTACCAATCGGCCGCAATTTCTCGATAACATCCTGCAAAACTATAGTCGTCAGCGTTATAAGGGGAAAGAACTGATTATTATTTTAAATCTGGACAGCATGGACATGCGTTTGGTTCAGAAAAAGATACGGAAATATACGCATGTTCACGTATACCGGGTACCGGAGAGGGTCTCGCTGGGGCAATGTTTGAATGCCGGAATAACCAGAGCCCGCTATTCACTGATAGCCAAAATGGATGATGACGACTATTACTCTCCTTACTATCTTGAAGAACAGGTGCATGCGCTCCGGCGAACTGGTAGTGATATTGTGGGCAAACACTCTTGTCTGGTTTATCTGGAGGCTTCACGAGTATTGCTGGTAAGATCTCCTGGCGAGGAAAACAAACCTGTGGAATTCGTACAAGGAGGCACCTTGTTGTTCCGTAAAAAGGTATTAAAGAGAGTTCGCTTCACCGACCGTTCGGTTGGAGAGGATGTAACGTTTCTCAGGCAATGCAGGAAGAGGGGATACAAGGCTTATGCGACCTCGCCATACAACTATGTGTATCTTCGCAGGCAGAACAAGGCAAGTCATACCTGGAGGGCGGAGGATCAGTTCTATCTTGAAGGCAGCAAGCGGCTTGCTGTGACCAGGAATTTCAAACCTTTTGCCAACAAAGAACCTTAGCAGATGGATATACATCTCTGACGAGCAGGTACGTTAAATCATTCGGTCAGTGTTTAATCAAAAGTGCTTAATCTAATGATAAAGAGGTTTTGCCTGGCGGCAGAGCGTCTTTTTTCTCTGTTTATCAGATATATCTCGGCATGAAGAGAGTGGATTAGGAGCAGGAAACGAATTAAATGTTGTTTTTTAGAAAAAAAGTATTGCATATCAGTTTAGTCGGAATTATATTAATGGTATAAGGTCTAGACCATAAACAGATCGGAGTGTTCAGATGTCTAATCCATTCTCCTTTCGATTCGAGAAAGTATCAACGAAAAAGGTTAGTGAATTTATTCGGGAACAGCTCGAGGAAGCTATCATTCTGAAAGAGCTGATGAGTGAAGAGCAGCTCCCGGCCGAACGGGATTTGGCCGAGATGTTTAATGTAAGCCGTATTACCGTACGCGAAGCACTCTCTGCGCTTGAGGATAAGGGATTGATCGAGAAGAGAGTGGGGGCTAAAGGTGGAACATTTGTCCTGCCGCTGACGGCCAACTCCCATAAACGTACAAGAGAAGAGATCAAGCGGGATTGGGCCCAGATGCTCAAGGTGTTTGAATATCGGACAATCATTGAGCCAGAAGCGGCTTTCCTGGCTGCTGAGCGGATCACCGCAGGCGAGCTTGAGCTGTTGCATGACTATATGAAACAAAGTATTGAGCCGGACTGTACGCGTGAGTGGTTCAGGGCACTGGATGTCAAATTCCATCTGACCATAGCTAAAGCTTCTGGCAATCCATACTGCGAGAGAGCTGTGAGGCAGATTCGTACCAAGATTAACCCGGCACTGGATCTGATGCCTTATAATGAGCGAATTCGTTCAGTGAACTACGAGGTACATATGGAAATTCTTGAAGCGCTGAAGTCTCGGGACAGCATACAGTCTCGGGAAACGATGAAAAGGCATATCGAGTTCTCGGCGGATGCAATCTATGCACGGCTGTTGTCTGAGTCAGAGGAAAAGGAAAGGAATGACGTTTAATGAAACAATCCGAATTGATAGAGCTTGCTCAGCCATTGCAAGCCAAGTTAAGTGCCTGGCGCAGAGACTTGCATCGCCACCCGGAGATTGGTTATGAGGAGCATCGTACTTCAGCAATTGTAGCCGAGCATCTGGAGCAGCTTGGACTGGAGGTAACACGTCATGTTGGACAGACAGGTGTGACAGGTCTGCTTCGCGGAGAGACGGATGGACCTACCTTTGCACTGCGGGCTGATATGGATGCTTTGCCGATTGAGGATCAGAAGCATGTAGAATACCGCTCGACAGTACAGGGCAAGGCTCATCTTTGTGGTCATGATGCACATACATCCATTTTGATGGGGGCAGCAGAACTGCTTACGAGTCTTGGCAGACCGAAGTCGGGCAATATCAAATTTATTTTTCAGCCTGCCGAAGAAGGTCTCGCTGGTGCAAGAGCGATGATTCAGGACGGAGTGCTGGAGAATCCCAAGGTGGATGCCATTGCGGGCTTGCATATGACCCCGGGTCAGGATACAGGAACAGTCGGTGTGAGTCAGGGTGTTGCCTTTGCATCAGCTGATCGGCTGGTGATCAAAATTCATGGTCAGGGGGGACATGCGGCCCGTCCTCATGAAGGCATCGATGCTATCGCAGTATCGGCACAAGTTATTACCGCACTGCAAAATGTTGCCAGCCGTATGGTTGATCCGCTGGAACCTGTTGTGGTGACCATAGGTAAAATTACCGGAGGTTATATGGGAACGGCGATCGCACCGGAAGTGGAGATGGTGGGTACCGTGCGAACCTTATCACCTGAATTGCGTGAACGGATGCCTGATCTGATCAAACAAGTGGTAAACGGTGTATGCAGTTCGTTTGGCGCAGGATGTGAAGTGATCTATGGTGACGGTTATCCGGTTGTAGTCAATGATCTGGGCATGGTTGATCTCTTGACGGATGTCTGTGACGAGGTGAATGCACAGAAGGGGTGGAGTTATATCAAGCCGTCTACAGGCGGTGAAGATTTTGCTTTTTATTGTGAGCACTTGCCGGGTGTGTTCTTCCGATTAGGTTCGGGAAACGAAGAGCAGCGCACGCGATATCCGCTTCACCATCCGATGTTTGATCTTGATGAGAAGGTTATGCCTTATGGTGTCGGCCTGTTATCCGCTGTAGCACTTGAGTATCTGGCAAGAAATACGACTTCTAAGGGGGAAGAATCGCAATGAATAAGAGACAATGGACAGGTCTGTGGATTACCTTGCTGGCAATGGTGATGGTGCTAAGTGCCTGTGGAGGAAGCGGCAAAGGTACAGAGAACAATACGGCATCAGAGGGAAGCGGCAGTGAAGCGACAGCCAGCAGCACATTAACGATTGCAGCGGCAACCGATATTGAAAGCTTCGATCCGCACAACAATAACAATACTGCCAGCGAAGCGGTGCTTGTGAACGTGTTTGATTATCTGGTCAAAAATGACAGCCAACAGAAAAAAGTACCTGCGCTCGCCACATCATGGGAGCAAGTGAATGATACGACATGGAGATTCAAGCTGCGTGAAGGCGTAACCTTCCACAATGGTGATCCATTCACATCAGCGGATGTGAAATTCACGCTGGAGCGTGTAGCCAAAGACAATACGTTGAAACAAAACAGTTATTTCAAAAACATCGTTGAAGTCAAAGCAGTTGATGAGCATACCGTCGACATCATTACAGAAGGACAAGACCCGTTGCTTCTTAATCGGTTGTCCAAAATGGGTGCTGGCATGCTGCCTGCAAAGTATATTGCAGACAAGGGCATGGATGCATTCCTGAAAGAGCCGGTAGGCACAGGCCCATACAAGTTCAGTAAGTGGACCAAAGACGACCGTGTAGAGCTTGTGAAAAATGACAAATACTTCGGCGGTGAGCCGAAGTGGAATGAAGTTGTTTTCCGTGTCATCCCTGAAGCATCTACTCGTGTATCCGAATTGCTTGCTGGCGGTGTTGATGTTGCAGCTTCGATTCCGTCCACAGACATTGCTCGTATCGAAGGCGAAGCAGATAAGAAAATTGTGAAAGCACCGATTCAGCGTGTGCTTCAGCTGATTTTCCGCCAGACCGAGGGCAGCATTACCGCTGATCCTAAGGTACGTGAAGCGATTGACCTGGCGATTGACAAACAAGGCATTGTGGACAGCATTGCTGGCGGAGCAGGAATTGTTACCCGGACTTCGGTGACACCAGGCAACTTCGGTGCCGATCCGTCATTGTACAAAACATCATTGTATGATCTGGACAAGGCGAAGCAGCTGCTGAAGGAAGCGGGATATGCTGAAGGGCAAGCTGAGATGACGATTTCGGTCTCCTCCCAATATAAAGAGCAAGCTGAAGTCGTAGCCGCGATGCTGGATCAAGCCGGATTCAAAATCAATCTGGACGTGCTTGAGCCGAGTGCATTCAGCGAGCGCTACAGCTCCAAATCATTCAAGGAAATTTTCATGATTGGTATTGGTAACTCCTTGTTCGATGCTTCAAACAACTACAACCGTTACATGGTGGAAGAAGCCAAAGGTGAATCGGATTACAACAATCCGGAGGTGGAGAAGCTGCTGCAATCTGCTCTGGTAAACATGAACCCTGAGTCTCGTGAGAAGCAGTACCAGCAGGTACAGCAGATTTTTGCCGAAGAGCGTCCGGCTGTGTATCTGTATCAGATGGAAGGCGTCTATGGAACCAATGACAAAGTGAACTTTGCACCGCGCAGTGATGAGATGTTCTACGCTGACGAAATTACACCTGCCGCAAAGTAACATCAGGCTTATACCACCTGTCATTGCATGAGTAAGCCGTGAACGGCAGGGACTGGATGAACTGGTTCCTGTCGTTCTTTTTTTGAAAAGGGAGGTGAGCCGGGAGTGGGCAAATACGTATTCAAATCTCTGCTACAGATTATTCCGGTACTTTTTATTGTGTCATTGATCGTATTTGTGCTGGTTCGAGTCACAGGTGATCCTGTTGCGCTGATGCTGCCTGAGACAGCTACAGCGGAGGATCGGGCTGTATTAACAGAGGCATTGGGTCTGGATCAGCCTCTGTACACTCAATATGTGAAGTTTCTGGGCAATGCAATCCAGGGCGATTTCGGTCAATCTTTCCGTTACAATCAGCCAGCACTGGAGCTGGTGCTGGAGCGACTGCCTGCCAGCTTTGAGCTGGCTGCTGCAGCTATGTTTTTTGCCGTATTAATGGCTGTGCCGCTGGGGGTCATCTCTGCGGTGAAACGAAATACGTTTACCGACCTGCTCATTTCGGGCATTTCGGTTATTGGCAAGGCGATGCCAAACTTCTGGATGGGGATTATGCTGATTCTGCTATTCTCTGTCATGCTGGGTGTGCTGCCCGTTTCGGGGCGCGGGGGCTTGTCACATCTGATTCTGCCCGCATTTACTCTGGGGGTTGGTTTAGCCGCTCAGATGACTCGATTGATTCGCTCCAGCATGCTTGAAATTCTGAACCAGGATTATGTTCGCACGGCACGCAGCAAAGGGCTCGGCCGCTTGACGGTCATTGTTAAACATGCTTTTCGCAACGGTCTGATTCCGGTCGTGACCATTATGAGCCTTCAATTTACCAGTTTGATCGGAGGTACGCTGATTACCGAGACGGTATTCTCCTGGCCGGGTCTGGGCCAGCTGCTCGTAGTAGCAGTAAATACCCATGATATGGCTATCGTGCAGGCGGCTGTGTTTGTGATTGCTTTTATCGTCGTGCTTGTCAACATTCTGACGGACGTGTCTTACAGACTGCTAGACCCGCGTATCAAATATGACTAGAAGGGGGTGCGATCCATGAGAGACAGCAATGAAATGTCCATTCAGGGCGCAGAACCGGGCAACAACCATAACAACGATGATTCTAATCATAAACGTGTATTTGTTGGCTTTCGTTCCATCTGGCAGCAGCTGCTGGTTAGCAAGACCGGATTATTCGGTGCTGTGCTGGTATTGGTGGTTGTCGTGATTGCTATTGCTGCACCTCTGCTTACAAGTCATGATCCGGCAGCAGTCAGTCCGCTCAATCGGCTCAAACCACCTGCATGGCTAGAAGGCGGGACAGCCGAATACTGGCTGGGAACCGACAATCTGGGCAGAGACATGTGGAGCCGTATCGTGTATGGTGCACGTGTATCGCTCATTGTGGGGATGGGGGCCGTGATTGTCTCCGGCATAATTGGAGCGATTCTGGGATTGATTTCAGGATTCTATGGAAAATGGCTGGACGCCATAATTATGCGGGTAGGCGATGCGTTTATGGCGATCCCGACGATTCTGTTCATGCTTGTTGTGATGGCAATTGCAGGCCCCGGCATGACAACATTAATCCTGGTGATCGGTGTAACGAACTGGGTTCCATTCACCCGTGTAGTCCGAAGTGAGGTGCTCAGTATCAAAGAGCGAGATTTCGTATTTGCTGCGAGATCGATTGGTGCCAAAAATGGACGACTGATAGTAAAGCATATTTTGCCTAACGTATTATCCTCCTTTATCGTCATCTGTGGTATGAATGTGGGCACAACCATTATTATGGAAGCTTCGCTCAGCTTTCTCGGACTGGGAATCAAACCGCCGGATGTATCCTGGGGAGGCATGTTAAGCGATGGGCGGCAGTATGTAGCCACAAGCTGGTGGGTTGCGACTTTCCCGGGGCTGGCGATTACGTTTACAGTGCTGGGCGTTATTTTCCTCGGTGATTGGCTGCGGGATGTGCTTGATCCTCGAACAGAGTCTACTCATAAATAAAACGGAAGGGAGACAGGGTGATGAAAAAAAGCCAGATTATGCCGGAGGATCTGAATCAATACCGCTGGATCAGTCAGCCTGTGATCAGTATAAACGGGCAGGTTGCATACGTCGAACAGACGATTGATCAGGTAAAGAATGAGTATAACACCCAGATTCGTGGAATTTCCCTGGACGGAACGGAAGATGTAGCTTTGACCGATGGCACGAAAGACTCGTCTCCTGCCTGGTCACCAGATGGAGGCACGCTGACTTTCCTGCGTTCGACTGAGGCGGGTAAGGGGCTGTGGTGCCTTCCAACAGGAGAGGCGGAAGCGGTAATGCTCATATCTCCTGAACGTAAAATCATAAGTTATATCTGGTCTCCCGACGGGAGTTATATTGCGTTTACCAGTAAAATTCAATCAAATGCAGCTGGGCATAGAGCTCAATCCAAAGATGATGAGTCGATGAACGGCTCCGATGCTGCATTATCTGCTGCTCCGACATCTGTATTACGTGGTAAGGCCTATGAACGTACGACACCAAAGGCTGAAGGTGCGGGCTGGTGGGATGGTCAGTACACCCATTTATTTGTTTACGAGATTGCCAGCGGGCAAATCACACAGATCACCTCTGGCTGCTGGAGCGTCAGTATGCCGATATGGTCTCCCGATAGCCTCAAGCTTGCATTTATTTCCAAACAAACGCAAGAAGAGCATGTGGACCCGGATCTGCTGTACCACTCGGACGTATATATTGTCTCCATGAATGAGGGGAAGGAGGCAGTGCCATACCAGGTCACAGATTCCAGTCTTCAGATCAGCCAGTTTTCGTTTACACCTGATGGCAGCCAGCTCATTCTCATTGCCAGTGACCGTCAATACGGAAGCGGAAGTCACAATCAACTGTTTACCATTCCCGTACAACGGGGGGTACCCAGGCTAATGGCACCTGAATTGGATATGCATATCGGCAATGCGGCTTTAAGTGATATGAAATCGGCCAGTGCTTCACCTTCTCCGGTAATCAGTCGATCTTTTCCGCAGCAGGGTGTATATGTTCTGGGCACGCATCACGGCAATGTGGATGTATATCGAGTCCGTACTGACGGACGCTGCGAAGCAGTCACCCCGGCAGGTGAGAAGGATGTGTATCAATATACGGTATCTGCTGATGAGAAAAAACTGGTGATTGCGGCGTTGACGGATTCACATCCGAGTGAGCTATATATCGTAGAGGTCGAAAACGGACAAATGCTCAGACTCACTCGCCGAAATGATGAATTTATGGCTAAACGGCAGGTTAACGCCCCTCAACGAATTGAATTTTCATCCTCGGACGGTTGGTTGATTCAGGGGTGGCTGGCTATACCCGATTCACGATCCGGGAGCAAGCTTCCTTTGATTCTACAGATTCATGGAGGTCCGCACGCGATGTATACCGGAACGTTCAGCCATGAGATGCAGACTCTGCTTGCAGAAGGATATGCCGTTTTATGGGTTAACCCGCGTGGAAGCATCGGATACGGGCAGGATTTTGCCCGGGCATGCCGTGGAGACTTTGCTGGTGGAGATTATCGGGACTTGATGGAGGCCGTGGATTATGCGCTTGCATCATATAATGAGCTTGATGAATTACGTTTGGGTGTGGCAGGTGGCAGTTATGGAGGCGTCATGACGAACTGGATTATCGCTCATTCTCATCGCTTCAAGGCCGCTGTTACACAGCGCTGTATCTCCAACTGGCTGTCCATGTACGGGACAAGTGATATCGGCATTTCCTATGTCGAAGGTGTAATCGGTGGCAATCCGGCAGAGCATGCAGCCTATCTGTGGTCTCGCTCCCCGCTGGCTCATGCCCACAGAATCGAAACGCCGCTGTTAATTATGCATGGTGAGCAGGATTATCGAACGCCGATTGCTCAGGCTGAAGAGCTGTATACAACCCTGAAGCGTTATGGCAAAACAACAAAACTGATTCGTTATCCAGGCTCCAACCATTCCTTGCTCAAAAGCGGCAAACCCTCGCTGCGTGTGGACAGCTTTGAACAGGTGAAGGCCTGGTTTAAAGCGTATTTGTAGTACATCAGCTCATGAATGAATTTGTGGGATTAATCTCCGGTTATATATTTTCTAACATAGATTGAAAACCAAAAACCGCAATTACAGCGGTTTTTTTGCTTTTTACAGAAAAAGTTGTATTTTATTCTCCTGTGATATATATTTAAATTAAATGATAGTATTATCTATCAAAAATATCGGAGGCGATTCATATGCTGATACAACAAACATTAGGTCATATACAGATATCGGATGAGGTTATCTCCAAAATGGTCGGCAAAATAACAAGTGCTACCCGCGAGATTTCACCTATGTCTGCCGGGTGGGTTGAAAGCATTAGCAAAATATGGAGCGGCCGCAGCCTGCAAAATGGCATAGACATTCGAAGAGTAGACGACCTTGTGGAGATTAATGTGCGAGTTATTATGCGTTACGGCAGCAAGGTGCATGAGGTTTGCAGAGAATTGCAGCATAAAGTCATTGAGCAGGTTGAGCATTTTACAGGCTTATCGATCCAGGCGGTAAACGTCATCGTGGAAGGCATTACGCCTGGCTTGGCGTCAACTAAATAACAGACACCCATACCAAGAGAAGATTACAGGAGTGAGAGCTATGAGCAAAACCAATATTGTAAAAGCAAACCCGCAAACCGCCATTTTGAAAGCAAGTCCAGAGTCAGAAGTTGGAGGTAAATTAACTGAGATGGCACTGGATGACTTGAAGTTTTCCTTGGCGGGGTCAAGAACACCTGCGGTTATTGAAAAAACCTTTCAAAAGCTGTGGAAGACCCGAAATAATCGGTTTAGCCATGAGCATGCTTATGAGGCTGTCCGAGATGGAAAAACTCTTGGCATGATCATCTGTTATCCGACAACTCTAATGAACAAGCTGGCGATGCCGACGTTCTCGCAGCTGTTTGATCTGCACAAGTGGAAGCTGATCGGATACTACCTGCGCCATTGGAAAGAGCTCTATACGATGGTGACGTTAAAAGAAGGTGAAGACGATGAGTATCATATTGGTATCCTTGCCACGCTGCCAGAGAGCAGGGGGCTCGGGGTAGGCACCGAATTGATTCGGCATGCGGAGAAGCAGGCTGTCCTGCAAGGTTTAACAAAGTCCTCATTAACTGTCAGACAGGAAAATACCGGTGCGATTAAGCTGTACGAACGTTTGGGGTACAAAAAGGTCGGAGAAATCAACAAACCTGCGGTATCCCTGTATAGAATGTCAAAAGTGCTTGTGTAAACGTAATACACTTGACATCCATATGGTATAGTAGTTGAAGTGATTCATTAAAGGCATGTGACTTAAAGCAAGCTGCATGGAACTTCAACACGATATCAAACGAGGTGTGAAAATGTATCAATATAAGGATCAGGAGTATGAAGCAGTGCACTTTGAAGGACGTGATCTGCGTTATGGCGAGCTGGTGAATTGTGTGTTTAAACAATGCACGTTCATGAATGCTTCCATGGAAGAGGTCGAAACGAACAATTGCCGTTTTATCGAATGTGATTTTAAGGGTGCGTCTATGAATGGATCATTGCATACGGAGTCTGCATTTGAGAACTGTATGTTTGGCGGTGCGAACCTGTTTGCTTCCAAATTCACGGCTTGTAAAATGACCGGATCGGACTTCTCCGGTGCCCAGATGGACGGCATTACCCTAACGAAGGGCGACTGGTCTTATACAAATCTGAGACATACCCGGCTTGGGAAACAGGATTTGCGTGGCATACGTTTCTTTGAAGCTGATCTGAGCGAGTGTGATCTGACCAAAGCAGACCTGCGTGATTGTGATCTCACGAGAGTGTCCATGAGCAAGGTGAAGCTGAAGGGTGCTGATCTGCGTGGTGCTATTCTGGATGGAATAGATCTGAAATCTCTGGATTGGAAAGGGGTACGCATGGATCGCGAACAGGCGGTTCTTCTTGCACGCTCCTATGGTGCTAAAGTAGATTAGCCGCGTTTGCAGGACGTCAATGAACTACCCAGGAAGCCGTTTAGCATAGGTTGACCCGTGATTGTCATTCATGTTAAGTTTTTGATATTCTATGTGTGCTTGAAGAAAGGGGTGGGAAAAGTGTTGACTGAACTAGAGGTTGTGGATGTTGTTGTGAACCTGTCACTGAACACCAATCATGGCATGGTTCACAACATAAGCTAACAGAATCCGGACACAACAAACACTTCTAAATGAGGCTTTTTGCGTTGTCCTGATTATGTTCAAATATGAAAGTGATGCAAGCCATGTCAGGTTATACACTGCCCGACTAACTTTTATATTTCACATAAAAAGGATGATCTCTATGTCTATAATCAGCGTTACCAATCTGACCTTTGCGTATGAAGGCAGTTACGATAATATATTTGAACATGTAAGTTTTCAGCTTGACTCGGATTGGAAATTAGGGTTTACCGGCAGGAATGGTCGAGGAAAAACGACATTTCTGAATTTGCTGCTGGGCAAATATGAATACAGCGGCCATATTTCCGCCAATGTCAGCTTTGAATATTTTCCTTTCCACGTGCATGACAAGGGAGCCATGACAGTTGATATCGTTGCCGAGATTGTTCCCGATTTTGTTCAATGGCAATTGATGAGAGAGCTGAATCTGCTCCAGCTGTCTGATGATGTGCTTTATCGCTCTTTCGATTCGCTATCGAATGGAGAACAAACCAAAGTGATGCTGGCTGCTTTGTTCCTGAAGGATAACCGGTTTTTGCTCATTGATGAGCCCACCAACCATCTGGATTTGCATGCGAGAAAGCTGGTCGGTGAGTATCTCCGCAGCAAAAGCGGATTTATACTGGTTTCTCACGATCGCTCCTTTCTGGATCACTGCGTAGATCACATTTTGTCCATCAACAAGACAAACATTGAGATTCAGAAAGGCAATTTCTCGGCTTGGTGGGAAAACAAAAGAAGGCAGGATCAGTATGAGCTCGCAAGCAATGAAAAACTGATCAAGGATATCAAGCGTCTGTCGGACTCGGCTAAACGGACCGGGAAATGGTCAGATGAGGTTGAGAAAAGCAAAAATGGAACCCGAAATTCCGGGTCCAAGGTGGACAAAGGCTACATTGGTCACAAGGCTGCCAAGATGATGAAGCGTTCCAAAAATATTGAGCAGAGGCAGCAGTCCGCCATTCAGGAGAAATCCAAGCTCCTTAAAAATATTGAAACCGCCGATCGTTTACAAATTCACCCGCTGCCTTACCACAAAAATGAGCTGGTCGAGTGCGATCATGTCTCGATTTTTTACGGCTCCAATGTTGTATGCAAGGATGTGAATTTCAGAGTCGAAAAAGGCGATCGAATTGCCCTTTGCGGTGCAAATGGGTCAGGCAAATCAAGTCTGCTCAAATTAATCTGTGATGAGGATATTCCACATACAGGAGCTGCTCGCAAGGACCAACAGCTTAAAGTATCGTATGTGTCACAGGACACCTCCAATCTCGGCGGCCAATTGTCTGACTATGCTGCCAGCCAGGGGATCGATGAGAGTCTGTTCAGAGCAATTTTGAGTAAGCTGGACTTATCGAGACTGCAATTGGAGAAAGATATCTCGACCTTCAGTGCTGGACAAAAAAAGAAAGTACTTTTGGCCAAAAGCTTGAGTGAGCAGGCTCATCTGTACATTTGGGATGAACCGCTGAATTATATCGACGTCATTTCGCGTATGCAAATCGAGGAATTGTTGCTGGAATACACACCAACATTGCTTTTTGTCGAGCATGACAGTGAGTTCTGTGCGAATATTGCGACCAAAGTGATCGAGCTGTAACAGAGCACGAGATGGGAAACTTTGATGCTAAGAAGCCGCCTACGGGCGGTTTTTTCCTTTTTCCTTTTAAACCAGATATGGAAGCGACAACTTGCAGTTAGTGATTGGTTTTGTGGAAAAGTATGTTATGTTAAAAGATATAATGATGATTCAAATGAACAGAGGTGCCGTTCGCGATGAAAAAAGAGAAGTTAACATTCAAACAAAATCGAATGTATACCATATTGGATGAAGCAACCAAGCTGCTTATCGAGAAGCCAAATGCCTCAATGAATGACATTGCTGAAGCTGCGAACATTGGCATTGCAACGTTACATAGATATGTGGAGAGCCGTGAACAGCTGATGATTCACCTGGCGATGCGTGCGATTGAGGTCGTTGACGAGACGCTGCAGCATGTGAAGCTGGATGAGGCACGGGCTGAGCATTATATCCCCGAGCTGATTGAAGCGCTAATACCGCTTGGTGACAAAATCCATTTTCTGGCGCATGATGCAACCGTTAACTGTAACGCGGATATTGAAGAGGCATATTTGAAGCTGAGAGAACCGGTGCTGCATGCCATCGAAGTGCTTCAGGAGAAAGGTTTTTTCCGTTCGGATATAGATAAAACGTGGATTGTAGAAGTGCTCTATTCTGTGCTCTTTCTGACATGGCAGCAAGTGATCAGCGGCAATCTCGCCAGAAACGCAGCGCCTGCTCTTGTAGTGGATACGTTATATCATGGTTTTGTTGCGAAATAAATAAAAGCCACAGCAGAAGCTGTGGCTTATTTTGTGTCTGAATCTATAGAAGTTGCCGAAAGGTATAGGCGTGATCGTGTAAATTACAGTGCAATCTTTGCTTTCAGCTGTTCCGATGCGGGCATCAAAGGCAGACGCAGCTGAGCAGAGGCGATAATGCCCTGTTTGGCAAGCAGGTGCTTCAGCATGGCTGGCGCAGGCTCCTCAAAGAGATGTTTAATGAACGGAAGCAACTGAACATAGAGACGGTAGGCATCTTCTTTTTCACCAGCCACAAAACGATTATATACTTCCAGGAACCGTTCTGGGTTAATGCTTGCCGATGCCATCATGCCGCCGGCTGCGCCTTTCGTTAACATATCGTAGAAGAAGGTATCATCTCCACACAAAATGGGCTTTGAGCCGCAACGTACCAGTTCTGTCATGAGGTCGAGGTTATTTGTGCTATCTTTAAGGCCAATAACGCCATCGATGTTCATAATTTTTTTCATCATCTCGATGGAAACTCTAACCCCTGTACGGGCCGGGATTTCGTATACCATCACGGGGATGCCCACGCTGGCTGCCATGCGGAAGTGCTCGTAAATACCCTCTTCCGTTGGTCTGTTATAGTATGGAGTAACGACAAGAACAGCGTCAGCGCCAAGTGCTGCAGCTTTCTTTGTTCTCGCCACCGTTGAAGCGGTATCATTGGTTCCAGTTCCAACCATTATGGGTACGGACGAGTTGATGCTGCTCAGTGTTTCCTTCGCGGCTTTCACAAGCTGTTCCACTTCATCCCATGTCACAGTAGGTGATTCTCCAGTTGTGCCGTTGATCACCAAGCCATGGATGCCACTGTTTGCCATAACTTTGATGTAGTTTTGAAATGAAGGCAGATCGAGTTCACGGTCCTCGGTAAAAGGCGTGATGACAGGGATATAAATACCTTTAATCTGTTGTTCGGTTAACATCGTATAACCCCCAAATGTATGTTGGAATTCCATTTCATTCACTTTACCATGGGAAAAGGTATCATAGTTAGCTATAATAGATGATGGGTGTTATCAATAATTTTGATGATGTGAGGGAAGCCGTATGGATTTGAATTATTTTCAAACCTTTCGTGAGGTGGCATTACGCCAAAGCTTTACCAAAGCAGCAGAAGAGCTGGGGTATGCACAATCAAGTGTGACAACCCAGATTCAGAAGCTGGAGAAAATCTATCAGGTCAAATTGTTTGAACGTTATAATAACAATAAAATCAGATTGACCTCCGCTGGAGAAGAGTTATTCAAGCTGTCCGGGCAGCTGCTCGAAATATATGAACATTCACAGGAAAAGCTGACCAAGCAAGGCGGCGGATCACTAACCATTGCAACGATGGATTCACTTGCTTCCTATTTTCTGCCGGTGCCGATCCAGACGACACGCAAACAATATCCCGAGCTGGGAATCCGGCTGCAGACGGATCGTGAAGACCTCATTTTGCAAAAAGTAAGAGAAGGAGAGGCGGACGTAGGCCTGATCCTGGCGAATGCTTCACCGGAAACGGGCTTGCAATGGATCACCATTCGAGAGGAACCACTGGTGCTTATCGTTAACTCGGACCATCCGCTTGCGGCTAAGTCCAAGGTGGTATTGAGTGATCTGGCTGATGAGGAGTGGATCATGCCTGAGGATTCATGCAATTACAGACAGCTGCTGGAGAAGGTGCTGAGAACGAATGGAATTGCATACAAAGTGGGGCTTGAGCTTGGAAGTCCTGAGGCGATCAAACGCAGTATTATGGCGGGCACTGGCATTTCTCTGCTGCCGCAAATGATTGCACGGGACGAAATTCGCAGACGGGAATTAACCGTTCTGCCTTTGGAGCATACCGAGTTTACACTGGAAATTCAGCTTGTCATTCATACGCGTAAATGGATCTCTCATTCTTTGCATCAGTTCATTACAAACCTGGGAGCGAAAGAATCGGAATGGTTGACCGCAAGAGCGGGGAATTAAGAAGCGAACATACGTTATTTCATAGAGCACTTTTTGATGTATCTTCCGTTCGGGTATGCGGGAGAAGGCATCAGAGGTGCTTTTTTTTGCATTAACCAAGCTTCAGATATTTAGTTGACCAGGATTCAGATATTAACAGTGTTCAGAATTTGAGATTTTATTTTGCTAAAAAAAGATATAAATTTCTATTGTATTCATAATTAATCCAAAATAATACAAAAAAGAGCGAAGGAGGTCGATAGCGGGCAGATCACTATATCGCAGCACTTGTTCAGGTTCCATTGTTATTTTGTTGTATTGACACCAACTTAAACTGGAGGGATCACATGCTTTATACGATTATTGTACCCGTTAATCAGGACTATAACATTTTGAACCTGTTCACCGATTCACTGCTTCGGACTGTATGTCCGTCAACTCAGATTATCTTCATCAATGACGGTTCCGGTTCGGCTGTCTTTCAGCATCTGGACAAGCTCAAACAAGAGGTCAGAGAAGGAGTAACGATTGAGATTCTTCAGCATGATTTTCCTCTTGGCTGTGCTGTATCTATTAACAGGGCGTTAAGTCTTGCTGAGGGAGAATATATTTTTTTCCTGGATTCCGACACCATTCTGCAGCCCGATTGGCAATCGATGATGAAAGAAACGTTGGACACGGATGTGACCATCGGCATGATCGGAGGGGTTCTGTTATATCCACAGACCGGGGGTGTGCAGCATTGTGGAATTGCGTTTGCCGATACGATCGGACGACACTTGTTCCTTAATGCATCTCCTGAAGATATTCCGAAGGAAACTTTCTCTGTGCAGCTCGTCGTGTTTGCGATGTTTGGCATGAAACGAGAAGTGTATGAGACAATTGGCAGCCTCGATGAGAAGTTTTTTAACGGATACGAAGATTTTGATTATCAGATGCGGGCCAGAGAAGCAGGGTATGATACCGTCATAAATCCTAAAATTCAGGCATATCACTGGGAACGCAGCAGCGGCATTCATCGCAATTTTAACCGCAAAAACAATCTGGCTCGATTCTGGAAAAAGTGGGGAAGCCACATTGAGGCTGATGTATGGCCCTTTATGTTCAGCCATCTGAAGGTACAGCTCGATAAACAGCGCCATTATGCGCATCTTCCCATGGTTGGCATAGACCTTGCAGAAGTGCGCAGTGATGCAGATACCTTCTGGACCCAGCTTGAAGAGGCTCGGATTGCACCCATTGCCGAGATACGGGACTACTCCAACCGATTCAACTCGAGCGGAGCCATTTGGCTGCCGCAAGTGTTAGGCAAGGAATTGATTCATAGCGAAAATCGGCTGCTGTTCCTGGTGGACAATTTCGCCCGTTTGCTGGAGAACCGTTACTGGATCGAGATGAGACATGCTCATCGGGCCAAGGATTTAATTATTGATCTGTATGGCAACGTAATCACGATGGATCGCATCTACGATGGCTGCTGGCCTGGTTCTAAAGTTCGATAAGACACGATTTGCAGTTGACCAAACATCGCGATATGGGAGGTGCTTCAAAGTGAATAATAAAATGAGTACGCTGGACCGTGCCACGAGATTCACACGGAATCTGGAGTGGTTGGAACAGGTCGAAAAGGTTATACCGAGCGGCTGCAGTACATTAGCCAAAGCCCCGGAACGTTTATTTCCAGGCCATACGCCCGTCTGCTGTGCAGAGGCCTACCATTCCCGCTTTACAGATATTGACGGTAATGAATGGCTGGATTGTGAGATGGCCATGGGAACAGCTCCTTGGGGTCATGCGAGACGTGAAATCCAGCTCACCGTTATTCACCAGCTGAAGAAGGGGACAAGCTTCTCCATTCCTGCAGATATTGAACTGGAATGTGCGAAGTTGATCCTGGAGCGGTTTGAGGGGCGGTATGCATCGCTGCGTTTCACCAAAAGCGGAGCAGATGCAGTAAGTGGGGCGGTCCGTATCGCCCGTGCAGCGAGTGGCAAAAGCAAGGTGATTGCAACGGCTTATCATGGATGGCATGACTGGTCAGCGTACGGTTATTACGGCAGCCAGACGAAGGAACGCGGCATTCCGAAGGATATTGAGCGCTCCACAATCTGGATCAAGAAGCCTGCTTATGAACAGATCAAGGAACAAATTTCATCTCAAGAGGATGTGGCCTGTATCGTTTTGTGTCCGAATGAGTGGAGGAAGGAAGAGCTGGCTGACGTGGTAACGTTATGTTCCTCCAAGGACATCATTATTATTTTTGACGAGGTTACTTCGGGTATACGTATGGGCAAGCAGGCGACTGCCGGCGAATATGATATCTGGCCGGATTTGCTCTGCATATCCAAAGGCATGGCCAATGGACTTCCGCTTGCAGCTGTGTTGGGACCTGAGCACATGATGTCCCTTGCAGGCCAGGTTCGATTCAGCAACGCGCATTCCAGTGAAACGATAGCTCTTGCAGCGGCCATTGCCTGCGAAAGGCTGATGAAAAATACCAAAGTGTGGCCTACGTGGCGCGAACCGGCTACCCGAATCATGAAGCGATTGGAGTCTGAGCTGATATTGCTGGGGCTTACTGATGAGTTAGCTCTGAAGGGAACCTATGCGAGCTTCTATATTCAGTCAATAGACGAGCAAAACTTTCAAACTGACCCGTTCCGTGAATTCATGGTGAAGAAAATGGCCTATTACGGCATTTTTACGAAAGGTTATTTTATTTTCTCTGATACGCATACACGGGAGGAATTGATTTGGGTAGAGGAAGCATTGCTTCAAATCTTGTCAGACTGGAAAGAAAAGCAGAAGCAGGAGCATCTGAAACATACCAATGTATGACGGAGGAGCACGTTAATTTATTTATATGATCAGGAGGATAACCCATGAAAGCACTCGTATATCAGGATTTGAAACAGGTGGAATTGCAAGACATTGAGGAGCCTAACATTCAGAAACCCAATCAAGTCAAAGTGAAAATCTATGGATCAGGCATCTGTGGCACGGATCTGAATATTGTCAAAGGTAAAGTGGCTGCCAATAAAGGCACGGTCATCGGTCATGAAGGCGTGGGGACTGTTGTCGAGGTCGGAGAGGATGTATGTGGCATTCGTGTCGGGGACCGGGTTCTCGTTGATCCTACGCAATCCTGCGGTAACTGCTCTTATTGCCGTGAAGGTTTATTCATCTATTGCGAGAATTTCGACGATTACCAGGTGGGCATGACAACGCACGGGACCTTTGCTGAATATTTTGTAGGGCACGAAAAATATATCTATCCCATTCCTGACACGATGAGCTGGGAAAAGGCAATGATGATTGAACCTCTCGGCTGCGTACTGCAAACGTTCATGAAAGCAGGCGTGAAGCCAAGTGATTCTGTGCTCGTGCTTGGTTCAGGGGCGATTGGCTCGCTGTGTCAGCTGGTGAGCAAAAGATTGGCAAGACTCACCGTGGGTACGGAAATCGATCCTTATCGCAAACAATTTGCTGAGGGCATTGCAGATTATGCTTATTATCCGGAGGAACTTACCCTTGAGAAAGTATACGAGATCAATAACAATAAAAAATTCGACATCATCGTGGATGCGGTCGGCAACCAGCTTCATGTCGGATTGGAGCTCATCGCTAAAGGTGGCCGTATTATCCCGATGGGGTATGACGACAGCTATGAAGTGACATTCAAATCAACTCAGGTGATTAACGATGGACTTAGCATCATTGGTGCGGTAGCTGTGCACTCCATGATCAGTACAGCCTTGAAGTTTGCACAGAGCATTCCAGAACTGGAGCAAATGGTAACCGCTAAAGAGTATTTGACTGATTATGAGCAGGCATTTAATGGAACGATGGGGTATGACCTGCGCAGTGGTGAGAAGCTGCCGATGAATTCGGTGAAAACAGCTCTCATTCTGTAAGCATGTAGACATTTGCGGGTTCTCCGCTGTGAACAGTGAGTATATGACATTTTTTTGCTCAGTGACTTAGTGTGATCAACATGTCGAACTACTGGTCACGGCGGGGAGATTCGCAGAGAGAAAGAAGGGATATGGAGTGAAGCTGCTTCAGGATTTGCCGAGAAATCCGCGGTATTCCATTTTACTTGAGCCAGTGTGGGCTATTCCGGGAACGATTGTCCTGTTCTACGCACCTTTGTATATGAAAGAGGCCGGTTTGTCCGACATTGAGATTGGCATCATCAATTCGGTGAATCTTTATTTTGCCTTCATTTTTCAGCTGTTCGCAGGGGCTGTGACCAATAAACTGGGGCGTAAACGAACGACACTGATCTTTGATCTGCTCGCCTGGAGTGTCCCCATGTTCATCTGGGCATTTTCACAAAATTTCTGGCTGTTCCTCATCGCTTATCTGCTGAATGCAACCTCGAAATTTGTCACCGTGTCTTTCAATTGTCTGATCATCGAGGACGTGGAGGAGCATAAACGATCCAAGGTGTTCGCCATATTGAATATGATGATTACGGGTGCAGGGGTGTTAACGCCGATTGCTGGTGTTGTTATTGCGGACTTTGGTATTGTACCAACGCTGGCGAGCATTTATTTTGCAGGTGGCCTGTTAATGACGGCCATGTTTCTCATACGTAACCGCTACACGGAAGAAACTCAAGTTGGTAAGGAACTCATGGGGCTGCATAACAAAACCCGCGTATTTCGAAGCCTTGTCGCCAGTCTGCGTCTGTTCGGTCGGTCGTTCTACAAGCGCAGATTACTGCCTATCATTTTAATTACAGTGCTGTCCAATCTCGTTCTGCAGCTGAATTTTTTTCAGGTGATTTATTTCAAGGAGCAGCTGAGCTTTGATGATCGTGTCATTTCATTTATTCCCGTAGTAACGGCGATTACCGTGATGTTATTGTATCTGGTTATTATTCCACGTCTGAAGCGGCGTTCAGAAGAGAAGTATGTCAGCTTTTCCATTGTGCTCAGCTCTGTGGGTGCCGTGTTATTTCTGCTGATACCCTCCGGTAATATAGCGATGCTGTTTCTCACACTCATTGTGCTTGCAGCGGGCAACTTTATTTTGCAAACGTATCGCGATTCGCTGCTGATGAACCGACTGGGCACGCATGAGAAGGCCGACATGTTTTCGGCTGTACAGACGGTGATGACGTTAACCGCGATTCCTTCCGGGTATCTGACGGGGCTGCTGTACCATTACAATCCATTCTGGCTGTTCAGTGTTATTCTGGGACTGTATCTCGTATTGATGATCATTATGCTGTTTTTACCTGACCCGCAGCAGCGTTCCCAAGTGATTGAGCCTTACAAAAATATGTAGAAGAAGGGCTTTTCTGTATAAAAACCGAATGTATAATACGGATAAAGTACAGTAATTCACACATATTTTTGGGAGGTTTGAATGATGAATGTAATGGCAAGTGAAGCAAGAGGGCAGCTGACCTGGATCAATGAGCCGAGCCACTGGTCCTATACAGATCAGGGTGGACTGATCGTGGAAGCACAAGCAGGCTCCGATTTCTTTCAGGACCCGGCGGGCAAGCATATAAGAGCGACTGCGCCGTTTCTGTCGATGCCTGTATCGGGTGATTTTGAGATGACCGCGCAGCTGACAGTGGATATGAAACATCAATATGATTCCGGCTGCCTGATGGTAATGGTCGATGAACGAAACTGGTGCAAACTGTGTTTTGAATATGACGGCAAAGCAGCAACGATCGTTTCCGTTGTTACACGAGATGCATCATCAGATGATTGCAATTCGATGGAGGTTCCTGTAGCTAATCCGTATTTGCGTATAAGAAAAGTAGAGGGCTGCCTGTCCTTTTTTTACTCCCCCGACGGGCAAGAATGGAAGCTGATTCGATATTTCGGCATGGCGATGGAAGGAGAGATTCGGGCAGGAGTTGTTGCGCAGTCACCAACGGGAACAGGCTGCACATGCCACTTTTTATCGGTAAGCATGACCCAGCCGGACTTGACTGCACGTTTCTGAGTTTGTCTCTTCTTACTGAGATTTTCTATCCTTGAAATTGCTTGCGCAGCTCAATGGGGGAAATTCCTTCATATTTTTTAAAAACCGAACCGAAATAACTTGCACTGTTAAAACCGACAGCCCTCGCGATATCATGTGCTGTGATATCCTTCTGCTGCACGAGCATTTCCTTGGCCTTTAGCAAGCGATAGCGAACCAGATATTCAAGAGGTGTCATATGAAATTCCTTCTTGAATATCCGGTTCAAATGCTGTTCAGTCACCTTCATCTGATCAGCCAGTATGGAGAGTGACAGGTCTTGCTGATAGTTCTGTTTGATGAATGCAACAAGTTCTTCCAGTCGTAAGCGGGCCTCATTTCGTTCAACCTCGCTGTATCGTTCACCGTCAATGGTCAGCCTGACCAGAAGCATATAGAGAAGTGCGGAGCCGTGCCAGATCTGGTCCCTATGTCTCGACTTCAGCGCAATGGTGATTTCACGCAGCAGTATGCCGAGCATTCCGTCCAGTTTGAAAGCACGAAGCTCACCGATCTGCAAAGAATGCAGAAATCGTGGCACAATGTAGCCATTAAAAGAAAGGCAATCAAATCGTAGCTTGCTGCTCGGATTGTTATAATGATAGGTGACTTCCGGGAACATGATAAGGGTCGTTCCTTTTCGAATGGAGAACTCCCGGTTCTTTGCTGTGATGCGCCCTGTTCCTCCGATGCACTGTACAATGGTGTAATCCCGTGAATGATGGCTCCAATCTATTAATTCATTAACGGTCAACCGGTTTTGCCCTGTAATGACTAGGGGCATATCGGATTCCGGCGGATTCCCCATGTTAGGTTGCGACATTGTTGAATTATTCCTCTCTTTGTAAAAGGTCTTATGCGCAGAGCGTGAATAGAGCAAGAACAGAAGCCTATAATGAACTAAGAGAAATTATATTACATAAATGTAATTATTTTAAATATATAAAACGCTTGGTTTGCTGTGAACTGAAACTGAGCTTAGCGGTGTTTGTCTTGCCAACAGAATGTGAAACAGATACGCTATAAGGAATGAGTTAATCAAGAAAAGGAATTGCTTGTACAAATGAGAAGGGAATGCTTGTACGAAACAAGAAAGGAATGCTTATATTGAAGAAAGTCATCGTGATTGGAGCGGGAATATTAGGGGCCTCCACAGCTTATCATTTGGCAAAATCAGGCGTGGAGGTTCTGCTTATAGATCGGAAAGACGCTGGGCAAGCCACGGACGCGGCAGCCGGCATCATCTGTCCGTGGTTGTCCCAGCGGAGAAATCAGGATTGGTATCAGCTTGCCAAGGCTGGTGCGCGTTATTACCCTGAGCTTATTGCCGGACTGGAGCTCGAAGGTGAGACGGATACGGGATATGCACAGACAGGTGCTCTAAGCATTCATACCGATATCGACAAGATTCAGAAGATGGCTGAGCGGGCCATGCTCCGCAGGCAGGATGCGCCGGAGATCGGAACGATCACTTGTCTGGATGAAACAGAAACACGTGAACGCTTCCCCTTGCTTGGGGAAGGTTATCATTCGGTGTACATTAGCGGAGGTGCCCGGGTTGATGGGAGAGCAATGCGTGATGCGTTGATTCGCTCAGCTCAAAGGCATGGAGCGCGTTTGATTCAAGGAGATGCCTGCCTTGTCTCTGAAGCAGGACGAGTAATAGGGGCCAAAGTGAACGCGGAAAGATATAAGGCAGATGCGGTTGTTGTCTGTACCGGTGCATGGGGCAATGAGCTGATGAAGCCGCTAGGCATTCATTTTAAAGTACACTACCAGAAGGCCCAGATTATGCATTTGCGAACTGTTCATGAAGCAGATACAGGCGGCTGGCCTGTCATCATGCCTCCTTCAGACCAGTATTTGCTGGCGTTTGGGGCACAAAAAATGGTCATTGGTGCAACGCACGAAAACGATGTTGAAGGATATGATACACGAATTACAGCGGGCGGTATGCAGGAAGTACTGAACAAAGGACTTGAGCTTGCACCCGAACTGGCAAATAGTACGCTCGATGAGGTTCGTGTCGGTTTTCGTCCATTTACACCAGGTTTCCTGCCTGTGCTGGGGCATGTTCCGGGGCGGCCTGGTCTGATTACAGCCAATGGGCTGGGAGCGTCCGGTTTGACGATGGGTCCATACATCGGCAGTCAGCTGGCAAGACTGGCTATGGGAATGGAGCCTGAGATCAATATAGAAGCGTATGATGTGAGCAAAGCGATGGAAATTGAATGAAAGCATGATGCGATACAGGGGGAATCACACCAATGACATATTCACAGCGCTTATCTGGCGCAGCAAGTCTGTCTGAAATCATGCATTTGGAGCATCAGATTAAACAAGTAAAAGAAAAGCAGACTGCTGCTGACGAAAGCCTGAAACAATATAAACAACAATGGGCCGAGTATGCAACTAAATTGCAAAAAGGTGAACTGCCGCTAGAGGCCGCAGAAAGACAGGCTTTTCAAGTGAAACTCGAAGCCGCGCAAACGCTGGTTAATACATTGACAGCACAGCTTGACGAATTGGAGATGGCTCTGGAGGAGCTTGGAGATTAAGCAGTTTTTACGCTGGAGGTAGGAGGATTAAGGATGAAATACGAGTCTGAACGAATCTATTTAAGAGCTTGGACGGCAGAAGATGCTGTACTGCTCCAGCATTTTCAGCTTCGCAATCGAGAACAGATCGAAAGCATTACCGCCAATAAACGAGATGAGGCATTTTATAGTTTGGAGGCACAGACCGAGCTGATTCAGGATTGGTTGGAAAGAAGAAAAGCTGGAAAACGGTATTCTTTCGGTATTTTTCTAAATCATACGGATGAACTGGTGGGTGAAATCTCACTGTTTCTCATTGAACTGAATGACGCAGCAACCTGGGTGGTCGGATATGCAACAGATCGGCTGCACAATGGTCAAGGGTATATGAGTGAAGCGTTGAAACGTCTGATACAGTTCGCCAAAGAAGAAACGGATATCAGGCAGATTGTGGGTGGTGCTGTGCCCGACAATGCAGGTTCTATCCGGGTTCTTCAGAAAGCAGGCTTTCAGGAAACAGGCTCACATGATGTGTCTATTCAAGGCGTTATGAAAAAACATACAATGCTAACGGTATCGCTGGTGGATGCAGAATAAATACGTACAACACAAGTCAAAGGAGAAAAAAGCATATGGCTACCATATTAGTTGCAGACGATGATGCGAATATTCGAGAGCTTGTCTGTTTGTTTCTTAGAAATGATGGATTCACCACAGTAGAGGCTGTGGACGGCAAACAGGCACTTGATCTCTATCGGCAAACTCCCGTTGACCTGGTTGTGCTGGATATTATGATGCCGGTGATGGACGGGTGGGCATTGTGTAAGGAATTGAGACGACTGAACGCTGACCTGCCATTGCTTATGTTAACAGCAAGAGGTGAGACCTGGGAGAAGGTAAAGGGCTTCGAACTGGGCTCGGATGATTATTTAACGAAACCGTTTGATCCTTTAGAGCTGACGGCACGTGTCAAGGCGCTGCTGAAGCGTTACAAAATCGGCTCCACCCACCTGATTCAGTTTGGGAACGTTACGCTGGACCGACAGAGCTACAAGGTCATCGTTGGTGAAGAGTCCTTAACCCTGCCGCTCAAGGAATTTGAACTGCTGTACAAACTGGCAGGCACACCGGGACAAGTCTATACGCGAGAGCAATTAATAGATCAAATCTGGGGGCTGGATTATAGCGGTGATGATCGAACGGTGGATGTACATATCAAACGGTTGCGCGAACGATTTGCAACGATCTCTGATTTTCAGATTGAAACGGTTCGGGGTTTGGGATATCGCTTAGAGGCTACTCATGATTAAGTCTTTGTACATTCGGGTTGTCGTGACTTTTCTGGTTTCTGTAATAGCAGGAACGTTAATTGCTTTTTTCTTATCAACCTGGATTTTTGAAGAGCAGCTTAACGATAATGCCCATATCAACATACGTAACTTTGGTCAGGATGTAATACAGATATACCAAACCCTGCCTCTATCGGAGGCGGATACATTCATCAACAAGATGAAGCAGCTTGATTTGTACTATATTCGCATGTTTGAGCCTTCCGGTCAGCTCCTCACGTTTGGGAAGCATCGAGATCACCAACCGCTTCCAGTGACGGGGGAGCAGATACAGCAGGTGATGGAAGGAAAGGTTTTGGAGTTGACACCCAATGGTCTGGGTACGGTGCTGCTGGGATTGCCGATTCAGACTGCGAGCGGGACCCGGGCCATGTTTCTGGAAACCCTGTCGCCGCCCGCTGCTGCTACTGTAATCCAATGGGGGACAATCTTTGCTCTCTCATCCTTAGCTGCCGGAAGTCTGATCATCCTGATTGCTTCTGTATTTCTGGTAAGGCCGATCAAAACGTTGACCCGGGCAACGAAACGTATTGCGGCAGGTGACTTCAATGTGAAGCTGAATATCAAGCAAACAACTGAACTGGGCACGCTCGCGCGCAGCTTTGAAGAGATGATGCAGGATTTGCAGCAACTGGAGCAGATGAGAAGAGAGTTTGTCGCGAACGTCTCACATGAGGTACAATCTCCGCTCACTTCCATTTCAGGATATGCTCAAGCCCTGAAAAATGTAGATTTACCGGATCAAGATCGAGAACGGTATCTGGACATTATTATTTCAGAAGCAAAACGGTTGTCTAAAATGAGCGATAGCTTGCTTAAGCTTACTATGCTCGAATCACAGTCTCATCAGTTACAACTCGCGACGCGTGACCTGGATGAGCAGATCAGGCGGGTGATCGTTGCATTACAGCCTCAGTGGTCAGCCCGAGATATTCATTTTGAGCTGGATTTGCAGAAGGTTCAAGTTCTTGCGGATCATGATCAGTTGAATCAGGTTTGGACAAATATTCTCGGCAATGCGATCAAGTTCTCGAATGACCAGGGTATAATACATGTCAGAATGGAACGGGATCTCCGTCATGTAACGGTGCACATATCAGATCAGGGTATCGGCATTCCTCTGGAGGATCAAAAGCGTATCTTCGAGCGATTTTTCAAGGCGGATCGTTCTCACAGTCGGAAATATGACGGCAGCGGTATGGGGTTGGCTATCGTGAAACAGATTGTTTCGTTACATCAAGGGGATGTCCGGGTGGAAAGCAAGCCCCATCAAGGGACGACGTTTATCATCACTTTGCCCATCCATCCGCCAACGGCAGAATAATTCAACTCAAGGCATGTCCATTTTTAACTTGTAATGACTCTCTTCAATGCTGTGTTTATGTACAAGCTCGCTTGTATATGAACACAGCATTTTTCATTTTTTTGATCCTGTTCATGTTCTGTTCATATAAACGTCATAAGCAGTACATGTGCATGGATTAAACTTGCTTTTAGCTCTATGGGCTGAAGGCTGGTCACTTGAAGAGGAGGAGATGTGAATGAACATACAGGATAAACAAAGCATTCAAGATCAAAAAAACATGCATAAGAGCATGACCAAGAGAGTCATCAAGAGACGAACTTCAATCGCCGTGTTCAGTCTGGTAATAACTCTATTAACACCATGGACTGTTATGGCTGAATCTTCTAATACAAATAGTAGTGATGATCTAACGTATCAAAAAACGAAGCAAACGGTGGTAGAGAAGGCCAAGACTCTTACCGAGACATACGGGATCACAAGTGTGCAGTATGCATTGATGGATCAGGGAGAGATTGTTGTCTCCGGGCAGACAGGCAAGAATGACCTGCAAGGGAAAGTTCCCCTTACATCCGATACGATCTATGGCATAGGGTCAACCAGTAAAATGTTTCTTACAGCTTCGGTGATGAAACTGGTGGATGAAGGCAAGGTGAATCTCGATCTTCCAGTAACAACCTATATTCCGGAATTCAAGATGAAAGATGATCGATATAAACAAATCACACCACGCATGCTTTTGAACCATTCGGCCGGTCTTCTGGGCACTTCGAGCCACAATGCAACCTTGTATGGGGACAATGATACATTTGCACATGATACCTTTTTGGAACAATTGACCACACAGAATTTGAAGGCAGAACCTGGTGCGTATTCGGTTTATACGAACGACGGGTTTACTTTAGCTGAAATTTTGGTTGAGCGAGTCAGTGGCATGAGCTTTACGGCATTTATACACAAACACTTTACAGAGCCGCTGAACATGGGACATACGAAAACACCACAGGATGTGGTTAACCCGGCAGATATGGCAGGAATCTATTCGCCGTTATATGAAGGCCAGCTTCCACAAGAGAATTATAATATCATTGCATCAGGAGGCATCTATTCCACGGCTCAAGATCTGGTGAAATTTTCACAAATCTTCACTGGAGAAGTCAAAGGCATTTTATCCAGCAAATCGGTGCAGGAAATGGAACAAAAAGAATACAAAAAGGGCATGTGGCCAGAGGACAGTGATGCGTCTATCTCTTACGGATTAGGATGGGATAGCGTGGACTTGTATCCATTCAGTGAGTACGGCATCAAGGCGGTTACAAAAGGTGGAGATACGGTATCATACCATTCCTCTCTGGTCGTACTTCCAGAGTACAATCTGGCGGCAGCCGTTACTTCCTCAGGAGGCTCAAGCGCACTGGATCAAACGATAGCAAGCGAACTGTTGCTCAGCGCACTGGAGTCCAAGGACATTATTCAGGAACGCAAGCCGCCAAAATCGTTTGGCGTACCTGTAAAGGCTGATATGCCTGAAGAGTTGTTAAAGTACACAGGAAATTATGGCGGCAATAAACCGGTGAAGAAGATTGAGGTGGACCCGTCTGGACAGCTGCTAATCTCTTCTGCTTCGAATAGTACTTCGGATCAATATATCTACACGTCGGATGGGACATTTGTAAACAAGGAAGGAACACAAAAATTAAAGTTTGTCGAAGAGTCCAACGGCCAGATCTACTTGTGGTCGCGGTCCTATATGTCCATACCGGGGCTAGGCCAGCTCGCATTCTCGGAATATACGGCGCAAAAACTCGAAAGCAACGAATTGTCGAGCGAGATTCAGGCGGCATGGAATCAGCGCGAGGGGAATACGTACTATTTGCTCAATGAAAAATATACTTCGACGGCATATCTGCATGCTTCAACAATTATCCCTATGCAGTTAGACAAGGAAGTTCCCGGGTATGTTGGCAGCAGTAAAATCATTGGAGCGAATCGGGCAGTGAACCAAGTCCAGATTCCCGGCCTGGCTGGTCGGGATACAACGGATATCCAGTTTTTTAGTCAAAACGGAATCGAGTATATTACGGCATCAGG
Source organism: Paenibacillus sp. TC-CSREp1 (assembly GCF_050171015.1). Taxonomy (NCBI): domain Bacteria; kingdom Bacillati; phylum Bacillota; class Bacilli; order Caryophanales; family Paenibacillaceae; genus Paenibacillus; species Paenibacillus sp. TC-CSREp1. The sequence goes on along the minus strand of NZ_JBNOKM010000002.1, from coordinate 303,687 downwards.
CCCCGTATATGCCAGTGAAGGTATAGTTCAAGCACTATATAGCGGCAAGCAATCCAGGGTATCGATTCAGTCGGATGGTTATGCGAGATGGTTTTCGGTACCGGCTGCGGTTAGCGGCAAGATAATGACAGTGAAGATGCCGGAAAATGGCTCCTTTGCTGTGTATGATCAGAGAGGTGTTTGTATTCATCACACTGTAATCAGTGGGAAGAATGAGGTTGTCTTACCTGAAAACGGCCGTATCGTATTCGCAGGTGAGCCTGATTCAGTGTTTGAAGTTTCATTGAAAAAATAAAATGTGAACATGATAACGCCAGGTAGTATTGTGCGGCTGTCTGTTTTGCTTTGTACTGTTCGATTGAATAATCATACAAAAAGTCTTCTCTATCTTGTGTTGTGGAGAAGGCTTTTTGGTTGTAGATTAATAAGAATGGGTTTACATGTTTTGGAAGACTGTTTAGAATGGTATACACTGTACAAACGAATATGAATGTGGAGAGTGAGCGTGAACAGGAATGATTCGTCGTTTTTTTTCGTATTATCGACCGTATAAAAAGCTGTTTTTAATTGATTTTGGCTGTGCCGTTTTTGCTGGTTTGCTGGAGCTTGCATTTCCGCTTGCTGTCAGTAAATTTATTAACGAGCTGCTGCCCGGGCAGGATTGGCCGCTTATTTTGCTTGCATGTGTTGTGTTGCTAAGTATATATGCGCTGAATTCGGTATTAAATTATGTTGTTACTTACTGGGGGCATATGCTGGGCATTAATATCGAAACGAACATGCGGGAGAAAATGTTTGCGCACCTCCAGAAGCTGTCGTTCCGGTTTTTCGATAATCGCAAAACAGGTCATCTGATTGGTCATATTACCAATGATCTTAACGACATCGGTGAGGTGGCCCACCACGGCCCGGAGGATGTATTCATTGCTGTGATGACACTGATTGGATCATTCTGGCTGATGGCGAATATAAATCTGGAGCTGGCTTTGCTGACGTTTATCATTATTCCAGTTATGGCCTGGGTGATCATCGTATTCGGCGGTCGTATGACCAAGACGTATCGAAGATTGTTCGGGGATGTGGGTAATTTCAATGCACGCATCGAAGATAATGTAGGCGGTATGCGTGTCGTTCAGTCTTTCGCCAACGAAGAGCATGAGAAGAAGCTGTTTGCGGTAGATAATGCCAATTTCCGTCTAACCAAACTGCTCGCTTACAAAACGATGGCCAAAAGCATCTCTGTCAGTTATATGATGATGCGCCTCGTCACCGTGTTTGTGATGATTGCCGGGGCCTGGTTTTACATTGACGGTAAAATTAACATGGGGGATTTCATGGCATTCCTGCTGTTATCCAATATTTTCTTCCGGCCCATTGAGAAGATTAATGCGGTCATTGAGAGCTACCCGAAAGGAATCGCAGGTTTCAAGCGATATCTGGAGATCATTGACACGGAACCTGAAATCTCGGATCGTAAAGAAGCAGTTGAATTACATGATGTGAAGGGGGATATCCGCTTCGAAAATGTGTCATTTGGCTACGAATCGAGCCGTCGCATCCTGAATCAGATCAGCTTGTCCGTGCGTCCGGGGGAAACGGTTGCTTTTGTCGGGCCTTCCGGTGCAGGCAAAACAACGATCTGCAGCTTGCTGCCGCGCTTCTATGAGGTAGAGGAGGGCAGGATCACCGTGGATGGTGTTGATATACGTGATATCAAGCTGCATTCCCTGCGCAAACAGATCGGGATCGTGCAGCAGGATGTATTTCTGTTCTCGGGTACGATTAAAGAGAATATCGCATACGGTGACCTGACAGCGACAGAGGATCAGATCTGGGATGCGGCTCGCCGCGCTTCACTCGAGGAACTGATTCTAAGCTTGCCTGATGGCATGGATACCATTATCGGGGAACGGGGTGTGAAACTATCCGGTGGTCAAAAGCAGCGTCTGTCGATTGCGCGTATGTTCCTCAAAAATCCGCCGATTCTCATTCTGGATGAAGCAACCTCTGCCCTTGATACGGAAACGGAAGCACTCATTCAGCAATCGCTCGCTGAATTGTCTGTTGGCAGAACAACACTTGTGATTGCTCACCGGCTGAGCACAATTAAAAATGCCGATCGCATCATCGTAGTTAATACCGATGGCATCGCTGAACAAGGCAATCACGAGGAGCTGGTGGCTGCTGGCGGAATATATAGCCGTTTGCATCAAGTGCAGCATACTCACTCATAACATGCAGGAGACTGTACTTGCTCCATTTCCTAATTTATTGTTGGTTTAACCCTTTAGTCGCACCACGCATGGTGCGGCTTTTTTTTTGTTATTTTATCTGCAAATGATACAGAACAATATTGTTGACAATGTCCACAAACCTGATTAGTATAATGTTGACAATGTCCACTAAAAGGGGGCTCCGATATGAACTCTGAGCATATTCCACCGGAAGTTTTAGCAGATATGCGGCGTTTCAACCGTTTCTATACGAATATTCTCGGGGTGCTGGATAAGCACATTCTCGGGACAGGGTATTCTTTTGCAGAAGCACGAGTCATTATCGAGATTGGCATTCGCGGGGAGAGCATTGCTAATAACCTCGTTGACACACTCACAATTGATCGCAGCTATATGAGCCGCATTGTAAATAAATTAACGAAGGAAGGGCTGCTGCTCAAGGTGGATTCCGCGGAAGACAGCAGGGTTAGTCTGATTCGGCTGACGGACAAAGGGAAAGAGCTGTATGCTGAACTTAACGCCCGGTCTGATCAGCAGATTGTCAAATTAATGCAAAACCTGAATGAAGAAGAGATTCAAGAGGTGTATGCCTCCATGATGAACATCCAAGAGAAGCTGAACAAGAAAGCAGGAGAGACAGAACGATGATACGATTTGAATGTGATTATAACGAAGGTGCACATGAACGCATTTTGCAACGATTGTTGGAGACAAATATGGAACAGACCAGCGGATACGGGACAGATGCGCATTGTGAGCGAGCACGCACGCTGATTCGGCAGGCTTGCGGCAATGAGACGGCAGATGTACATTTTCTCGTAGGGGGTACACAGACAAACACCACGGTGATTGCATCGATTCTTCGTCCGCACCAAGGAGTCATTGCAGCGATATCCGGTCATATTGCGGTTCATGAGACGGGAGCGATCGAGGCTACAGGTCACAAGGTGCTGACTGTACCGAGTCCGGATGGCAAAATTACGGCGGCACAGGTGAAGGCAGTCTATGATGCACATGTGCAGGAATCGTCACCCGAGCACAGTGTTCAGCCAGGCATGGTGTACATATCTCAGCCGACGGAAAACGGTACGATGTACAGCAAGGCTGAGCTTGAAGCTATATATGAGGTAAGCCGGGCATGTGGTTTGCCGTTTTTTATTGATGGAGCGCGATTGGGGTATGCTCTGGCATCCACAGAATGTGATATGACTTTGGCGGATGTTGCCCGCCTGTGTGACGTATTTTATATTGGTGGTACCAAAATTGGCGCGCTGATGGGCGAGGCCGTTGTCATTTTGAACGATGCGCTCAAGCGTGACTTCCGTTATATCATCAAGCAAAAAGGCGGCTTGCTGGCTAAAGGCCGATTGCTCGGCATTCAGTTTGAAACGCTGTTTGAAGACGGATTGTATCTGGAGATTTCGAAACATGCCGTAGATATGGCTGTGAGAATCCATGATACCCTTGAGCAGCACGGTGTACAGTTTCTGTACAGCTCCCCGACCAATCAGCAGTTCCCGATTTTGCCGGATTCCCTGCTGGAGCAGCTCAGCAATCAGTATACGTTTACGTTCTGGGAAAAGGTTGACGCTTCCCGCAGTGCCGTTCGATTCTGCACAAGCTGGGCTACCCGCGTAGAAAACGTAGATGCTTTGACCAGTGACATTATAAGGCTGCTGCATGAAGAACAAACGCAGGAAAAAATCGCTGCGATCCGAGCAGAGGCGCTTGTGTAGGGTGCAGACGTTGGCTGAAGGCTGTGCTGTAAACAAATTCGCTCAATCCCAAGTTTAAGTTGAAGTTCAAGCGCTAACGATTACGAGAGACCTTATTTCAGACATTAGTTGAGAAAAAAAATTCTAACGATCTCCAGAAGTCTTATTTCATCGTAAAAAGGCCTTTTAGCCTGGTAAACGCTGTTTTTCAGCGAAATAACGTTTCTGGGAATCGTTAGGATTGAAAATGGCCTGATATGACGAAAATAGCGTTTCTGGAGATCGTTAGCGTTTTTCGATGAGCGGTGAAGGTAGATTGACAGCTCTCTTTGAATGAATTAAGTTATTAAAGACATTTAATATCCTTAATATACGAAGGAGAGAGAGAATGAACACCGAACAACGTTCCATTTTTGAAAATACACCGATTTTAACAGCTCTTCAGCCAGCTCCGGGCGAACGCATTCTGGATGTGGGATGCGGCAACGGAGCATTAACAGCCCGGATTGCAGCATCCGGCGCCATCACTACAGGGATTGATCTATCGGAAGAGAGCATCGCCCAAGCTTTGCATCACTATCCTGAGCTTGATTTTCAGACAGCGGACGCTTGTCAGTATCGAACGAAACAGCGCTATGACGCTGTTTTTTCACATGCTGTGTTGCACTGGACGACGGATGCCTCTGCTGTGATCCAGAGCATGTACGCCGCACTGAAGCAGGGAGGACGTCTGGTCACGGAGTTTGCGGGCAAGGGAAATACGGCGATCATACTTCATGCGGTCCGGGAGGAGCTGCTTGCACGAGGCTACACTTGGGAAACGCGTAATCCGTGGTTCCACCCCAGTGTTGGAGAATTTTCAAGCTTGCTGGAGCAACATGGATTTCGGGTGTTATATATTCAGCATATCGATACACGCAGGCCATTACATCAGGGGGTGCGGAACTGGATAAGCAGCTTTGCCAAATATCTCTTCTACGATATTACAGCGGAAGAGCAGGAGTCTATAATGGAGGTTGTCGAAAAGAAAGTAGAACCGCTGCTCTTTCATGAAGGGCATTGGAGCCTGGATATATCCAGACTGCGGGTTATAGCTATCAAAGTGTAATCCATAAGTCCAAAGGAGACGCGCATGAAAATTGAGAAACCCAGGTTGCAGCAACAGTTACTTGAAGCTGAACCGATCTATTCTTTGGACTCGAAAACAGAGTACAAGAATAAGCTGATTGAGAATGTTACGCTGGACATGCTCGAAGCGAGCAAGGTATCTTTTGAAAATGTAGTGTTCCGGCATGTGACTATTTTCGAGTCCTCACTGGAGCAATGTGAATTTACGGATGTACGTTTTGAGCACTGTGACTTTTCCAATGTGAGTCTGCAGAACTCGTTTATGCATCGAACGGAGTGGCAGCACTGCAAACTGGTGGGAACGGACTTTACAAGCAGCCGCTGGCAGAATGTACATGTTGCACAGAGTATAGGAGACTACAGCAATTTTCGGTTTGCACATCTCAAGCAGGTGGAATATACGGACTGCAGCTTGATTGGAGCAGACTTCGCCTATTTGAAATTACAGAAAATCGCATTTGCAGCATGTAAGCTGGATCAGGTTGCGTTCACCGGAACAGCGATGAAGGGCCTGGATCTGAGTGACAGTGAATTCGATGCACTTGTGCTGACAATGGAGGATCTGGCCGGATGTGCTATTGCACCTCATCAAGCGGCGACCTTCGCCGGATTAATGGGACTTATTATCAAATGAACGTGCGGACGTATACAGAACCTGTTTTTAATGTTATCCTTAACTGTTACGTGTGACATAAAGACTTGTTTTTATGTATAGATGTGCGTAAATGAAGGAGATAACATGACATTTCATGAATTAAACATCATCCCTCCGATTCTGGAAGGGTTAAAAAAAGCAAATTACAGCAAGCCCACTCCCATTCAGGAGCAATCCATACCTGCTGTGCTTGCAGGTAGAGATTTGCTTGGTTGTGCCCAGACGGGTACAGGCAAGACGGCTGCATTTTCGGTGCCAATCATACAATTATTAAGCGAAGGCAATCAAGGGACTCAAGGTGGTTCTGCGAATAAAAAGGTAAAGTCAGCGCGTGCGGTTCGTTCACTTATTTTGTCACCAACTCGTGAGCTTGCCATTCAAATATCCGATAATATTAAAGTGTACAGCAGATACACCGACATTCGTTCTACTGCAATCGTGGGCGGAGTATCTCAAAGAGTACAGGAGCGTGCGTTGCAGCAGGGAGCGGATATTGTCATTGCTACACCTGGACGCTTGATGGACCTTGTGAACCAGAAGCAGATTGATCTGAGCATGGTGGAGATTCTCGTACTGGATGAAGCGGACCGTATGCTGGATATGGGCTTTATCCATGATGTGAAACGCATTATTGCGAAGATGCCGAACAAGAAACAAACGCTGTTCTTCTCGGCTACGATGCCGCCAGAGATTGTTAAAATGGTGCAGACTTTGCTGGTCAACCCGGTGAAAGTAGAGATTACCCCGGTATCTTCCACCGTGGATCGTATTCAACAATCTGTATATTTGCTGGAGAAGGGCAAAAAACAGAGCATGCTCAATCTCATTTTGCAGGATCAAACGATTGCATCTGCACTGGTGTTCACGCGTACGAAACGTGGAGCAGACCGGGTTACTCGCGATTTGGCTAAGGTGAATGTCACCGCACAGGCCATTCATGGCAACAAGTCGCAGAATGAACGTCAGCGGGCATTAAACAATTTCAAAAGCGGCGTCACCCGTGTATTAGTTGCTACGGACATTGCGGCCAGAGGTATTGATGTGGAGGAGCTGACACATGTCATCAACTTCAATCTGCCTAACATTCCAGAAACATATGTTCACCGTATTGGCCGGACAGGCCGTGCAGGGAAGAGCGGAATGGCGATCTCATTCTGTGAACAGGATGAGCTTCCTTTCCTGAAAGATATCGAGAAAGTGATCAAAAAATCCATTCCTGAGGTCAAAGATCATCCTTATCCAATGACCAACATGCCTGTGTTTGCACAACAGCTGAAATCAACGAAACAGGCATCCCGAACGTCTGGCGGCGGGTCCGGGTCTCATCGTTCTGCTGCTGACAGACCAGGTAAAACCAAGACAAATCCGGCACGGAAGCCGAAGTCTGAGTGGTTCACGAAACGGGATAAAGGGGCATCTGGGGGTAAATCAGGAGAACGTCATTCGAATGGCTCACGCCCGGTACGGAGCGAGCAGCAGTCTCATGCCAAAGGTGGTTCGTCATCTGGAGCAGCTCGTAAAGCTGAGCGCAGCCAAACAAACAGCCGATCTCCGGTTCAGGGCCAGCAGCGCCGTGCCAAAACGCATAGCAACCAGGCCAACTAGGGCGTGTCTGAAAACGCTGAAGGAACACGCTCTAGCAGATACAACAACAAAGCATGCCTTCTTCGAATATCGGAGAAGGTTTTTTGGTTCGTTGGCAAATATCATTTACATGCAAACGTACATTCGATAAAATAAAGTGTGGTAGATTGTGGCAAAAGGGGGGAGAACCGTTGATAGAAACGATGATGAGTTATTGTCTTGCCAAAAAAGGTGCTGTGAAGGAATATCCGTTCGGGCCTGATGCGGCTGTGATTAAGGTTGCAGACAAAATGTTTGCTCTTTTGTTTGAGGGAAATGGAGAAGATAGCCGTATTAATCTGAAGTGTGATCCTATTATTGCGGAAAATCTGAGAGAGCAGCATGAGGCGGTCAAACCCGGCTATCATATGAACAAAAAGCACTGGAATACAGTCATGCTGGATGATTCTTTACCGAACGGGGATATCTATGCCATGATTGATCATTCCTATAATCTCGTTGTACAGAAGCTGCCCAAGAGAGTTCAGGAGACGCTGAGCGAATAAAGTTACGGAACGTGGGCCTAGAGTAGTCTAGCAGTTGAGGTATTTTATCGCATGAAACCAATACGAAGGAGTGCATGAGAATGGATCAGCAGCAGCAGATTGCAATGGTGCAGCATATGCAGGCGCAGAGCTCTGGAATGGGCCAAGCCTTACAGCCAAGTGTTACATATGATGTTATGGTAAAAGAGCAATTTATCCCCACCTCCGCGGGAGAGACACGGGTACTGGTATATACACCTAACCGGAAGAAGGATTTGTCTTCAGGCTTGCCTGTTTTTTTTAACATGCATGGCGGAGGGTTTGTGCTTGGACAAGCAGACGGAGATGACGCCTGGTGCCGTTTGATCGCAGATCGTGCAGAATGCCTGGTAGTAAATATAGATTACAAGCTGGCACCCGAGCATAAATTCCCTGCAGCTGTCTATGAGTGCTATGATGTGGTGAGATGGGTGCATGAGCATGCGGCACAGTTCTCGGCTGATGCTTCTCTTCTCGCGATTGGTGGTCATAGTGCTGGTGGTAATCTGGCAGCTGCAGTATGTCTGCTGAATCGTGAACGTGGAGATGAGCTTCCAATTCTGCTGCAGATTATTGATTATGCTGTACTCGATGTAGCTGCAGACCCGGCGGAAAAGCCGGATTTTCCAGAAGCCATTCCTGCGGATATCGCCCGAACGTTTAACGCGATGTATCTGACTGAGCCGGAAGACGCGCACAACCCGCTGGCTTCTCCTGTACTGGCGGATTCATTCGCAGGTTTGCCCGAAGCGCTTATTATTACTGCGGAGAGAGATTCTCTCGCCCAGGAAGCGCGTACGTATGCTGCGAAGCTGGAATCAAGCGGTGTTCATGTGACTCATAAGCAATACGAGGGCGCAGCTCATGGTTTCACACATCACGGCGATATTCAGATGGCTGAAGATGCATGGTATTTGATGAGTGACACGTTAAAGGCCGTTTTTGCGAGATAAGCTGTTTTTCATTGATGTGATAACTTGATGTGATAAAAGAACAGAATACACTAACACTTTCTACAGATCACAGTCCCATGTGTAAAGCGTGGTTCTCCTGTATCCTGGAAGGTGTTTTTTTTTTTATATGAACGTACAAATTCCTGAAGCGGGCTTCTGAGTGAGCACAAGGGTTAATAAAATATATAAATCCGGGCAATCAGCAATCTACGAGAAACCGCGCGTGCTTAATTTTGTATGGATCAATATTATTTTTGGGGATTCCTGCCTTTTCATAAAGGGTAAGAGGTTTTAACCAGAGGTGATCCTATCCCGAAACAGGAGGTTCGTATGAATTCAAATTTGAAACACCTTCATAGTGATGCTGCCATTCTTGGTATGGGGACTGCTTTACCTGTACATGTTGTAGATCAGGCTGAAATTACAGAGCTTATCGCCGCCTCGGTGCACGATCGCCCGGAGTTGGCCCGATTTGCCAAGCGGATCTTCAGATCCTGCGGGGTAGAGACACGATATACGGTGGAACCGAGTTATCTCGGACCGCTTGAGGAATGCCGCTATTTACCTATTGCATCTGGTGAACCCAGTGATATCCCTACTACCAAGGAGAGAATGGACACCTTCCAGCGGGAGGCTCTTCCTCTGGCGCTCAAGGCTGCGGAGCAAGCGATGCTGGATGCAGGAGCATCACCCGCAAGCATCACCCATTTAATTTCGGTCAGCTGTACGGGTCAATATTTGCCGGGGTTGGATGTGGATTTGATTCGTAGTCTGGGTCTCTCGGCCCGAGTGAATCGCCTGCCGTTGATTTTTCAGGGCTGTGCTGCCGGCTTAAAAGCAATTCAGATGGCTCGTGATGTTGTGCAGGGTACACCCGGCTCTCAAGTGCTGGTGGTCTGCGTGGAATTATGCTCTCTTCATTTCCAGCCGGTACAGGATCGGGAAGCGTTGTTCGCGGCATCTTTCTTTGGGGATGCAGCCTCCGCCTCTATTGTCGGCAGGCCTGAAGCACAGCATACAGATTATTTGAGTCTGGGCACTGGATATTCGGTACTGCTGCCCGACTCGACGCAAGATATGACCTGGAAGGTGGCAGATTACGGATATGATCTGCATCTGTCACCACGAATACCCAAGCTGCTTGGTTTACATCTGGAAGAGGAGCTGCGGCGGCTTCTGCAGCATGAACAGCTCCCGGAGCTGTGGGCGATCCATCCGGGTGGACGCGGGATCGTAGACTCTGTCCAGGAAGTGATGAAGCTGAAGCAGGAGCAAACGAAGTACAGCCGCGATATTTTGAGAGATTACGGCAACTTGTCTTCGAATACGATCCTGTTTGTGCTTCAGGCGATGCGTATGGATATGAAAGTTCGTGAACAGTCTACAACGACAGGCGTGGCGATGGCTTTTGGCCCTGGACTTACAGCCGAATTAATGAAATTCACATATATCCCGTCCTTGTCGTTGGCAGCGGAGGAGCAGAATCATGTCTTTTTTTAGAACGCTGCATAGTCGGGCCAAGGAAGAAGAGCTGATGGATGATTTCACAATGGGTGGAGAAGAACTGCATGAAGCGCTGCGACATCTGAGACGCCTGAATAAGCTGTTTGCTGCGTCTGGTCCGACAGTGTCCGGCGTAGCCAAGCTGTGGGAGTCCATCGGCAAGCCGGATAAGCTGACCCTTATGGATGTGGGTGCTGGTTCGGGAGATGTGAATCAGAGGCTGCTGAAATGGGCAAAGAAACAAGGCATTGATATGCACATTACGTTAGTGGATATGACAGAGGAAGCATGTCAGGAAGCCCGGCAGCTGTTTCAGAACGAACCGCGTGTTCGAGTACAGCGTGCTGATTTAACGACGCTGCCAGATGCGTCGGCGGATATTGTGACAGGCTCGCAATTTATTCATCATTTTGAAGGAGAGCAGCTCGTGAACATGGTGGGCCATATGCTGCGGACATCACGGTATGGTGTAGTAATCAACGATATTCATCGTCATACGGTGTCTTATAAGGCTGTGTGGATTACAACCCGGTTAATCTCGCGCAACCGTTATATCCGGCATGATGGACCGCTTTCGGTAGCGAAGGGCTTTACCCGTCAGGACTGGCAGGAACTCAGGCAGCGCTTGAATCATGAGACAATGACCTATGAATGGAAGCCGTTATTTCGCTTTTCTGTTGTCATCCCTCAGCAGGGAGGGGCAATAACATGACAAGATCAACAGATGTCATCGTTATTGGAGCAGGCATTGCAGGAAGTGCCTGCTCCATCGAGCTTGCACGGCAGGGCCATCGGACGCTGCTGCTGGATCGGCAGCAGTTTCCCCGGCATAAAACGTGCGGCGAGTTTATGTCACCAGAAACAAGGGAGATGCTGGAGCACTTGGGTGTCGATTTGCTGGATTGCGAGAAGACAACTGGTCTTATGGATCATGCCAGCATTATACTGCCGGATGGCGGTGAGATCGAAGCGCCTTTGCCTGGAACAGCATATGGCATAAGCAGATATGTGCTGGATCAGCATTTGCATAAACAGGCGCGGGAAGCCGGGGCCAACATCATTACCAAAGCGAACATTATCGCCATCCGGCAGCTTGAAAACAAAAAGTATGAAGTTGAGGTCAAGCAAGGCGACGAATATATACGTTACCAAGCAAAGGCTGTTATCGGGGCCCACGGCAGCAAAAAGCTGCGGGGAACAGAGAGCGGGGAAGGACTGCGGGATGAAACGATATATGTCGGTGTGAAGTCTCATTACAGGGGCATCCGCATTCCGGCGAGGGTAGAGCTTTATTTTTGCAATGGAGGTTATGTAGGGATATCTCCGATTGAAAATGACACCGTGAATGTAGCTGCGCTGCTGACACTGGATTCGGTGCAGGGGAGCGGCAAGTCCGTGCCTGAGATTATTCAGGCAGCGGCTCTTACCAATACCAGGCTTGCCGCCCGCTTATCCGAAGGCAGGACGGTTCAGGGAACGCAGGTATCCGTTGCTCCGTTACAGCTGTCCAATGTGCCCGAACCATGGTCCAGTTATCCGCATATTGGCGATGCAATGCTGGTGATTCCACCGTTATGTGGCGACGGCATGTCAATCGCTCTTCGTTCCGCTATTCTATGCGCACGGTGGACAGATTCATATTTGAAAGACGAGTTACACTATGACGCTTGGCAAAGCGAGTATACACGAGAGGCGAACCGTGAATTTGCTCCACTGCTGCGCAGAGCCAGAACGATTCAACAGCTTGCTTTTGCCAGAACCAATCGTTTCTATCCAGCTCTCGCTCGAATGTTCCCGGGGCTTGCGTCATATGTGGTGAAGGCCACGAGATTGTCCGGCATGAGATGAGAAGAGCGTTTGGACTAAAGCAGTAGAGGCTCTGAGATGAGATAATCAAGCTGCCGTGAGGCGGCTTTTTTGCTGTATTCATTGCAAGGGTGACAAAAAAAGCACCCAAACGAGTACATGACTGTTTAGCAAATCGAAAAATACTCGTATAATAGAGTCTGATGTATCATGGAGAGACAGAAGACAGAGAACAGATCAGATGCCGAGAGGATGTTAATGAAGATGAATTATACCTTTTCCAACCGGATTGCGTCATTGCAGCCGTCCATTATTCGTGAAATTTTGAAGGCCTCTTCAGGTCAAAATGTCATTCCGTTCTCAGCGGGCAACCCCGCACCGGAAACATTTCCGATTGAAGCGATCCGCAGCTTCACCCAAGCGATTCTGGAGCAAGACCCGGTTACCGCGCTGCAGTATGGCATTACCGAAGGTTATGTGCCGCTGCGCGAAGCACTCCAGCAGCATCTGGAGCGTAATTTTAACACAGGCAAGCCGTCTGACCAGCTCTTTATTGTGTCAGGTGCACAACAGGGAATTGAGCTTGCATGTAAAGTGCTGTGTAATGAAGGAGACACGATTATCTGTGAAAGTCCAAGTTTTATCGGCTCCTTGAACTCCTTCCGGGCTTCCGGTGCGAAGCTGGCAGGTGTGCCGATGGAGATGGACGGTATGGACATTGAGAAGCTGGAGCATGCGCTGCAAACGGAGCCGAATGTGAAAATGATCTATGTGATTCCAAGCTTTCAGAATCCAACAGGCGTAACGACCAGTCTGGAGAAACGCAAAGCGATCTATGAGCTGGCGAAGAAATATGGCGTGTTGATTCTGGAGGATAATCCATATGGCGAGCTTCGATTCAGCGGTGAGGACGTGCCAACCATCAAGTCAATGGATGAAGAGGGAATCGTAATCTATGTAGGCTCCTTCTCCAAAATCCTGTCAGCGGGTCTGCGCGTTGGTTTTGTTCAAGCCCCGCATGAAGTGGTGGAGAAAATGGTTGTTGCCAAGCAGGGCGAGGATGTACATACGGCTATGCTTCCGCAGATTTTGGCGCATCGCTTCATGACAGAATATGATTATGCCGGTCATATCCAGCTTATTCGCGAGGTTTATCGGAGAAAGGCGACCTTGATGATGGAGAAGCTGCAGGAGCATATGGGTGACGCCGTGACCTATACACGCCCCGATGGCGGACTGTTCCTGTGGTGTGATCTTCCTGCACATGTGCCGATGGTGGAATATGCCAAAACTGCGGCTTCGCAAGGGGTGGCTGTTGTGCCAGGCAATGCATTTCTGGTGAATGAGCAGGACCCTTGCAATGCGATAAGACTCAATTTCTCGACACCGTCTGACGAGCAGATTGTCAAAGGTGTCGAGATTCTTGGACAAGTATTGCGAGGTTCGTTCTCGTAAAAACAAAAAGCATGACGAAAGCCGCCCGCTGGCGGCTTTTTTGCTGTTCAGCACATATGAACATACAGTGATTCACGGCGGGGACGAATATGCAGCACTGCATGTCAATGCGATCAAGCTGCTGCCTCTTAATTATCAACCAGTGCACTCAGCTCTGCCCGAAATACGTTCTGTCCCTTCTGATTGTAGGTGCTCAGCAGCACGGTTACTGTGCCATTGCCTGCTCGTCTGGGACGTAGTTCAATCACCTCGGCGATCACATGCAGCTCATCCCCCGGATATACAGGCTTGAGAAATTGAAGCTGATTCATGCCTGTGCCGGCAATGATATGTTCACCATAGATGCCCACATCAATCCACAGCCTGAACGATACATTCAGCGTCTGCATCCCCGAGGCAATCAGCCCGCCGAAACGTCCCTTTTTCGCTTTTTCCTCATCAAGATGCATATACTGCGGGTCGTACATCTCCGCGAAACGCATAATATCCTCTTTGCTCAGAGTAACCGACGCCGTCTCGTAACGCTGTCCCACTTTAAATTCGCTAAATTTCATGTTTACCACTCCGATTCTTAGATGTTCACTGCTTATATTATCACGTCTGTATGGCAAAGCCCTAACCAGAGAGCTTGAATCAGTTGATTTGGATATGCAGCCCAATTTTAGTTAGAATAGGAGAGCAGGGTGAGTACATTCAGGCATATGAATAGAAACATAAGGCAGATGTGTGTGGAAAAATGAGGAGGCGAAGCATATGGGCGTACCTACTTTTCTGGAAACAGGTCACATGGCCGACGGGTTTCCCATTCGGTTAATTTATACAGGTGCACAATTCAATTATGCCGCACATTGGCATGATGAGGTAGAGCTTGTGGTCGTGAATGGAAAGAAGGCACGGATTGGCGTGAACGAGCAGATTCTGGAGCTGGGCCAAGGAGATATGCTACTGATCAAGCCGGGGGATGTACACTATTTTTTGCCGGGAACCGAACGCTTGACGATTTTGCTGTTTCGGCTTGAACTATTGACCGGAAGCTTTACAAGTGAAGTGGAGATGCAGGAGCTGGGGGCACTTTTTAATCAAACGACTGTAATTCCAGCCAGCAGTCAGGGCAATCCGGGACCGTATGTAGAAGCAATTGCTGCCGAGAAAAAAAATCAGAGACCCGGTTACCGCTGGCTCATGGTATCCCGGTTGTACGATCTGATCGTACTGCTGCTCCGTACAGCACCTCCGGCTGATGCGAACAATACAGCACCATGCCTGCCCTGCGGATTACCATCCAAAAAGTTCGAGTTTCTTGAAGCGGTCTGCGAATATCTGGAGGAGCATTACGCCGAGCCGATCAAGCTGGAGCAGGTGGCAGAGCATATGAAGTTCAGCAAGTTCCATATCTGCAAGCTGTTCAAAGAGATCAAGGGCATCACGCTGATGGAATATTTGAATCATTTTCGCATTATCAAGTCCGAATGGGCACTGCTGTTCCGTCAAGACTCCATTCTGGAGATCGCGATCAGTCACGGATTTAACAATGTGAACTCTTATAATCGTCTTTTTAAAAAATACAATAACTGTACACCTTCCGAATTCCGCAAGCGTCATCGGTCCAATATCGCAAAATATCAAGGATGATTGACAATATTTGTGGAGAAAGCTCTCGCTCAAATTCATATACTCAAGTAAATTGTAAGCGTTTCCTTTTTGGGGAGGGTACTTATGAAGAGATGGTTTAAGCGATGGGCTATGCCGGTTATGGTGCTTGCAGGTGCAGTCATGGTGTTCACAGGCTGCCAGACGGGAGCATCGAATCATACGAAGCAGCAGGAAATCACGGTCTGGAGTTTTACGGATGAGGCAGGCTATGCCATTGAGAAATTCGAAGAAAAGTACCCGGATATCAAGGTGAATTTTGTGAATATACCGGGTAACTTTTACCTCACCAAGCTCAAATCAGCACTCCAGACCAGCTCCAAAGCCCCGGACGTATTTATGATTGAAAACGCCAATATCAGAGAGCTGATCGATGTGCCTTATCTGGAAAATCTGTCACCCCCGCCGTATAACGCGGGCGAACTGATCAAAGAGCAATATCCTTTTGTACAGGCCAATGAGAAGGATAGTGAAGGGAATGTAAGAGCGATTGGTTATCAGGGAACACCTGGAGGCATCTATTATCGCCGCGATCTGGCGAAGGAATATCTGGGGACGGATGACCCGGAGAAGGTGAGTGCACAGATAGATTCGTGGGAGAAAATTTTTGCGATCGGAGAGAAGGTGCAGGAGCAGAGCGGCAACAAGGTGCATGCACTTGCCAACTGGAACGGTATCGCGAACTCATATGACGGCATTCCCTGGGTGAAGGACGGCAAGCTGGTTATTGATCCCACGTACCTGAAGGTGCTTGATCTGGTTCGTGAGGCGCGTGAGCGGCGTGTTCTTGCTGAATACGAGGATGGAAGTGCAGGTTACGCAGCATCTATGCAAAAAGGTGAAGTGATGTTTTATCCCGCTGCGACTTGGGGGCTGCAGTTTACATTCAAAGCGAATGCACCGGATACCGAAGGGTTATGGGGTTTGGCACACGGCCCATCCTCCTTCAGCTCAGGAGGGACTTATATTGCGATGTA
This sequence comes from Paenibacillus sp. TC-CSREp1, assembly GCF_050171015.1. NCBI lineage: Bacteria > Bacillati > Bacillota > Bacilli > Caryophanales > Paenibacillaceae > Paenibacillus > Paenibacillus sp. TC-CSREp1. Next base: position 287,464 of record NZ_JBNOKM010000002.1, on the reverse strand, counting down.
CAACAAGAGTGACAAGAAAGATGCCGCTTGGAAATTCATTGAGTTTTATAACTTTAATCATGAGTTTCTGAAAGGACTGGCGAAAGAGCAGGATTATTTTACGAGCAACATGGTGGTGAATGATGAGCTGGCAGAAACGCTAACCTCGGCTTACCTTGGCGGACAAAAGCATTTTGAATTTTTCTCGGAGGCAGCCAAGCAGGTCCCGGTGTACGAACGTACCAAATATGACGGCATCATCAATACGGATATCTATAGAAACCTGCTGCAGCTGTATCTGAACGGTGATATCCAGACGAAGGAGGACGTGGTGAAACGCATCAAACGTGATGTGCGCCTGAGATTCCCCGAGCTAGAGGTGGAGTAGGAGTAAGTTGAACCACAATGGTTACACCAGCACTCCGATGACAGAACAACCTTTCAATCACGAGATTCATGAGAGCAGTCATATCCAAGTTGATCATGGGGAGGACAGCACATGTTTGCCAAAACACTTCGCAAGGACCACTATGGCTATTATTTTATCGCTCCGTTTTTTATCATCTTTGCTATCTTTGGACTGTACCCGATTCTGTACTCGCTGTATATCAGCTTCACGAATTTTGACGGTATAACCACGCCAGAGTTCGTCGGAATTGGTAATTATGTTGCTGTGCTTCAAGACCCGCTTTTCTATAAAACGCTATTCAACACACTTTTCATCTGGGGTGTCTCGGTCGTGCCGCAGCTGACAGTGTCGCTTGTGCTGGCTTTTATTTTGAACGACAAGCTGCTGAAGGGACGGGATATTTTCCGGGCAGTTTATTTTTTCCCAAACATTGTTACAGCGGCTTCGCTGGGTTTGCTCGTCAGCCTCATTTTTGATTGGCAGTCGGGAGGACTGAATCACTTTCTCGTTCAGACTGGGCTGATTCAAGACCCGATCAATTGGAAAAATGACCCCTGGTTTATGCGCCTGATTGTATCATCCATTCTGTTCTTTCAATACTTTGGCTACTCGATGGTCATCTATCTGGCAGGTCTGCAAGGCATTGACCCGGCACTGCAGGAGGCGGCCCAGATTGATGGTGCGAAGAAAAAGCATATCTTCCTGCACATTATCGTGCCGATGCTCAGACCGATTATTTTGTTCCAGATCATTACGTCGATCATCGGAGGCATTCAGATTTTTGACCAGCCGTTTACACTGACCAATGGCAACGGCGGGCCGGATCGGGCTGCGATGACCAGTATTATGTATCTCTATAATGTTGCGTTCCAGAGCACACGATTTGGTTACGGCGCTGCAATCGCGTTCTGCCTGTTTATCATCATTATTTTGTTATCCGTTGCATCGTTTATCATGACCAAGCGGAAGAGCCGTTCATAGGGAGGGAGAGATTGTATGCAAACTGCTAAGGTTGCCGCGCAGCGAGAGGCCGTGCTTCAGCATCATGCTCTGCGCCAGCGGCTGACATTGGGGAAAATCCTCATTTATCTGTTTCTGATCGCCCTCGCTGTATTGTGTGTCATTCCGTTCTACCTGATGCTGATCTATTCTACACATAACAATGCATCGATTGCATCCAGCTTTACGTTTCTGCCAGGCACATATCTGCTGGACAATTATGTGAATATGGCGTCCAAAATTAACATCTGGCGCGGCTTCGCCAACAGCTTTTTTATCGCTGGCAGCTCTACGGTGCTGTCGCTGTATATCGGGGCGCTGACCGCCTACGGATTTGCCAAGTTTAATTTTAAAGGCCGTACCGGTCTGTTCCTGTTTCTGCTCGCAACGATGATGGTTCCGGGCCAGCTGGCACTCATCGGGGTCTATCGGCTTTTCAGTACACTTGGCCTGCTGGACAGCTATGCGGCTATTATTTTACCTGCGGCAGCAAATGCGTTTAATGTCTTTTTTATCAAACAGTTTATGGAAAGCAGCATTCCTGACGAGATCATTGAGTCATCCCGGGTGGACGGTGCCAGTGAATTCAGAACATTTAACCAGATTGTGCTGCCCATCCTTGGGCCAGCCATTTCGGCACTCGGTATTTTCACGTTTATCGGATCATGGAACAATTTCCTCACCCCGCTCGTATTGTTTTTCTCGCTGGACAAATATCCGCTTCCGGTGCTGGTTGCCCTTGTACAGGGCTATTACGGCATGGACTATGGATTGCTGTATCTCGGGGTGGCGATTTCTATTTTACCGATTATCGTGGTGTTCGCAGTGTTCTCGAAGCAAATTATCGGGAGTGTCGCACTAGGTGCTGTTAAAGGATAGCTATTATCTCATCAGACATACAATTTAAAGGATTTACCTGAAAAGAGTCGCTCCCCGAGCGGCTTTTTTGTCATGTTTGCTGCATATTTGTGGTCACGGAAGCAAATGATATCTTTTACTGAGAATACTTGGACGATGCCGTGGGAAGGGGTGAAGCTCATGAAGGGTACAAACCAGACTTCAAAGTCAGAACCGCAACAAGAGTCGAAGCAAGGCTCAGATCAAGAGATGGAACAAGGTACGTCAGACCAAGAAAAATCAAACCAAGATGCAGATTCAGATACGAAAAAAAATAAAGATCAAAATTCGAATGAAGAAGCCAATTCAAAGAGCAAGCCGAACGAGGCTGCATATCAGGACCTGCCTTTGACAGGCCATCTAGTAAACGATGAAAATACACTGCGATCTGTATTTACTGACTGTTCAGATGTCGTATTTCATTCCTTCGAAACGGCGGGCTTCGTCTCGGCACTCTGTGTATACTGTCTCGGTCTGTGTGATACGGAACGTCTGGAACGTCAGGTGTTAACCCCTGTTCAGGAGATTGGAATTGAAGCAGCCCAGGTACCTATGGCATCGGTCAAAACAGTAGAAACGCCAACACAGGCAGCTGAAGCGATCCTGGAAGGAGAAGCACTGCTTCTACTAGAGGGTTCTAATGTTGCAACGGTGTACCCGCTCTACAAAGCAGCTAATCGTTCGACGGAAGAGCCATTAGCGGAATCCACCGTGCGGGGTGCCAGAGACGGATTTACGGAAGCCCTGGCAACCAATCTTTCTTTGGTTCGCAAACGACTGAAAACACCAGCGCTCAAATTTCGTACTCGCACGGTAGGTGAACGCTCCAATACAAGTGTTGCACTGGCCTATGTGGAGGGTGCCATTGACTTCAAGCTGGTACAGGAAGTAGAGAAAAGGCTGGATAATCTTAGGGTTCGAGACATTCTGGAAAGTCAGTATATTGAAGAAGATATCATTGATCAGCGTCACTCTCCATTTCCACAGATGATTGCCACTGAAAGACCGGATGTCGTTACCTCCAACTTGCTTGAAGGTCGTTTTGCCATTTTTGTTGATGGTACCCCCTTTACTTTGATTGCACCTGTAACGTTATTTTCCATGCTGCAATCTCCAGAAGACTACTATCAATATGCATTCATGAGTGTATTTCTACGTTGGCTAAGATACACATTCTATGTGTTATCGCTCTTGCTTCCATCAGCTTATGTGGCGATAACAACCTTTCATCAGGAGATGATTCCAACTGTACTGCTGCTCAGTATCGCCAAAGCGAGAGAGGAGATTCCTTTTCCGGCTTTAGTGGAGGCGCTAATTATGGAGATCGCTTTTGAGGCGCTGCGTGAGGCAGGGGTGCGCTTGCCCAAGCAGGTCGGTTCTGCTGTCAGCATTGTTGGCGCCTTGATTATCGGTCAGGCAGCCACCACAGCAGGTATTGTATCCGCACCGATGATCATTATTGTCGCAATTACGGGGATAGCGTCCTTTATGATTCCGCGTTACGCCGCCAGCATTGCTACTCGTTTGCTGCGATTTCCGGTCATGATTCTTGCAGGAACGCTGGGACTGATAGGTGTCATGCTGGGCATTATCGTAATCGTTATCCACCTCAGCAGCTTGCGCTCATTTGGCACACCGTATCTGTCGCCGCTTGCACCAACCATGTCCAAGGAAGTCAAGGATGTATGGTGGCGCCCGTCACCGTGGAATAAAACACGTTAATTCATAACCGGATTGGAAAAGGAGGGAAGATCATGTTACCTGATCAAGGAAAAATATCCGTAACACAGCTGGCATTCATGATTTTCCCGGCTATCCTTGCCACAGCAATCCTGTCTGTTCCCGGAATTACGATGCATTATGCCGGTCATGATATGTGGATGACACCAGCAATTGGGGCCATACTCGGGATTGCCAGTATTGGAATATCGCTTGGACTGCATCGGATGTATCCGGGAAAGACCCTGATTCAATCCAGTGTGTTAATTGCTGGTAAGATTCCGGGCAAGATGTTAGGACTGATATACATTTTATTTATGCCCCATCTGACGGGGTTGGTTGTGCGCGAATATGGCGAATTTATTGCTAACAATGCCCTGCCGCGAACACCCATGTTTGTGATTATGGGGACGATGATTATCGTTTGTGCAATCAATGTAAGACTCGGCATTGAAGTGGTGGGAAGGACTGCACAAATTTTTGTTACGCTGGTGATCGTGCTTCTGGCATTAATTTTTGTATTGTTAATCGGTGAGCTCAATCCTGCCCAGCTGTTCCCGTTTATGGAGAATGGTCCGCTGCCTGTCCTGGAAGGAGCTATGGCGCCGGGGGCATGGTTCAGTGAGTATATCGTTATTGCTTTCTTGATGCCTTATGTCAATCGAAAAAAAAGAACGGTACACATTCTATTCGGTTCTCTGATTCTGACGACAGTCGCGATGACCGTCACCAATGTGTTTTGTCTGTTTTTGATCGGAGATTTGACGGATACGTTTGTTTTCCCGGTTATGATAGCTGCCAGATACATTACGATAGCGGACTTCCTGCAGCATATTGAATCGGTGATTATTGCCATCTGGATTTTTGGTATCTTTGTCAAGATTTCTGTGTTTCTGTATATCTCGGTTACTGCAACCGCAGAGTGGTTTGGCATGAAAGATTATAAACCGCTGGTATGGCCATTGTCCCTTTTGTCCATCGTTTTTGCCTATTGGGTAGTTACAGAAGGCGCCGGTTTATCCAGCTTGATTACAGCCTCCGCCAATCTCTATACCATCAGTGTGTTATTGGTGCTGCCAGGCCTTACGTATGGTCTGGCATGGCTGAAAAAGGGGTGGTCGCATGTGCGCAAGAAACAGGCGAGTCACTGATCAGATGATGGGAATCGTACGGACATGGCGCATGTTAATAACATTCGTATCTGTGCTGTCCTGCGTAGTGTTAAGCGGCTGCTGGGACCGGATTGAAATTAACGATATGGCGATTGTGATGGCTACAGGTGTTGATTACGAGAATGACAAAGTTCATCTTACCGCTCAGATTTTCGTTCCGCGAAAAGCGGGTGGAGGAGATAGTACCGGGGGTGGCGGAAGTCCCAGTGGAGTGACATTAATCCGTACAGCTGAGGGTCAAAACATCGCAGAGGCTCTGAATCGTTTGCAGCGTAAAGTTCCGAGAAATATGTTCTGGGGGCACTGCGAAGTCATTGTGATTAACGAGGATGCGGGCAAGCATGGACTGCGTGAGTATATTGACTTTTTTCTGCGATACCCGCAGATCAGGGAGCATGCTTATGTTTTTTCCACGACAGAGTCTGCCAAAGGAATACTGGCCTTGCTTGATCCGTTGGAAAGAAGTTCTGCTGAAACTTTGCGTGAGATGGCTAATTTGAGGCTCGGTACCCGAACGACAGTGCTGGAGCTGGCAAAATCCATTGAAGGGCCCAGCGAATCGGTCATTTTGTCGCGTATGCTGACTCTGCCGTCGGAAGATGAGAAGGACAAACTCGCAACAACACCTTATCTTAAAGGATTAAGTCTTTACAAGAAAGATCGTTATGTTCGAACCATAACGGAACCGATGACAGTCGGTGTGCTGCTGCTTGCCAAAGATCTTAACAACATTATTATGCCCGTGGAATTCCGGTCCTCCAAAGGTTCTTTTTCTATCCAGCCGCTAGACATTAAAACAAAATTAAAGCCAAAAATCGCCAATGGCCAGTGGCGAATGCTGGTTAATATTGAAACCCAGGGAGAAGTTTTGCTGAACACAACGGATGGTGACCTGACAGACCCTTCCGTTCTGAAAGAGCTGGAACAGGAGTGGGGAAAAAAGCTTCAGGAACTGGCTCAGGCTGCGCTGCATCTGTCACAGCAGGAGATGCGAGCAGACTTGTACCATTTCGCGGTTGAATTCCGAAGATTCTATCCGCAGCAGTGGAAAAAGCAAGAGAAGAACTGGGAGAAAATCTATCCTGATCTTGATGTACAGATTAAGGTAAAGACCAAGGTTGTGCGTTCGGGCAAGTCAACCGGACCACAGGGTATTCCCGATGAGAACGAAAAAAAACCATAGATCCTTTTTATGAAGTACACATGCAGGAAGGCAGGGAGCGTTATGATCAAACTTGGCTCGGTTCTTGGAGTGCTGCTGTTGGCAGCAACCATCATCTATGTTGAATGGAAAAATAGTAAAGAGAGCAAGGTCAGGTGGATTGCAGGAGGGATTACAGCAATCAGCGCGGTTATTGGTATCCTGCTGCTCTTTAATCCACGTTTGCCTGGACCGAGTGCAGTAGTCAAGCTGTTATTTGGCGGTGTGGATAAGGTAATGAAATAGAGGAATATTACATGCAAAAGAGAATCACACGTTCAAAGCGACATGTGATTCTCTTTTACATTTATATGATTGCGAGTAGAGGTTCCTCTACTCTTTGATAACAGAGTCACGGATAGCGTCTTCCATTCCCGAACCGTGCAAGCGGAATATGCCCAGTCGCCAGAAGGCGGCTCCTTTAAGATCGTAACGTTTGGCAAGTCCCAGCTTGTCATTCACGGACGAAGATGTTTCACTGTTCAAATTGATACCGAGCAGCAGCTTCTCTTTCGGTGCACCCGCCTGCAGCGCAAGCTGAATGGCTTGATCGACCAGACTGTTCGGTTCAGGCACCTGAGCTTTGGTCCCCACAGGATTGTATTGATACGCCATAATGATAAGGTCGTCTGCGATGGACGCAAGTGTTTTGTAATCGTATCCTTTATAAGCACTATTAAGTGGAGGAAGGGCCAGAGAAATGGAAATGTTGGACGGAAGCACCTCTCTTAGCTGCTTTACATATTGATTAAGCAATTGCTGCTGCCGGGATGCATCCAGCTTGAAGCCAAGTCCCTCAAAATCAAGCACCACACCGCCAAAGCCATACTCCTGAACAGCTGCCTGAATGCCGTCCATCGATTTTTGCCGTAACGTGCTGTCACTCAGCATTTTCGTTAATTCTCCGTTTCCATCGAGCGCATACACCATCAGACTCGGCTGAATTTGCTGTTCAGCGGCACCAGCTACGATAGATTCAGGTGTGACCTCACCAGCAGCGGGCGGAATCTGATATTCTTTGCCTTCCAGTGTAAACTCACCATCCCGGTCAATCCGGCTCCAGCCAAAAGCAACCGAATTCATAGAGGGTAACAGATCAATCTCGTGGTATGATCTCACGGCATAGAATGCCCGAAGGTGCATCTCACGCTGAGGTGACACCATAGAGACGGTTCGTGTAGCCTGATTCCATCCAGTACGTACACCGAACTGGCTACTGAACGAGCTGAGCGGAATGAGCACACGTCCTTCACGCTGCACAGGGGCAGCAGCAAGCTGCACTTTGGTACCATTTACAGTGGCTGTTTTACTTCCCACCTGAAGCACAACCTTCGTTGTTTTTCCTTTCAATGTACTCACCGCAGTTACGGTCTGTGTTTTGCTGTTCCAGTTAATATCGATGCCAAGAGCTTCTCCGACTGTACGGAAAGGAACATACGTTACCCCTTGATCAATACGCGGTGCTGCATCGAACGTTAAGGGTACATGATCCAATTGAACGGAAATGGCGGGAGCGGCAAGAAGTTTATCGGCATGGGTTGCGGGTACGCTGCCCATCATGGACAGAGTCAGCAATGCTGTAACAGCGATTTTTCCAGTACGTTGCATGAACATGAATATGCTTACCTCCAGGTGTGGTTGTTTTCGTATGCTCAAATGAATTATTAGGAACACATATCATTGATTTGAATTCGACTCAGCATTATGGTTCTACAAGTCTATTAATTAAATTTGGCAAGTTTATTGATCATAGGAATTAGCCAAATCTATCATAACAAAATTTTCATATTGTTCCAATACGAGAAAACATAGAGTGTGCATAACACAAGCTTAACGGAAAGTATAGTGGAGTATATGGTGCGAAAGGAGTGTGACTCTTTGCCGAACTCTACTGGATTTATCTACAATCCGCCTTCAGGCCCGATCCAGTCTACGCAGATTATTGTCACTTGCATTAATGACTCACTTAATGCTCCTGTTAATGTTGAACTGGAAGTATTCAGATGGGATACTGCACAACTAGCACGGGTTCCTATTGGTCATGATTTAGTTGAGATCTTGCCTCAAGCAACAAGAACCTTCATCTATCCGTTGATTAACGCTGCCTTTTTTGAAGTGCAAAGTGATTTTTTCAGTGCGACGAGCACAATCATTCATGTCTATGGCGTTGATTCTACTGGCCAGATTATACAGCGCATCCTTCAATCAGAAATGACGTTAATTGACCGGTTCACGAATATCCCTTAGAAAAAGAGGTGATGAAATTGGCTGTTGTAAATATTACCGGTGCTTTGGGAGGTAACCAGTTTGAGCCTTCCATTGCGGTCAACACATTGAATCCCGATATTATGTGTGTTGTTGCTGTGGATACCAGTACGGGGCCGACGCTTACGGGATTTTATCGTTCCATCGACGGTGGAGTGACATGGTCAACAACGATACTTCAGCAACCGGCAGGTTACTCTGGGTCGGAAGCGCCGACAATTGACTATACTTTTCCAAGCACATTTATTGTTACTGTACATTTGTTTAATGGAAACAATGATGGCACAATTGCCAGTTATACATCGTTTGATGACGGAGCCACGTTTCAGCCACCAGTAATTGTACAGCTGGGATTTGGAACTGTTGTACATAATGATGAGCCATTCATCGCCGTGGATCGATCACCAGGCAGTCCATACAGAGGTCACGCTTATGTAGGCTACACACCGCTTGCAACAACTTCTTCTGCTATTTTTACGCAAAGGTCTGTCACACAGGGTCTGACCTGGGAAGCACCGGAACGACAGTCCAATCCACGGGGAATTCATGACAGAGCTACACTTGCTGTTGGCTTCTCGGGTGAGGTCTATGCGGGTTATATTATTACTGGACCTGCCAGTCCCTCAGCACTATTACGGATATCCTATGATGGCGGAATTACGTATCTGCCACCAATTGCAAGGCAGTCCACGTTTATTTCTTCAGTGGTGCCTGCACCCTCACCATTGCCTGTACCGAACTATAATTTTCGAGTGCAGACCAATCTGAGCATGGGTGCAGATATTTCTAACGGGCCTAACAGCGGAACAGTTTATGCAGTATGGAATGATGCCCGTGCCGGATATACAGATGTTTTACTGTGCCAATCTCCGGATGGACTTCTTTGGACTGATCCTGTCAGCATTACTGCCGCACCGGCAGGTACACAGAACTTTTTTCCATCCATCACCGTTTCTCCATTTGCGGGAACGATACGGGTAATTTACTATACGAATCGAATTGATGGATTTCTGCTTGATGTATTTGTTGCAGAGTCCTTTGATGGCGGAGTGAGCTTCAGCAATCGTCGTCTGACAACAACGTCATTTAATCCAAATGGTGTTGCACCGGTGCCAACGCCATTAATCGGAGACTATATTACGGCTGCAACATATGCTCCGGATAATCTGGCCGCCGTGTGGATGGCAACCACGCCGCCAACGGGCAAGCTGGATGTCTATTTCGGCAATTAGCTTAACGTGCAAATGCCCCATTCCTGTTCTCATAATCCAGATCTAGATCACAGGATGGGGTGTTAGTCATTAAAAACCAAAGCTTAATCTGATACTTAATCTGAAACGATAAATCCGTCAAAATTTTCAGGACCTACCCGGACGGTGCCAAGCAGATTGGTAGTGATAAATGCAGTATAGGTTAGCTGCGGAGTAATAGGGGGATTATAGTCATTGGCAGAAAATATGATGACCTCAGGCACAATCAATCCCCGGAGAGCATACCTGTGATTCGCAGAATAAATGAGCGGATCGGTTGCGGCAGTCCCTCGTACAATCGTAATTCGGACTTGAAAAAGCGCGCGTGGAAGCTCGACTGTAATCGTGCCTTTCAGAGAAACTCGCGGATTGGGACCTGAGCCTGCAGTCAATAACCCGATCTGTGCAAATAATGTAGGTGTATTAATGGCGGGAATAGGAATGGCGATGGAATTAAAGGTAGGTGCATTCACTGACACTCTCGCATCAAGTAATTGGGTCATATGATATTCCTCCTTATCATTCAGATAGAATACTATATTCAATGCGGGTACGTTCGTATGGACGAGCGCTCATGATGATCTAAATTGGGAGATTCAGGTACATATAATCTAAACAATCTTGACATGTACTTTGACATTCGCAGAATGAAATGAGAAAATACGTTGTTATGAAATGAAGCAGAGAATACAAATTAAATGAAGTTGGGGGCATAGCAAAATGAATCAGCGCTTTAAAATAACCAGATCGATGCAGGAAAACAATCCGGAACAACAAATCTCTCTGGAAGAATGCAAAGCTTACTTTGCCTCCAAGCCGGAGTTCACTTATTCCACGGTGCTTAATATCGTTGGAGCGGAGAGTACGATGACCATTGAAGGGGATTTCTTTATGTGGGAGCATGAAGGACAACAGCATCCGTTCCGGTTATATATGGGGGAGTTATACGTTGCAATTTCGAATGAGGCGATCGTTCCAGTGATGATGGAAGCGGCGTCACATCTGCATGCGGATATCGTCGAGGGATAGTCAGGCAGTGTAATGGGTCATGCGACATGGGGAGGACACCGCTGTTTCGACAAAATCATTAGAAGTTAAAATCATACTCTTTTGGTGAAATGAGACTAAAGTTCCATATATTTTCCATTTTCTTAATTGTAAAATATGGGTATCTCATTTCACAGGAGGATGATCTGTTTGAGAAAGTTAAAGCTGTTGTTAATGGTTTGCATGAGCATGGTCTTTATTTTTACTTTGCCTGGTTTTGGACAGAGTTTGAAGGCTTCTGCTGCAACCGAACGCACGCCAATCGTTTTTGTCCACGGTTTAACCGGGTCAGACAGCAATTTTGCTTTAATTGAGAGATATCTGCGGGGTGAGGGATGGTCGAATGATGAATTATTTGCCATTGATCTCCCGAGCAAAGCAGGGAATCAACTGTTAAACTCTGCGGCAATCAGCCGATTTGTGGACGATGTGCTTCAGCAAACGGGGCACTCCAAAGTACATATCGTTGCTCACAGTATGGGAGGAGCCAACAGCCTGTATTACATACTGAACCGTGGAGGCATTGATAAAGTGGATAAACTGATTACGCTGGGCGGAGCGAATCGACTGACAACAAGCAGAGCACCAGACGGGATTAGAGTTACCTCGATCTATTCAACGAGTGATACCATTGTATCGCCTGCATTATCCAGACTGGACGGCGCGAACAATATTTCGGTTAATCTGGTGACTCATATCGGGTTGCTCTATAACTCAAGGGTCAATGCCTTGATCAAGGCGGCTCTTATCGAATAGCTGTATATAAGACACGATTGACCACTGTTGGTCAGTCGTGTTTTGCTATATAGAGGGTAAGACAGAAGCTGAATTCCCTGACACATAGCAAAGGAGTTTATAACCATGAAGGCTGCTTTTTCACCTGGGATTAAAATACATCCCGGCTTCTGGGATAGTTTAAATCAACTTGGCATTACAATGCACGATATTGCGGAAGAGGCCGATGTGATTCCTTCCTCTATCCATGAATCCGAGGTCACTCAGGAACAATATTTCTCCATATGGCAGGCCTACTCGAACCTTGTTGGAGATACGGCAGAAGCGATTGTCAGACTGACAAAATCATTTGAGGTTTCTAAATATCCACCGAGCGTACTGGCAGCTTATCATACCAGGGATTATCGGGACGCACTGGTGCGTATGACACGGTACAAGCAGATATGTCCCCCGGAGCGTCTGCATATGAGGGAAGCAGGTGACCGGTGCTTTATTCAACTGGATTGGCATCATTCCGAAGAAGGGCCTGCACTCCTGATTGGCACAACGTTGGCATTTCTGCTTGAGCTTGGCAGACGGGGAACAGGACAACCTCTGGTTGCTGAATTGGTTGAATTCACACATCCGATGGGAGATGTGAAAACGCTTGAAGCCTTTTTTGGATGTGAGGTTCATACAGGCTCTCGATTGAATCAGTTGACGTTGAACAGACTGGACCTGGACTTGGCGTTTCAGTCTTACAATGTGGAGCTTCTGGACATATTGACCCCGATTCTTGATAAATCTTTGGCTGGCCATCCATACCAATCCTTGTCCGAGATTGTGAAGTGTATCTTCAAGCGGAATCTTTCAGACAAACCTCTTGATATATATACTATTGCAAGAGAATTGCATATGAGCGAGCGCTCCCTTCAGCGTAAACTGATGCAGGAGGGTACCACCTTCAAACAACTGTTGACCGAGGCGCGTCACGAGCAAGCCCGGGCATATCTGTCCGATCTCTCACTTAATATTAAAGAGATTGCTTATTTGATCGGTTATCAGGATCAAAATTCATTTTATCGTGCTTTCCGTACCTGGGAAGGAGATACGCCGTCCAATTGGCGTGTCAGGCATGTGTGATGGCGCTCGGGACTAGTTACGGAGCAGCGCAGATTCTGTAATATCATCCTTATCCGAAACACGCAGCTGCAGCTGCTGAGTTGAATCTCGGACAGTTTTTACACAAAGAAGGAGATATACAGGATGGATATGGGGTTAAAAGGAAAAACGGCAATGATTACCGGATCAACCAGAGGTATTGGCAAAGGCATTGCCATAGAACTCGCCAGAGAAGGCGTTCACGTGCTCATTAATGGACGGCACGACGATGAGGTTGAGCAAACGGTTCTTGAACTGCAGGCGATGTTTCCTGATACATCTCCGCAAAGGGCAACAGCTGATCTTACAGACCGAGCGGAGAGGGAAGCCTTGTTCGAGAAGCATCCAGAGGTCGATATTTTAATTAATAGCATGGGGATCTATGAGCTGATGAGTTACGAGCAAGTGAGCGATGAAGTATGGGAGACCTATTTCCGTACCAATGTGCTTGCCGCCAACGCATTATGCCGTTTTTATATGCCGGGAATGATAAGCAATGGCGCCGGCCGTATTGTTTTTATTGCAAGTGAAGAAGCAATGATGCCGTCGGGTCAGATGCCGCAGTACTGCATGACCAAGAGCATGCTGTTGTCTCTGTCCAAAACGCTGTCCAAGCTCACGGCCGGAACAGAAGTAACCGTGAATACGATCCTCCCGGGTCCAACCCTTTCGGAGAATGTTCAGAGCATCATCGAAGGCATCTATGCGGATGAATTGCTTGATTTCGAGGCTAAAGAAATTCACTTTATGAAAAAAAATCTGCCTCAATCCGAGCTGCAGCGATTCATCAGGCCGGCTGAAATCGGAAAAATGGTTGCCTTTGTATGCAGCCCATTCGCTTCAAGCTTCAGAGGATCACCCATCCGCATGGATGGCGGTATGGTCCCTACCATTTTTTAAGCCTGTAATTGAAAAAGAAATACAACCAGGACGAGGCAGTGTAACCACTGCATTGTCCTATTTCTTGTGTTCTGGTTTATGGCGCAGCAGAGCTCATCACTGCAATTTTTGCTGCTCAGGGTCTGTTGTATGCACTTCGCCCTTATTTCTTCTACAGCGGAAGACAACATAGTATATTAATAGAATGACTGAATGGATCTGCATTAACGAAAGGCGGGATTAAATGTACCATGTAGCCATATGTGATGATGATGTACAACAGAGGCAGATTGTAAAAAGCATACTGACTAAAATCTCCCTCAAAACGGATATGGAGTTTCATACCATGATGTTCAGCTCGGGAGAAGAGCTCATAACATATTATAAGGACCAGGGGGATACGTTTCATCTGCTTATTCTGGATGTAGAGATGGGTGGTATGAATGGCATACAGACAGCAAATGAACTCAGAAAATTGAAGATCATGGATGTGCAGATCATGTTCCTTACCAGTTATCCCGAGTATATGGTTCAAAGTTTCGATGTCATGACCTTTCAATATTTGATCAAGCCCATTCAAGAGAGCGTATTGGAAGAGAAGCTGATCAAACTTCATCAGTATTTTCAAGCTATGGATAAAAAGTACGTTGTGATTAAATCGGATTACGATGATTTGATGCTGAAATATGAAGATATTTTATGGATTGAGGTCATCAAAAGCCTTACGGTTAAAAACAAGCTAAAGGTAGTTACTAGTGATCATTCTTATGAAACGAAAGGTATTTTATCAGCTTATGCTGCCACGCTGAAAGAGCATGGTTTTATGCAGATTCACCGATCCGTTCTTATCAATCTAATGCATGTACACAAGTTTACGGGAGCACAAGTAACTATGCTGGATGGAACCTCATTGCCCATAGGCCGTTCCAAAATCAAAGAAGTCAAGGATACGTATACCAAATTTATGATCATGAGGGTCCAGTAAGATGAATATTTTGTATCTGGTGCCCATCATTTTTATGACCCTGCTCATGACCTTTCAAGCGAATTATTATTTTGATTCTGTATTGGGCAAGACCAGACGCAAACCTCGCAGAGCAATCTATTTTATTGTGTTTATCCTGTTGAATTTCTTTTATTTGGCTACGCGATTACCTTCAGTTCTGTCAACTGCTCTTGCATTGATCTATATCTTCACTCTGGCCCAATCCTATCGGGTAGAATTGAAGCTGAAGATTATGTTTACGGTTATGTATGCAGCCCTGCTAACAACGGTAAATATCATTTCAGTTTATGTTGTAAGTGAGTTTGACGGCATCGACTACCTTAAAGAGGCTGTCTATGGCCCGGAAGCGATATGGCTGTTCTCCAAAGTTCTACTGTTGGGATGCAGCATCATGTTTGTGGTGATTACCATTGTTCACCTCATTGCCAAACGCCGGAGCTTTGCCGTGCATTATCGGTTTTATGTTTTATTTTTAATTGTAACCGTGATTTCGGTATATCAGATTAATGTCATTTCTATATACAGTGAAAAAAATATCTATTATATTTTTTCGGTGCTGGGCTCCCTTTTTCTCAACGTGTTCATTGTATATGTGTTCGACAATATCGTAGAGAAGGCGCAGCTTGCTCATGAGAATGAACAATTGCAGCGGCAGATGGATTATCAGGATGCCAATTATGAGAAGACCGTACACAGCTTCAAAAGCATAAAAGGTATTATCCACGATATCAATCAACAGTTTCTATATATCGAAGAATGTGTGAAGCGTAATGAGCTGTCAGCAGCAACAGAGCATATGCACGTAACCTTGAATACGATTGAACATGCTTACCAACGTGTGAATAGCGGTAACCTTGTCATTGATGCTCTGGTTACAAATACGCTGGCGGTTGGGCAGGCAAACGGAATTCGGGTCGATACGCGAATACAGCTGCATTCCCAGCATATAGGCATCGAACGATACGATTTGTGTGTGGTACTTGGTAACATTCTGGATAATGCTGTTGAAGCATCCAAAAAAGTACGGATTGCCGAAGATCGCTATATGTTAGTGTCCATTCATTCCACAGCTTCTGCACTGGTGATCCAGATTATGAATCACACAGCATTACCCGCAACGAATCTAAAGAGTGACAAAAAGGATTCAGAATTTCATGGTTTTGGCCTGACTAATATATCCAGAATATGCAGCAAATATGGAGGTCACATGACGATTGAGCAAGGGCAGCGATCGTTTAACAACATGGTTGTTCTTCCTTACAACACAAACAACGTCTGAACTGTCGTTCAGGGGTTGTTTTTTTCCATTCGGGGTTCTTTTCCGCAGGCAACGCCTTGGCCGGGTATGATGAATCCATTCATGTATATCTATCCAAAGGAGGAAGTCTGAATGAAAAGGATAATCACGGTTTTATGTGCCTTCATGCTCGTCATCATGCCTGTATCCGGGGGCAAAGCCCAGGCGGATGCAAAGCAGACAATCCAAGGGAAAGCTAAACAAATCGCTGACATGCTGGTTCAAAATTACGGTGTCACAAGCCTGCAATATGCCATTATGGACGAAGGGGAAATTATTTTATCGGATGGTGCTGGATTTCATGACAAGGCGAGCCACAAAGCCGTGCACAAAGACACCATGTACGGCATAGGCTCCGTAAGCAAAATGGTGGTGACTACTGCGGTTATGATGCTGGTCGATTCTGGTCAGGTTGACCTGGATCAGCCACTTACCACGTATATTACCGATTTCAAAATGGCAGATCCCCGCTATAAAGAAATCACACCGCGTATGTTAATGAACCATTCATCCGGGTTATACGGTTCGCAGTATGGAAACAGCATGCTGTTTGATGATAACGATACACGTAACCACGATGAGTTACTGAGCAAGCTTCAGGCCGAACGGCTCAAATCCAAGCCTGGCGAATACTCGGTTTATTGTAATGATGGATTTCAATTGCTGGAGATTTTGGTGGAGCGCATAAGTGGGCTAAGTTACAGCAAATATGTGGAACAGTTTATCAGTAAGCCGTTGCAGCTGGATTCAACGAAGACACCGCTGGATTCTTTCAATAGAGACAGGTTAGCTGAGACCTATTGGCCAACACTCAAACCGAAGATGCCTGTTGAAAATGCAAATATCATCGGCACGGGTGGCATTTATTCAACGGCTGAGGAGTTGACGCAATTTGCCGAGATGCTAATAGGCAACCGCCCGGAGCTTCTATCGGATGCTTCCGTCAAGGCAATGCAAAGTCCTGAATATCGCAAAGGCATATGGGTATCTGACGAAATCAATTCGTTCAACTTCGGGCTTGGCTGGGATGCCGTTGAGCTTGCTCCATTCAGTGAGTATGGTGTCAAGGCATTGACCAAGGGAGGTGATACGATGATGTATCACGCTTCTCTAATTACAATTCCAGAGCATGACATCTCTATGGCTGTATTATCTTCGGGCGGTTCTTCCGTTTTTGATCAGATGTTTGCCACTAAAGTGTTGCTGGAAGTACTGAAGGAACAAGGCATCATCGACAACATCAAGCCGGATCGCACCTTCTCTGCACCAGTCCCGACCGAGATGCCTGCTGAGCTGAACGATTACTCCGGCTTGTATGGAACCGTTGGAGCAACTACGGAAATCGATATTCAGAATGCAGCATTCACATTACCAGCTATGCTGGGCGGACTGATTGCTGAACAAAATTATGTGTATACAGGTGACGGGTATTTTACCAGCAAGGACGGAAGTGTGAAGGTGAGCTTTGTGAAGGAACGAAATGCTAAAACATATGTGAAAGTTCAAGGGTATCTGACCTTGCCTGGGCTGGGACAAATGAGGATGAGCGCATATGATTATCAAAAGCTTGAGCATAACAAACTGGATGCGGTTATTAGTGAGAAGTGGACTGCACGGAATGGCTTGCGATATTTTGCGCTGGACGAAAAAATTACATCGATCTTCTATCTGCTCCCATCACAGCTGATTAAAACCTTCAAGGTCAATGCAAAGCACGGCTATGTGAATGGGACGAAAATTACCGATGTGAATCATAGCGTCAATGTGGCTGAAATCCCGATCATGAACGGCCGAGATGCTTTTGACTTGGAATTAATGAAGAAACAAGATGCTGAAATTCTCACGCAGAACGGACAGCAGTACATCTCGGAAAAGGCCATTCGGCCGATTTTTAGTGGAAAATCAGGTATTGCAACCATTCCAGCGAACGGTCAGGCACGATGGTATGCCATCGGTGGGAAATCTGCAGAAAAAACGATAACAGTGAATTCTCCGGAGCACGGCGGTTATGCGGTTTATGATGATCAAGGTCAGGTGCTGCAGTTCTCCATCGCGACTGGTGAACAGACAACCAAACTTCCGAAGAAAGGATTTATCGTTTTTGGCGGTAACGCCGGGGATGTCTTCCAGATCCATCAGAAGTAGAGTAAAGCTGCCGTAATGGCGGCTTTTTTCGTCCCTTACTCTTAACGGGCATCATTTGACTTCGAGTTTACTCTAAGGTGTAGACTGTTTATAGAAGTCCCAACCGGGATCAATACTATTAGCAATTACAGTTACTAATGAGAGTACAAGGAGCTAAATTGAATGGATATGAACAAAAATACAAAAACACCACAACAAAAAATGAATTCAGGTTTTGACAAGAACAGTACAGCGGCTGAGGTTTTACGCGGTCTGGATCTATCAGGGCGTCTCGCCGTAGTGACGGGCGGATATTCCGGTCTGGGACTGGAGACTACCCGTGCACTGGTTCGTGCGGGAGCACATGTTGTTGTAACTGCACGCAGACCTGAAGTTGCGCGTGAAGCTTTGACGGATTTGGAAAATGTGGAGGTTGATGAGCTGGACCTTGCCGATCTGTCGAGTGTTCGTGCATTTTCCGAGCGTTTTCTGGAAAGTGAACGAAGCATTGATATGTTGATCCTGAATGCAGGCATTATGGCTTGCCCCGAGACACGAGTAGGTCCAGGCTGGGAAGCACAATTTGCCACGAACCATCTGGGGCACTTTGCTTTGACCAATCTATTATGGCCTGCTCTCGTTAATGAGGGTGGAGCACGTGTTGTGTCTGTTTCCTCTACAGGTCATCATTTCTCTCCGATTCGCTGGCAGGATATCCATTTTGAACAGGGATACGAGAAGTTCCCAGCCTACGGCCAATCCAAAACAGCCGTCAGCTTGTTCACGGTAGAGCTGGACAGAATCGGCAAGCAGCATGGCGTTCGTGCGTTTGCGGTTCATCCGGGTGGAATCATGACTCCATTACAGCGCCATATGCCCAAAGAAGAGATGGTTGCACTCGGCTGGATTGATGAAGACGGTAATGTAGCGAACCCGGCGTTCAAATCTCCTGAACAGGGGGCTGCAACTCAAGTGTGGGCGGCAACTGCTCCCAAGCTTGAAGGCATGGGCGGAGTGTACTGTGAAGATTGTAATATCAGTGAGATGGCTCCCGAGCACGGTGCTTTTTACGGTGTAAAGCCATATGCCATTGATCCAGAGCAGGCTGTTCGGTTATGGGCGTTATCCGCTGAATTGACGAAGACTGATATTCCAGTCGACGGACGGGAATGAACCGGTCTTCTATTCAAAAGATAGATGATATCCAGAATATGTGGTAGAATGTTCAAGCGCTGCGGTTGATAAATCCGCAGCGCTATTGCTTTTATGCCAACCTATTCAAATATTCATGTTCATTTATAATTTAGCTTGTACTTGAGTACCTATTCAATAAACAGGCGAATATCATTATAGTATACGGTTGAATTTCATCGGTCTGTACAGGGAAATATAAGTAAAACTATTCTTTTACACGTGAACGAAGAGGACAGAAAAAACCTGGAAAAGCGTAGCGGTCGCCTTTATCACCGGATTTTCCCCTTTGGAAAAGGGAATCGAAAAAATCTGGGGATAGCAACGATTGGAAGGTTGTTCTGTGATCGGAGTGGTTTGTGTAAATTCTTTAGTTCAACTTATATAGATTGTCATCGGAGTGTGTTTCGATTTACAATGTAGGAATCATGTTCTTTTTGAAGAACGCAGGGAGAGAAAATCATGAATATTTTTGAGAACCACATACCTAGTGAAAAAGTGAAATTTAATGAACCTTTAAAAAACCATACGTTTATTCGAATTGGAGGCAAAGCGGACATTCTCGTGCATCCGACTACGGTGGAGGAGATCACCAAAGTAGTAGAGATTGCGAATAGCCACCAGCTGCCGCTGACCGTCATTGGTAAAGGCTCTAACGTGATTATCAAGGATGGAGGCATCCGGGGGGTAACGATCTCGCTAAGCCACTTTGACCAGATCAAGGTAGAGGGAACGCGCATTGTGGCACAAAGTGGCTCCGACATTATTGATGTATCCCGTACTGCTTTGGCGCATAGCCTGACCGGGCTGGAATTTGCTTGCGGCATTCCTGGCAGTACCGGGGGCGCTCTTTATATGAACGCTGGCGCTTATGGCGGCCAGATTGCTGACGTTATTGAGCAGGCCACAGTTATTACTCGTGAAGGCAATGTTGTTGTTATTCCGCGTGAAGAGATGAAGCTGAGTTACCGCAACAGTCTCTTCAAGATGGATCATTATATTATTCTCGATGCTAAATTTTCGCTACGCCAAGGTGACAAGCAGGAGATCGCCAGTAAGATGGATGAATTGACATTTCTCAGAGAGTCGAAGCAGCCCCTGGAATACCCATCTTGCGGAAGTGTGTTTAAACGCCCGGAAGGATATTTTGCCGGCAAGCTGATTCAGGATTGTCAGCTTCAGGGCACCCGCATCGGGGGAGCTGAAATTTCGATGAAGCATGCAGGCTTTATCGTGAATGTGGATCATGCAACAGCCAAGGATTATGAGGACCTGATTCAGTTTATTCAGAAAAAGGTGTGGGATACGTTCCAGGTGGAATTAGAGACAGAAGTGATATTCCTTGGAGAATATTAATTCAGGACAGGACATATGAAAAATCTTCACCAGAGTTGCCTAAGGCATGACTATGCGACCTTAATAAGATGAAGCCGCCGATTGGCGGCTTTTTTTAAGAAGGAGGCTTGAACATGAGTCAAGGGAAGAGAAGCATTTTTAAGATTATAATCGTAACGGTTGCATTTTTAGCGCTCTCTTTGATAATGGTCTATACATATATGTATATAACAGAAAGACCTGGTGGTCTGGCTGACCAGACCATGTCCAAAGCCATGGGGCTAGACGAAACTATGTCGATTCCGATCGGCAGCACGCCTGAGGATGCCGTTGAACAATTCAGAAGTTCATCTCATCATGTCCGTGTAGTTCATCAGGAGCCCGTTGATGGTGGTGTGATCTTGTTTACAGAAAGAACGAACAGCGGGGCATCCAGTAATCTGCAGTTGGAGTATGTGCGTAAAAGCCTGTTTGGATGGAAATGGGTATGGGGCGGCGGTTATGGTACCAGCGAGATCGACCCGTCAGAATATGCGTTACATTATATGAATATGCCAAGGCTGGAGGGCTTGGAGACACCATTCCCAATGGTATTTGGCACGATAGAGCATTCGGGAGTAGTACGTGTTACTGCTGAATCACAGCCTCATGGTGAAGACGCCGGGTTTAGTACGGAAGCGAGGGTCGTCCAGGCAGGGATAGACAAGCTGATCTGGTTTGCCATGCTTCCTGTGTCAGATCATGCAGCATATACAATTAAAGTATACGATGAAGCAGGGAAACGGGTCGGCGAGAAGCAGGTGGAGATGACAAATGATAGCGGATCACTAACGTTAGGAAAACGAAATTCTTCCATGTGATAGTGATCCGCAGGCCAACTTTCCCTTAGGATTGCACGCTCCTTTTCGCTTTCACATATTTAAGCTGTGCAACGATGATTACGCTGATAATCACGAGCAGAAACCAGGAGCTGATCTTGCTGAAGCTGACCAGCTGCCAGCTTTCATGCTGATCGGGATATTTCCAGGCCCCTAGAAAAGTAGAGATATTTTCGGCCAGCCAGATAAAAAATCCGACAATGATAAACGCAAGAGACAGCGGCATTCGGTAAGTAACGAATCGCACTCTGTAGATGATCCACGTTTTCCAGAAGACCACAAATACAAGAGCCGTGAGCCACCAGCGAAAGTCCGGAATAAAGTGATGCGTGAAAAAATTGAGATAGATGGCTCCGCCGAGCAGTGCAGAGGGAAGCAGACCCGGCCAGCCAGTCATATCCATCCGCAGTCTTCGCCAGATTTGACACATAAAGCTGGCCACGCTGGCATACATAAATCCGCTGTAGAGCGGGACGCCGAAAATTTTACTGTACGCAGGTTCAGGGTATGACCATGATCCCATATGTACTTTGTAGATTTCGAGCAGAAGACCAATCAGGTGAAACACACAGATGACCTTGATCTCGTCCCAGGTTTCCAGTCCGCTGCGGAACATCAAATATTGTACAGCAAGCAGAATGAGCAGGATTGCATCATAGCGATGAATATAAGGAAACGGAATGACACTGGACAACGCAAGTGTTCCAAAAATGGCTACAGGAAAAATGCAGCTCATGGCCTGATGATAGCCAAAATGTAATAACTGAATAAAAGATTTCATGGAAGCAGCCCCTTTTAAAACAATGAATCGGCAATGTTGAATTCTGATGAGTTTAAGATACTTTGTGTTATATCTAATGTAATCGATCAGGTGACCAATGAAAAATAGAAAAATAGACAGAAGAATGTTCCTGTTTTAGTGAATACATCTGAGGCAGACCACCTCATTTTATGCAGCAAGCCAGCTTTGAATGTATATTCCTTGTTGCATATGATAAAATAGAGTTCACACTTTACATGAAACAGGGAGGCCGTCATGCAACTGATACAACCACAAGATATTCAGCTTCGGCTGGATCGCCTTGTTAATCAGGATGTATATATGCATCTTGAAATGACAACGGGCGCTTACGCTCAACATTACGATAGTTCACGGCATCCAGCTTCAGCTTTTATAACCAATGCGGCCATTCGATATACACAGGGCTCTATTTCTGGTGAGGGACCATACCGTGTCGGTTTGAAAACGACAGATGGCTGGGTTTATGCTGAAGGACTTACACATATTGATGAGCAGGAACAAGAAAAATTGATTATGGCCGGCCATGACAGCCAAGGCAAACTGGTTGTAGCTTTACAGCTGAGCCGGGAGAAGTTCTAATGGGAGCGGAGGAACAACATATGACAAAGAATGCACAAGATGAGCACCAACGCATCCTGGTGGTTTATCCCCATCCAGACGACGAAGCATTCTCGGTATCGGGCACCTTAGCCAAATACATTGATCGTGGAGCACAGGTTACATATGCTTGCTTGACCTTGGGCGAGATGGGACGTAACATGGGAATTCCACCGTTTGCAAACCGTTTAACCCTGCCTTCCATTCGTAAAAACGAGCTTATTGAGGCAGCAAGCGCCATCGGGATTCAGGATCTGAGGATGCTTGGTTTCCACGATAAAATGGTAGAGTTCGAGGATCCGCAGCTGCTGGACGGCAGCATTATGGCCCTGCTTGAGGAAATCAAGCCCACTCTGGTCTTTACTTTTTATCCCGGATACAGCGTACACCCTGATCATGATGCAACTGGAGCCGCAGTGGTCAGAACGATAAGCCGTCTTCCAGTAGACGAGCGTCCTGTCGTGCAATGCGTAGCCTTCTCCAACAATCACGAGCAGCATATTGGCAAACCGGATGTGACGGTAGATGTCAGCGGTTTTTTGGAGCAAAAGCTGGCTTCCATTCGTGCCCACCGCTCTCAGTTCCAGGCCGCCGAGCTAATGGGCAACCGCAAGCTGAATGATGAAGAGCTTCAGGCGCGTTTCGGACGCGAGCGGTTCTGGACCTATACATTTGAATAATTCACTTTCTAAAGTCGCCCATGTGGCGGCTTTTTTTCGTTCCATCACAATTTGGACACAAAACGAACAAGCCTATAGCCTGATGGAGCTATATGGGAAATGAAGCATTTTCGATACACTGTGTAAAGGACTGTGATAACGCTTAATTTGTGCAAAGAATCAAGAAAGAATGGAGGGAAGTGACGATGCAATGGAGGGAAAAAGCAGAGGGAACGGGGGCATACACATCCTGAATATGAACGATCAAAGTAATGCAAACAAACGATTCGGGCCGGGCTGGCTGCCTGCTCTTAAAGCTGGTTTCATGATGACCGCTGCCCTGTTCCTTATACTGCTGCTCCCGCTGCAAGCAGCCAGGGCAGGGGAGGCCAACCGGGAACCGATTCCGCTTCAGCCCATTATCGATAATGCGGCCCCAGGTGCTGTGATCCAGCTACAAGCGGGAACCTATTCGGGTCCGGTAGCTATTCATAAACCACTTACTCTGATTGGTGATGCTGCTGTAACGATTATTAACGAGCAGGATAAAACTGCCATTCTCATTCAGGCTGACGATGTGAAGCTTCGTGGTTTTACGATGGAACATCATGGAGGACAGCCGACTGCTGCTGTGCACATAACGGGCAGCAATAATGAAATCAGTGAGCTTACCATTCACACGAAAGGCGCTGGATTGCTCTTGCGTGATGCTGATTCAGCGGTGCTGCGTAACAACACGATTGAATGGGCAGGGGCAAGCACAGCCTCCAGCACGCAAAAAGGAAACGGTATCGATCTCCTGAATTCGGATAACAGCCGGATTGAGGGGAACCACATTCAGGGCGTGCTCGACGGAATCTACCTGGAGAACAGCCGGAACGCACGGGTACAGGATAATCGGTTACTTCGAACAAGGTATGGCATTCACTGCATGTATATCGACGGTTCCTCTGTGCTGAACAATACGGGAGAAGAGAATATGACGGGCGGCATGATCATGGGTGTGAAAAACACGATTGTCACAGGTAACACGTTCCGCAAACAAAGCACAAATGTGCATTCTCAAGGCATTTTGCTCTATGACGTACACCAGTCCGAAATTATCAGCAATACGGTTGAGGGAAACCGTGTGGGCATGAATATTGCGGAATCGTCGAATAACGAAATTCGGGATAACGACATTACGCGCAACTTTGTGGGAATCCAGATGGTGCTGGCAGAGGGCAATGCGTTCACGCAAAATCGGTTTGTTTCCAACGTGATTGATGCATCTGCGATGGACAGTAAAGGCAACAAGATGAAGGGCAATTATTGGGATTCCTTTCAGGGACTTGACGTGAATCAGGATGGAATGAGCGAGCTGTCTTATGCGATCAATCCATTCTATGAGCAGCTGATCAGCCGGAATGCTGCATATCAGCTGTTCTTTCAATCACCCGGCATGGTGTTTCTGAGTGATTTGCATTCGGAAGGCAAGGGCAGCTGGACAACCGACGAAACACCTCAGATTCGAATCGGAGAAGAACATACAGGAGCAGCTGCAGCTGATGGGCACACCCGATCAGGGTTGGTGGGGCTGCTTGGTCTGCTTCTGGTCGGTTTATCTGCAAGTACGATGATCTATATGGGGGTATGGAGAAAATGAATAAAAGATGGATGCTGGCGATGGTGCTGCTTCTGGGCACCGTGATGTTAACGGCTTGCGGACAGAAATATGCGGCTGTACCGATTAACGAGGAAGTGGATATCTGTGCAATCTGCAATATGCAGGTGAAGGATGATGCATTTGCTACACAACTCACAACGAAGGACGGCAAAAACTACAAATTTGATGATATCGGCTGTATGAATGAATGGAAGAAACAAAACGGAACGGACAATATCGGCATGGATTATGTTCGGGATTACAATGACAAAGAATGGATTGAATTCAGCAAAGCGACGTATGTGTATGACGCTTCCCTGAAGACACCGATGGCTTATGGTGTGTTGAACTTCAAGGACAAGGCTTCAGCCGAAGCATTTGTAGCGGAGCAGGGTGTAGGCACAATCATGACAGCAGATGAACTGGCCTCCCATGACTGGACTCAAAATATGGATAACATGAAAATGGAAGGCGATGGACATGGACACAGCCATGACGGGGACGGAACGAATCATGATATGGAACAAGGCTCGGATCATGATATGAGTGAAGGTGACCATCAAGAGGGCCAATCGAAAGAGAACTCGGGTCATCACTGATGCTGATAAGGAATGGTGAATGCAATGTCTGACATGATACAGATCGCCAGGAGAGAGTTGAAAACAGGATTTCGCAATCCCTGGGCGTATTCGTTTCTGGTCCTCTTTTGTACATTCAGTTTAAGCTTGTTACTGCTAAATGCGCAGAATCCGGTGCAGGGATACTCAAGCACGACAGGTTCGATGCTGAATCTGATTCTGTATCTCTTACCCTTGATGACACTGTTTCTGGGCTCCTTCTCGTTGACTGCTGAAAAGGAGGACGGAAGCTGGCAGCTGTTATCCACGTATCCTATAGGCACCTTGTCTTTCATTACAGGCAAATATATTGGGCTGGCTGCGGTGTTATTGACGATTGTTGCCTTTGGATATGGGCTAATGGGAGTCATTAGCTGCCTGCTTGGCAATCCGATCGATCTGCTGACATATGGGCTGTTTCTTGCATTTTCCTGCGGACTTATCCTGTTGTTTCTCGGGATTGCGCTCTTGATTGGATCATTGTCACGTAACCGCTGGCAGGCCCTGACAATATCCGTGTCGATCTGGTTCTTCGCCGTTATCGGCTGGCCGGCATTGTTACTTGCCGTATTGGGCTTGATGCCATATCTCTGGATCAAGCCACTTCTGGTGCTGCTGACCTTTCTTAACCCGGCTGAGCTGGTGAGACTGTATATTGTAATCAAGCTTGGCGGCGGTTCCATCCTGGGACCCGAATATTATCAATGGGTGACATGGGTCCAGCAGCCAGGCGGAAGTGCAATATTTATCGGTATTTGCCTGTTATGGGTGATTTGCTCGATCCTTATTGTTTACGCGATATGGGAGAGGGGGCGCTCGTATGCATGAACCGCAAGTTAGAGTGAACGGGTTAAGCAAACGTATTAAAAATCAACTCATTGTGGATGAGATTTCTTTTGAGCTGGAAGCCGGTCATGTACTCGCAGTATGTGGTGGAAACGGTGCGGGGAAGAGTACGCTGCTACGGATGTTAGCGGGTATTTTACGGCCGACCTCTGGAGAAAGCACGGTGAATTCTTTACGCTGGGCACAGGATCGCAAACGGTATGCCCATCAGATCGGATATATGCCGGATGATTATCAATTCAGCCAAGGGCTCACAGCGGAGGAGGCTTTATTGTTCTGGGCATCTCTGCGCAAGCTTCCGAAGCAGCGAGTACAGGAAGTATTGGAGATGGTGGGTCTGGACAGTCAGAATCATAAACGCGTCACCACGTTCTCTAAAGGGATGCGGCAGCGAATCTTGTTCGCCCAGGCGATGCTTGCCAAGCCTGCCCTGCTAGTTATGGACGAGCCTACGAACGGACTTGATCCGTTCTGGATGCAGGAGTTTGTACATCTGCTCAGTGGGATCAAACAAGAGGGGCATATGGTCGTTTTTTCTACCCATCAGCTCGAAGTTGCCAATGATATAGCGGATCAAGTGCTGTTTATGAATCAGGGACGAAATGTCGGGGAAGGCTCGACGACAGCTATTCGAGAGCAATATGGCTCGCTTCATGCAGCGTTTCATCATAGCCTTGGCTTGAAGTGAGATGATGAAGGTGAGTGTAAAGTAAAAATGAAGATGAGTGTGAAGTGAAGGTGAATGCAATGCCAAAACAAGCACAGGAGATTAAGGTTGAGTCCAAGCCCGGACGAAAAATAAGGCGTACCGTTACCATGTTGATTGCAATGGTGGCGCTAGGTGCTGGCATATGGGCTATAGTGAACAATCTATTGAATGCCGAATCCAAGAGCAGTATTCCTATTCGTGCAGGTGCAGAAGCACCCGATTTTGAAGCGGTAAACTCCAGGGGTGAGCAGGTTCGGTTGTCCGATTACCGGGGCAAAGCCGTGATGATAAACTTTTGGGCTTCCTGGTGCACGCCATGTGTCAGAGAAATGCCGCTGGTGCATGAGCTGGCGCAGCAGCATAGCAGCAACGTAGAGACACTATTTGTTAACGTGGGGGAGAGCAAAGGAAGCATTAACGAGTTTATGAAAAGCCATCAGTTTAATTTTCCAGTGATCATTGATGCGACAGGCAAAGTATCGAGTCTTTATCGTATTACGGGGCTTCCAGCCACGATGGTTATTGACCGAGCAGGGCAGTTTAGCCATATTTTGCTCGGCGAGCTGACAGAGGATATTCCCTTGCAGCAATGGCTGGAGGAGTTGACGAACAGTCCCGGCTAATGTGATGTCCAGTAAGCAAATCACGCCGGTTATGTTCAAGACAGCAGAATACAATAAAGAATATCTCTTGCACTTATATGAGGAAATAAAAAATACGGTCACCTATAAATATGGCATACGGAGCATACGATAAGTTCCAGGCATTGCGGTCAAGCGGCAGATGGCACGGTGTGTGCGAAGGTGGGTATAGATATTATGCGAATGAACGAGTCAGGGCAGTTTGACTGCAACCGAACTTATCCTAAAATTAAAGAAACCGATGGGAACTCTACACATGTAAAATCCCCATCGGTTTTATTTTATCTCAACCAAAAGATATGTTCATATACGAATAAACTGATCTCGTTATTTATGACCAGCGACGTACTTCTTTCCAATTCCCCCACTGATGGTTTCTAAACAGTTCACTTTTATTTACCTATTTTAAGATTTTTAAAATCGAAGCAAGACATGCCTCATGGTAGATATCATGAAGCTGATCTTGATCCATCATTAGCCATTGAATAAGGTACCCATCAATAATGGCCCGAATTTCTCTAGAAGCCTCTTTTGAAGATAAATGTGGATTAAAAACTCCTTCCTTTTGTCCAATAGTAATAATTTCGCAACCAATGTGACTACAATTGTCATAAAATCTTTGGTTTATTTCTCTGTAGATTGAATTTCTACTCGCTTTAGCTAAAAAGTCCAGGTATACACGATAGAATTTTCGATTTTCTTCTGGAGAAATGAATACCGAACGAATATATGATTGCAATTTTGGAATCGCTTTCTCTTCAAGAGCAATACTTGATGATTCCTTTTTGAAAATTTTGTCTGTAAGCCATGTAAGTAATTCGATGAATATTGCCTCTTTATTCTCGAAATAGTAGTGAGCAACTCCCTTACTAACCTTGGCATAATCTGAAATAATTTGTAGAGTAACTGCATCATAACCGAGATCTGACAATGCTTGAAAAGCGGCATAAAGCAATTGATTTTTCTTTTCCTCAGTTTTTTTATAACGAGCCATAAAACCTCCGTAATTAAAACGTAATATGTTACACAATGAGAATACATAATTTCTTATATTATACCATATATAAAATGTGAGTATAAAAAAAGTTGACCGGTCAGAATAAAAATGCTTAAATAGCTTTATATCGTATCAATATAAAAGAAGGAGTGGACATTTATGATAACAAACGTCAACGCTCTATTGGTTGAAAAGAATCTAGAGGAGTTTTCAGTAACTGTGAAAACGATCCCGTTCGAGCAATTACCGACTGGGGATGTGCTTATTAAAGTCGCCTATTCCAGTATTAACTATAAAGATGCATTAGCCACTGATCCAGAGGGTAAAATTGTGAAGTCGTATCCATTTGTTCCCGGAATTGATTTATCAGGTCATGTCGTTTCTTCCGCTGACTCGCGCTTTCATGAAGGACAAAAGGTTATAGTTACAGGTTACGAATTAGGTGTCTCACATTACGGTGGGTTAAGTGAGTACGCCTGTGTTCCCGGGGAATGGGTGGTGCCACTTCCCGAGAATCTTACTCTGAAGGAAGCGATGATTTACGGAACAGCTGGATTTACTGCCGCTTTATCCATTAAACGTCTGGAAGACAACGGAGTCCTGCCGCAAAAAGGAAAGGTGCTAGTGACAGGAGCTACTGGAGGTGTTGGTGGTGTGGCAGTGGCCATACTCAATAAAAAAGGCTATGACGTGACTGCAAGTACCGGGAAGTCTCAAGCTGAAGACTATCTAAAGCTTATTGGTGCAAAAGAAGTGATTACTCGTGACGAAGTACAAGCTGGCAATAAGCCACTAAATAAACAGCTCTGGCAGGCTGCCGTTGACCCTGTTGGAGGACAGCAGCTTGCATCCGTTTTAAGCAAGATTATGTATGGTGGTTCAGTTGCAGTTAGTGGCTTGACTGGAGGTAGCAACCTTCCAACAACAGTACTGCCGTTCATTTTACGTGGAGTTAATTTGTTAGGTATTGATTCGGTTTATTGTCCACAAGAAGAAAGAAATCATTTGTGGAAAGAAATGGGCGGAGAAATGAAACCCGCTACTTTAGAGAAATTAATAGATCGTGAAATTTCACTTCAGGAGGTCCCTGAGGCAGTATCAACAGTTTTACATTCCAAAACTTTCGGACGTATACTTGTACGTGTATCTTAAACTTATGTAGATCATCACCTCATTAGCATATAGAGATCTTGATGTAAGAAGATCACAACAACCCAATAGCAATCAGTAAATTAACGAGACAAGACCCCGGGCACCAATACCAACAATACTCATTCATCTATTCAGTCGTAACCTCTTCTTCAAGATGTTATATCCACCATGACACGCCCTGATAACTCCTGAATGATATTCGGCTCTTTAAAATTAATAATGTCTCAATCAAAATTCATTCGATGAAATTTGTTCATATATGATGAACTGGAGTATGATTAGGGAGGACAATGCTGATAATCATCATATAGGTAAAAGTCCCTTGGAAACTTACTATAAAATCAATACCACAAACTTCTTTGAAGGGGGACATCTGTTTTGGACGAGCAGTTTCTAGATTTATTGGCCCAGAAATATGATACCGAAGAAAAAATCATCACAGAGATCATCAACCTTGAAGCGATCTCCAATCTCCCAAAGGGAACCGAGCATTTTGTCAGTGATTTGCATGGGGAGTTCCAGGCTTTTCAGCATGTACTACGAAACGGTTCGGGTACCGTCAAAGAAAAAATCAAGGAATTATTCCGGGAAGTATGGACGGATCAGGAAATCAATGATTTTGCAGCATTGGTTTATTATCCGGAAGAAAAAATACAGCTGGTTATAGGGGAACTGAGCAATAAAACGGCTCTAAACCAGTGGTATAGACAAACGATTGAACACATGCTTAAGCTTATTTCTTATGCCTCTTCCAAGTATACGCGCTCGAAATTGCGTAAAGCTCTGCCGGAGCAGTATGTATATATTGTAGAGGAGCTTCTATACAAGACGGATTCGACCAACAATAAGGATCCTTATTATGAGGAAATATATCGGCAAATTATTTCTCTGGGCCAAGCAGACAAGCTCATTATTGGCCTTGCTTATACGACCCAGCGCCTGGTGGTTGACCATCTTCATGTGGTTGGAGATATTTATGACCGGGGTCCGGACCCCGATAAAATTATGGATACGCTAATCCATTACCATTCTGTAGACATTCAGTGGGGGAACCATGATGTCCTTTGGATCGGTGCTTACGCGGGTTCTCTGGTCTGCCTTGCGAATATTATCCGGATCTGCGCCAGATACGACAATCTGGACATCATAGAAGATGTATACGGAATCAATCTGCGCCCACTGCTAAACCTGGCGGAGAAATACTATGAAGACAATCTGCCCTTCAGACCTAAGCTGCAGGCTGGCCATAACGGTTCAGAGCAGGAAATTCTGCAGATCACCAAAATTCACCAAGCCATTGCCATGATCCAGTTTAAACTTGAAAGCCCGATTATCAAGAGACGTCCATACTTTAATATGTCTGAAAGACTTTTGCTGGAGCAGATTGATTACGACAAAAACGAAATCACGATCTGCGGAAAAACGTACCAGCTGGAAAACACCTGTTTTTCAACCGTAAATCCGCAAAATCCTGAACAATTGCTGGAGGAAGAACGCCAAGTAATGGAGAAACTGCTGTTCTCCGTTCAGCATTCTGAAAAGCTGGCCAGACATATGAATTTCCTCATGAAAAAGGGAAGCCTTTATTTAAAATACAACGGGAATTTGTTAATCCACGGCTGTATTCCTATGGATGAAGAAGGAAATATGGAAGAAATGCAGATTGAAGACAAGACCTATGCAGGTCGTCAATTGCTTGATGTTTTTGAGGATTATTTACGTTACGCCTTTGCCCATCCGGAAGAGACAGACGATCTGGCGACGGATATGGTATGGTACATCTGGACGGGAGAATGCTCCTCACTCTTTGGCAAGAGAGAAATGACCACTTTTGAGCGTTATTTTATTCAAGAAAAAGAAGCACATAAGGAGAAAAAAAATCCTTATTACCATTTACGTGAAAATGAAGAGATTTGTCGAAGAATCTTGCAGGAGTTCGATTTGAATCCGGATCATGGACATGTCATTAACGGCCACACGCCAGTCAAAGAAATCAGTGGAGAGAGCCCTGTCAAAGCAAACGGAAAAATGATCGTGATTGACGGCGGTTTTTCCAAAGCCTATCAATCCACAACAGGCATTGCCGGATATACCTTGCTTTACAACTCTTTTGGCATGCAGCTTGTCGCCCATCAAAAATTCAATTCAAAAGAAGATGTGTTATGCAACGGAACAGACGTATTGTCTGTAAAAAGACTAGTGGATAAAGAGCTGGAACGGAAACTGGTGAAGGAAACCAATGTCGGGGAGAAGCTGCTACAGAAAATCTCAAACTTGAAGGATCTACTAGACTATCGCTACATGAAATGAGAGCAAATGCTAAAAGTACAAAAAGCCCCCAGACGAGGGAGGCTTTTTGTACTTTTTTTCTGCACTTATAAAAATCAACTGCAAATATTATTGATGGAGAACATCTGCGTATTCAGAGATACGCTCGAAACGGCCCTTGGCAAAGGGGCATAAAGGTAAAATCTTAATACCGTTTTCCCGCGCGTATTCCACCATAGCTTTGATAAGCTCGTCACCAAGCCCTTGTCCCCTGTATGCATTTTCGACCAATGTGTGATCAATAATGTACAGCTCTGGACTTGAGATTACATATGTCATCACCGCAGCAATGTCGCCGTTATCTTGAATAACAAATCTTTTATTGGCAGCTTCATGTTCTACATTATGCATGTTCATCCTCTTTCTTAGTTGAGACTTCATCGTTCAGAAGTTTATACGTCAATGCTCCGCTTGGACATGTGTCAATATGCCGGGCAATAGCCTCCGAAGTGTCACCATCGGGATCAACCCAAGGACGCTTGCTCAAATCAAAAACGGCAGGGAGCCCCTTTACGCAGATACCGGAGTGAATGCATACATCGGAATTAAACATGACCTCGATATCTTTACCGTAGTATAACTTCTCCTTAATCATAATCTCTTCACATCTTTCACTTTAGAGTTGAGTTTGTATAAAGATCGCTCTCCCATGCATTCACGGTAATCATGTCTGCCAGGCTCTCGATGTCCGAATTATAATGAGGAATCATGGATTAGTCAACGTGACGAATGACCTAATACGTTGATGCATGGTCCGCTGAAACGCTGGAAAAGCTCTGATTTAGTAAAATGGGAATGGATCATTTGGTTGTATCATTTACTCTATATTCGTCATTTGTTTATAAACTTCTCGTCCCAACCATTCTAACAGGAAAGTAACAGGAACCTGAGTAGTGATGTTAGTGGATTCGTAATACTCTTCTTTTACATAATAAGGGATACTTACATCTGCAATTTTAGCCATGGTGGATAGGCGATTGTTCGTTATCGCCACAATTTTATGTTTCTCCTGCTTGATCCGTTGGAGATAAGGAAGAACATAAGGGTTTTCTCCTCGCGTAGATAATGCAATCGTCACGCTGTTTTTTTGCATTTTAGTATGGACAGGATAATGAGGATCTTTTATGTACACAGAGCAGATCCCCAGATTTGAAAAAAATCTGGCTCCATATTCGCCCATGATTCCGGAGCTCCCGATACCAATAAAAATAACGCTGCTGGATTTGGTAATTAACTTTGCTGCCACCCGAATTTTTTCCTCCAATTCAGGGGATTGAGAACGTTCAACAAACTCATACACAGCATGATGTGGACTTTTTAACTCCTGCTTCGTTAGTTTATCTTTTTGAGAAAGGAGCATCTTGAGTTTTACTTTAAATTCCGAGAATCCCTCACATTGATTCTTTCTGCAGAATCGCAGAATGGTGGCTGTAGATACATGAGTTTCATCGGCCAGTTCTCTGATGCGCATGTACGCCACTTTTTCCATGTTTTGAGAAATATAGTTATATAAAGATAGTTCCAATTCGTTATAGGTTGAGATTTGCTCACTGGTGAACACGCATATGCACTCCCTTAGACCACGATGAAAAGAATAGGTAACCTGTTAAGGAAGTATACATCACCTGTCTTTAAAAAACAAAGTGTTACAAATTCATTTCGTGTCAAAGTCTAAGTTGGTGTTATTAATAACGGCAGTGATTCCAAAGCATCTCTGGAATGCTGCCGTTTTTATCATGGTGCTGAATAGTAAAATAAAAAATGTGTTCTTTCTACATAATAAAAAAAACACTACGTTACATCTGAGTAACAAATGTGATTTCATGTTAATTCAAACTAAAATACTCAAAGGTATATATTTATTTGAATAACAAAAGTAACATAAGATGTGCAAATAAAGTGTATTACAGTCTGATAAACAGGATTACTCTTTTGAGAAACTCTTATGGATTTAACACTGAAAGGTGGAACACAAATGAGTCTAACCATTCGATTAGGGGCTGTTTTTTTTGTGGGAAAGTCTCTAGCTATTAATAAATAGTAGGGTTTTATATAGAAATCGGTTTTGTATCAGATGACGGGATGTAGAATAAATCTGGTTAGGGATATTCGGTTTATCTATTTTTCTAGAAATACAGAAATAAGAAGGTGCGATTGTTGAAAAATATGTGGAAAATATATTTATTAGCTGTAATTAGTTTTCTTAATGGAGCATCAGAATATGTTATTGCCGGGATCCTGGACAAAATTGCTGAATCAAGCAACATCTCAGTTTCGTCTGCTGGACAGCTCATTACCGTGTTCTCTATAGCTTTTGGCGCAGGTACTCCTTTTTTAATTGCTTTTACATCTAAATTAGACCGAAAAAAACTTTTGGTTTATGCTTTAACTGTATTCTCTGTTGTTAACATTTTAATTGCAACGATATCAGGATATGAGATGCTCATCGTCGCTAGAATTATTTCAGCACTTAGTGCAGGTGTTCTTCAAGTTACGCTCCTTACGCTTGCTGCGGTATTGGCTGCTCCAGGAAAGCAGGGCAGCTCCATTGCTACTGTTATTATGGGAAATAGTACGGCATTAGTTATTGGTGTACCTATAGGCAGGGTTGTAGCTTCCCATTATGATTGGAACATCATTTTTATTGGTCTTGGCGTAGTTGGACTCATTCTTTTATTCTTGGCCATGCTCATGATACCTAAAGTTGTTGCTGAAGAAGCTGTTCCCTTGCGTGAGCAGTTTAAATTCATTATGCAGCCCCGTATCGCAGCGGCGTTACTGATTACGTTCGTGTGGTTAGGCGCGTATTCCATTTTATTTACGTATATTTCGCCGTATCTCCTTGATATATTTAGCCTGGGTGATCAAGGTGTAACGGTAGCCCTGTTTGTATTTGGTATCGCTAGTGCTTTTGGTGCCAAAATAGGAGGTCTTAGTACAGACAAATGGGGCACATTCCGCACACTAACTGGTGGAATGCTGCTTCATGCCATTGCGTTATTGTTGTTCCCTTTTATAGGTCACTCCGTCTTTCTTCTATATGTGTTACTGATTTTCTGGGCACTAGCGGCCTGGTCATCAGGGACCCCCATTCAATTTCAGCTTATAAGTCTTGCTCCCGCTGCTGCAGGCATTGTACTTAGTTTGCATAGCGCGATCGGGCAAGTTGGAATGGCTGCCGGTGCTGGCATCGGGGGTATTGCTGTCGACCACAACTTGTTGAACTATATTCCATGGATTGGTGCGCTTGCCCTTGTGATTGGCGTTGTAACAACAGTGCTTGATAACTCCCTGTCTAAAAGAAAACAAACTAAACCATCGTTGCAATGACAACAGGAAAGTTGTTTTTACAGGAATTATATGCTCGATGACTGATTTTAAACGTGTATATCTTTAAAAAGCCGGAATCCTGCATGATACAGGATTCCGGCTTTTTAAGTGTTTCTGTTTAGCGTATAACAGTGACTCTACAGGTTATTCTGTTATTGAGACGTTCGTATAAATCATCGGCTGTTCAGCTTATCTAGTTCAGAACAGGAGAAGCAGCGTGCTTTGCCCGTGCAATTCGGGTTGCATCCACCATGTTTTTCAGAGAAGCCACGGTTTCTTCCTGTCCACGCGTTTTCAGACCGCAGTCCGGATTAATCCAGAACAGCTTCGGATCAAGCACGCGCAAAGCGCGGTCGATCATGCTGCTCATTTCTTCGACGCTTGGCACACGCGGGCTATGAATGTCGTACACGCCAAGTCCAATACCGAGCTCATACGTATTCTCTTCAAAGCTATGAATCAGCTCGCCATGGCTGCGCGAGGTTTCAATGGAGATGACATCGGCATCCATCGCTTCAATAGAGTCGATCATATCGTGGAATTCGCAATAACACATATGGGTATGAATTTGGGTTGTTTGTTGTACAGTGCATGTCGTAATGCGGAACGCTTTGACGGCCCAGTCCAGATAATTGGCTTGTTGATCTTGCTTGAGCGGCAAGCCCTCACGAACGGCAGGTTCATCCACCTGGATCATGCCGATGCCTGCTTTTTCAAGCGCTTCAACCTCTTGTCTGAGTGCATATGCCAATTGATAGGCGATTGTTTCCCGCTCAATATCCTCCCGGACAAAGGACCAGTTCATGATGGTGATCGGGCCAGTCAGCATGCCTTTAACAGGGCGATCTGTTTTCGACTGAGCATATTTCGTCTCTTCAACGGTCATCTCATTCGTAAATTCGACATCACCATAAATAATCGGTGGCTTCACACAGCGAGAACCGTAGGACTGTACCCAGCCGTATTGGGTGAAGGCAAACCCGGCCAGCTTCTCTCCGAAAAATTCAACCATGTCGGTGCGCTCAAATTCACCGTGTACCAGCACATCAATGCCGATCTCCTCTTGAATGCTGATCCAGTTGTCAATCTGATTACGGATAAAGGCACTGTACTGCTCATTGCTCAGTTCGTTTTTGCGCCATTGCTGGCGAGCTTTTCTGACCTCTGTTGATTGCGGGAAGCTGCCAATTGTTGTTGTCGGGAACAAGGGTAGCTGCCATTTCTCCTGCTGGGCAAGATGACGTTCTTCAAATGGATGTGAACGATTAGGCTGCTGCACGCGGATGGAAGCCACAGCCTCCTGTACTGCCTTGCGATTACGATCTCCTGAACGCTGCAATGCTTGCAGCTTCAGCTCAGCTTCGTTGATTTTAGCGGTGATGTCTGCATCGGTCTGCTTGAGTGCTTGGGTCAAAATAACGATCTCATCCAGCTTTTCATCCGCAAATGCGAGTGCCTCTTTAAGTTCAGCAGCAAGCTTTGTTTCTTTTGCTGTTGTCACAGGCACATGCAGCAAGCTGGAAGAGGACTGTACAATTAACCTTTCAGGTGTAACGAGTGAAGTAAGTGTTTGGAGTAGTGTCAGCTTGTCCTGAAGGGAGGCTTTCCAGATGCCGCGTCCATCAATGATGCCTGCGCCAAGCACTTTATCTGCTGGAAAACCGCTCGTTTGAATGGATTGCAGGTTGCCTTCAAGTCCGTGTACAAAGTCGAGACCGATGCCTTGCACTGGCAATTGAATGATTTCGTTATAGTTTTCGACGGATTCGAAGTATGTTTGCAGCAGGATGTTCAAGTTCGGAACAGCGGATGCAAAAGCAGCATAGATTTTGTTCAAGCGCTGTACATCACCGTCATTCAATTTTGTCACGAGAACGGGCTCATCGATCTGTACCCACTGTACGCCAGCGTCCGCAAGTTCTTGCAATACCTGGGTGTAAAGAGGAACCAGCTGATCCAGCCAAGCATCGGTTTCGGCTGCATCATAGCCCTTGGAGAGCTTCAGGAAGGTCAGCGGTCCAACGATGACCGGCTTACCTTCAATACCTAACTTCTCTTTCGCTTCAAGGTACGCAATCAGCGGTTTGTTCTCGGTCAGAGAAGGAGAAGCATCGTTAAGTTCGGGTACAATATAGTGATAGTTCGTGTTGAACCATTTGGTCATTTCACTGGCTGCGGCATCTTTCGTTCCACGGGCGATGCCGTAATACACGGAGAGAGGCACAGTACCTCCGGTATAAGCGAAGCGTTTTGGCACAATACCAAACATCACGGCTGTATCCAGAATATGATCATAATAACTGAAGTCGTTCACTGGAATCAGGTCAATGCCTTTGGCTTGCTGCTTGCGCAAATGATCTAAACGAATCTCCTGTAGTCTCGCGTGAAGCTCATTTTCTTCCAATTTTCCTGCCCAGAATGCTTCAAGTGCTTTTTTCCATTCCCGATCGGCTCCGATCCGCGGATATCCTAATACGCTGCTTTTTGTCATTTGACATAACCCCTCTGCAATGTGTTAACAGTAAGGTATCATATAAGTATGGCTATTAAGTAATTCCATTAAATTATATCCAGCTATAGCTTGTGGCTATATCGAAGAGAGTGGACATGATGATGTTCCGGTGGTTAACTATATAAGTTGACCTAAAAATTTACACAATCCACTCCGATGACAGAATAACCTTCCAATCGCTGTTATCCCCAGATTTTTTCGACTCCCTTTTCTTAAAGGGAAAATCCGGTGATAAAGGCGACCGCTTCGCTTTTTCAGGTTTTTTCTGTCCTCTCCGTTCACGTCTAAATTGAATGATTCAACTTATATAGGTTTATGGCTTGATAGAAGGGATGGGTGCATTCATGAATCTGTTTTATATTCAGTCCACTGTAGATGGTGTCAATAAAGTAAAAAGTTATTTGGAAGATAACTATATCGGCATTCCGTGGTCTGTGCTTGGTGATCTTGAGCAGGTGTCCATGGAGAGCTTTGCCGAACAGCTGGAACGGCGTTATGAACTTATTGGCGCAGAGTTGAGCGAGGCGGTGGAGACGGTACATACCTTTGTCAACCTGATTGAAGACGGGGATTATGTCGTGATGAAGGATGAGGAATGGATGTACATCGGAGACGTCGGTGACTATTATTATGACGATTCAATCGGAACAAGTGACGACTTGATCTGCCACCGAAGGGGCGTAACCTGGCTTGGGCGTGTACCGCTTGAGGAAATCAATGAACATATGCAGAGCTTGCTGAGCGAGCCCAAATTTATTGCTCAATTTATGTTGCCCGTAACGCAGGCTCAGCTGGACCAGGCTCTTAGGGGAACGGAGGGGGCAGCAGGCACAGCATTAACCGAAACGACAGAACTCTCAGCAATCAACACGGTAACAGGCAATATATCAGCGAGAGTTGAGCAAAGCACAATCAATACTGCACTGGAAATACTTCAACGTGCACTGCACAGCGAGAACGAGCAGATTCGAGTACAAGCTGCAGCAGCGATTCTGCAATATGCCAAATCCTAATGGAAAATCGAGACATAGTTTCTTATGGATCGCTGAAGTAAAGAAGCAGAAAAAGGACAACCGCTGTGGTTGTCCTTTGCTGTGTATAGAGAATCTTTTATAAGAAAATAAGTAACAATGTTCCTGCCGCAAAGCAGTAATATGAAAAATACTTGAGATTACCCCGGGCCATAATGCCCATAAACCATCTCATGGAGAAATAGGTAACGATCAATGTAGTGATAAACGCGATCAGGTAAGGGATGGCAAGCTGGGCGCGGTTGGGATCATGTGCGATATCAGATGCACCCATAATCAGACCGCCGATGCTGATCGGGATGTATAGCATAAAAGAAAATTTTAATGCGGTTTCCTGTTTCATGCCGACCGCAATGGACGCAATAACCGTTGCACCCGAACGGCTGATGCCAGGAATAAGGGCAACGGCCTGAGCGAGTCCTACAAGCACAGCATCCTTCGTTTTTAAATCGCCGTCCTGTTTGCGGCCGCGCAGATTACGAATTAACCAGAGCGCTACACCTGTAATTAGCAGGGCAACAGCGACCGTATAAACAGATGAGAAAATATCCTCAATCTTATCTTTGAACAGCACAGCAGCAACAGCAGCAGGAATTGTACCGATTACGATATATAAGCAAAACATAAAGTCTGCCCGATATTCCGATTTGCGAGTTCTTAAGTAACCCCATCCACCGGTAATCAGTTTCATGATGTCTTCCCGAAAAATAAAAACAATCGCAATTAATGAGGCGGTGTTCGTCAAAATTTCAAACGAAAGGCCATTTTGCTTCAGCCCCATGAGCCGCTGGGCAATAATTAAATGGCCGCTGGAGGAGACCGGAATCGGCTCCGTTGCACCTTGAACAATGCCCAAAAAAAAGTACTTTAACCACAGTATAATCTGATCCATCATGTCCTCCTTAAAACATTTCTTTACATTCTCTCAGTTCAATCTCTCAGTTGAATCTCTCTATCCACTCTAATGATGATAGCCTTTTAACTCACTAGATGGCAAGTTTGGAATGAATATATGAAACTAGTATTGTCAAAAGGCCAGAGTCATGATATCGTTGATAACGATTATCAATATCATTCATTGATTGAATTCAATACAACAAAGGTGGGGTTATTTTTGCGTAGTACAAAAAGAAGTTTAATATGGATGATGATGGCACTTGTGTTCGTACTCATCCTGAGTGCATGTGGTCAATCTGCTTCGGAAACAGCCACAGATGGAGCAGATCAGACTAATGTATCTTCAGATGCCGAAAGCAAGACAAGTGACAATACAGAGGGTTCGACAAATACGGGGGCAGGTGCAGAAGATGAGATGGTTTCATTTGCGTCTGACGCTGGTGAAGTTCAGGTGCCGAAAAATCCAAAGCGGATTGTGGATTTGACAGCCTTCACTACGGGATATTTCGTAGCATTAGATGCTCCAGTAGTTGGAGCAGCATCGGGCTCAATGAAAAACAAATACATCAAGGATCAGCTTGCTGCACAAGGCACAACGGATTTAGGCGAACAACCGCCTACGCCAGAGCAACTGCTTGCGCTGAAACCCGATTTGATTATGGTGTACACAGGTACAGAAGGCATCGATAAGCTGTCTCAAATCGCACCTGTTGTTCAGATCGAGTATGGTAAACGCAATTACAAAGACTTGATGCTGGAGATGGGCAAGCTCACAAACAGGGAAGATGCAGCTAAAGCCTGGATAAGCAAGTGGGAAGCTCAAATTAACGAATTGAAACCGAAGGTAGAAGCAGCAGTAGGTAATCGTACTGTATCTATTCTGAATCCGTATGACAAAGGACTGTATGTGTTCGGTCATAACTATGGACGCGGGGGAGAGATTATTTACGGCGAGTTTGGACTTAAGGCACCAGCCAAGGCTCAAGCAGAAGCGATTGATAGCGGAACTGGCTGGGCTTCCATCTCCATTGAAGTGCTGCCGGAGTATGCAGGGGACATTATATTCACCAGCCCGTGGTCCGGGGACACAAGTGATTCCAATAAGGTATACGAAAATGCCCTATGGAAAAACCTTCCTGCTGTAAAAGCCAATCATGTATTCCAGCTTGATCCATCGTCGGACACTTATAACGATCCGGTATCGTTGGAAGGACAGCTTAAATTTATTACGGACAGCTTGCTCTCGGCTTCCAAATAGTTTTTTTTGCAAGCAGACTTCAATTATAAACATGAATCAAGGAAAAAGAGGCTTTCACCGTCTTAGGTGGAGCCTCTTTTGCATGGAACGGGATCATTTACAAACAGACAAAGAGTCCCGTTCTCTTGCTCTACGAGCTTGCTACGTGCTCACGGTTAGGAGCAAGTGCAGTTTTGTGAATGCTTTCCGTTCCAGCTTCAATAGCCTGCTGATAATAGCTGCGTTTATGCTCAATAACCTCCATTGTTCTCCGGAGTTCTTCCATTTGGGCCTCGACGCTGGCTTTGCGCTCGGTAAACATGTCATACCTCTGACGCAAGGTTGCATCACCTTCCGAGCACCAGGCGATGAATTCCCGGATATCCTTGATCGGCATTCCGGTAGCTTTCAGACATTGGATTATTTTCAGAAAGTCAATATCGGAGTCCTTGAATTGCCTCGTTCCAGTCGAATTGCGTTCGACAAAGGGCATCAGGCCCTCTTTGTCATAGTAGCGCAATGTATAAACCGTTAGATCCAGTTTTTTAGCGACTTCACTAATGGAATATGTCATATAGGGTGTGTTCCTTTCAGCTCTAGATCAAATCGGGAGAAAAGCAGGGCATTCGTTGATGCGAGTGAATTCTATCATGACGTCAGGAGTGATGTCAAAACGAACATTTTAAAAAAAGTAGAGC
Organism: Paenibacillus sp. TC-CSREp1; assembly: GCF_050171015.1. Taxonomy (NCBI): domain Bacteria; kingdom Bacillati; phylum Bacillota; class Bacilli; order Caryophanales; family Paenibacillaceae; genus Paenibacillus; species Paenibacillus sp. TC-CSREp1. The sequence continues at coordinate 245,243 of NZ_JBNOKM010000002.1, read as the reverse complement.
AAAACATTTGACCTAGAGTTAACTATAGGGCGTAAGATAAAGAGGATTCCAAAATCATGAGGAGGTTATAACATTGATTACAGCTAAAGCCAGAGCCGTGGATGGACCAGATCAAGCCTTTCGTTCCGCAGAAATTAACCGCCGTGATCTGGATACCACAGATGTATTAATTGAAATTAAATTTGCCGGCATCTGCCACTCGGATATTCATACAGCCCATGGGGAGTGGGGGCCAGTCAATTATCCACTCGTACCAGGTCACGAAATTGCAGGGATCGTTACTGAGGTAGGAAGCGGTGTAACCAAATACAAAGTAGGCGACCGTGTAGGTGTTGGCTGTATGGTGGACTCTTGCGGTGAATGTGAGAATTGCCTTAAAGGTGAAGAGCAGTACTGTCTGAAAGGCAACATTCCAACCTATGCAGGTGTAGACAAATACGGTGAACCGACCCAAGGCGGCTATTCCACACATATCGTAGTAACCGAGGATTTTGTTGTACGCATTCCTGACAATATTGAGCTGGATGCTGCTGCACCATTGCTCTGTGCGGGAATTACCACCTATTCTCCGCTGCACCATTGGGGTGCTGGTCCGGGTAAGAAGGTAGCTATCGTAGGGATGGGTGGCCTTGGTCATATGGCGGTTAAAATCGCACATGCGATGGGAGCTGAAGTTACCGTTCTCTCTCAATCCCTGAGTAAAAAGCAAGATGGATTGCAGTTTGGCGCAGATCACTACTACGCAACGAGCGACCCGGAAACATTTGCAAAGCTCGCAGGATCATTTGATCTGATCCTTAATACGGTTAGTGCCAGCATTGACATTAATGCCTATTTCTCTCTGTTGACGCTGGACGGCACACTTGTCAACGTGGGTGCCCCGCCAGAGCCTCTCGCTGTCAATGTATTCTCATTGATCGGTCACCGCCGTTCATTTGCCGGTTCTCTGATTGGCGGCATACGGGAAACACAGGAAATGCTCGATTTCTGTGCCGAACACGATATTGCGCCGAGCATTGAGGTCATTTCAGCGGATCAGATCGATGAAGCGTACAAGCGCGTACTAGCTTCTGATGTAAAATATCGCTTCGTTATTGACACCAGCACGATTTAAGATAGAGAGCTAAGGGATAAACTTTATCAATGTCCTAGCATTAAGTGAATAGAGTATTCAAGCTCATGCATTATCAAAAGAGCCCCTGTTTCCGAATATGGAAGCAGGGGCTCTTTGTTTCTTGCAGCAAGTAAGACGACTTTTTTATTGCGCACCAACGACAGCAAGGGGGAAATAAGGCTCTTCCAGAAAAGTAATGTCTTCCGAGGTCAGCTTTACGGATCATGCGCCTATTGCAACACGCAGATGGGAGTGTTTCTTTGAGTCAAAAAAAGATTGAACGCAAAAATGCGCTATGATATAATCATGAGCGCAGTTGATATTTCATTGAATTAAAAAGGTGTAGCATTATTTCTCCTAATTTAATCTTACATCGGATTCGTTGTTTTGTCAACCTGCTTTTTTATTCCAATAAATGGGTGGAGGAGTGGTTAAACCGATGACAGAAACAAATGAACGACGCTGGGAAAAAGAAAGATTGGCTCATGTTCGTCAAGAGCTGCAAGATCGACTTGATGAGCTTGAACCCCAAGTGGCTGGACTGGCAGAACAGGCGGCTGATATTCGCAAGCGCTTCTGGGAAGAAGTAACGATAAATACGAGTTCCTATACCGATTTTGAAGAGGCTTTTTATACGATAAACCAGCAATCACGCGTGCTGGCTGAGCGAGAACGGGGACATCAGCTGCTCGTGCAGCAATGGAAAAGCGTGAATCGTCTGCTTCCTTCACCCTATTTTGGCCGAATCGATTTTAAGGAGAAGGGAATTAACTTCACGGAGCAGGTTTATATTGGTGTGTCCTCATTTACGGATAAGGAGGGGTTGAATTTCCTGATCTATGATTGGCGTACCCCGATTGCAAGTCTTTATTATGATCATGCCTCTGGTCCGGCAGATTACGAGACACCGATGGGACGAATCGAGGGCAGCGTGGAGCTGAAGCGCCAGTTTCAGATTCAGGATGGTCAGTTGCTCGGCATGTTTGATGCCAGTGAGACGATTGGAGACGCTTTGCTTCAGGAGGTACTCTCCAAAGGTGCCAATTCTCAGATGAAAAGCATCGTGGCAACGATTCAAAAGGAGCAAAACGCGATCATTCGCGATGATCGAAGCCGAATGCTGATCGTGCAGGGAGCAGCAGGCAGCGGCAAGACGTCAGCGGCGCTCCAGCGAGTGGCTTATCTTTTATATAAACACCGCCAGAGCGTTAAAGCGGATCAGATGGTCCTTTTTTCGCCAAATCCGATGTTTGCCAGTTACATTTCGACCGTATTGCCTGAACTGGGTGAAGAAAATATTCAACAGACCACGTTTCAGGAATATTTGAATTACTGGCTGGGATCGTCGCTGAGCCCGGAGGACCCGCTCGACCAAATGGAGTATGTGCTGACAGCTGGAGAGGAAGCAGAGTATGCCGCACGCTTGGAAGGAATTCGGTATAAAGCGTCCCCTGCATTTCTGGAGGCACTGAAAAATTACAATGAATGGCTCGGCCGGGAAGGCATAAAATTTGTTGGCATTCGATTCCGCGATCGCGAGTTCATTACTTCAGCACAGATGAAGGCGCAATTTTCCAGCTATGATGTGAAGTTATCGCTGCCCAGTCGTATTCTGCTATTGCAGGAATGGCTGCTGAAAGAGCTGGCCCTATTGGAGCAGAAGGAGCTGTACGCAGATTGGGTGGAGGAAGAATTGAATTATCTCGATGTGGATGATTACGCGGATGTGTACCGCAAGCTGCACAAGGAAAAGGCAGTGTTTGAAGTGGCCGAACAGTATGCAGCTCGTGAGAATACGAGCAAACGTCCTGATCTGGATGAAGGAGCCTTTGACTTTGTGGAGCGAGAGGAGCAGCTGCTTCGGCGTAATGTTGTGAAACAAATGTTCAAACCGTTAAGACAGCGGGTGCGGAAGTTCAAATTCGTGAATGTTCAAGCGGTGTATGAGCAGTTATTTGTAGACGAGGCTGCTTATAAGGAACGCACCAACGGTGCAGTTGTTCCGCCTTACTGGGACGAAATCTGCAAACAAACGATCGACATGCTGCATCAAAACAAACTGTTTCATGAAGATGCTACTCCGTATTTATATGTCAAAGAAATCATTGAAGGTGTGCGCATCAACACGGATATCCGTTATGTATTTGTGGATGAGGGGCAAGATTATTCTGCATTCCAGTATGAATATATCAAAAAGCTGTTTCCCCGCGCCCGGCTGACAGTGCTGGGTGATTTCGGTCAGGCCATCTATATGCAGGCAACGGAGCTTGCTGCTGCGGATTCTCCATTAACCGGATTATATGGTGAAAAGGAAACCAGACTTATCCGGCTGCTGCAAAGTTATCGTTCAACCCGTGAAATTGTCGAATTCACCAGAGCCATGCTGCCAGGCGGCGAAGAAATTGTTGCTTTTGACAGAAGAGATCAGAAGCCGCAGCTTATACAAACGGGCACCGCAGAGAGCCAGCATGATGCGCTTATTTGCAAAGATGTTGACGAGTTACATGCAGAGGGTTTTCAATCCATTGCCATCATAACCAAGACAGCAGCCGAGAGCCGCAAAGCTTATGAGCGTCTACAGGCACAAGGTATGGAAAAACTGAAGCTGATTACGAAGGAAACCGAACAGTTCGAAAAAGGCTGCATGGTGATCCCGGTTTATCTAGCCAAAGGTGTGGAATTTGATGCCGTGCTTGTATATGACGCTTCACCGGAACAATATGGCGAAGAGTATGATCGCAAGCTGCTCTACACGGCTTGTACTCGCGCGATGCATCGTTTGCATTTATATGCCAAGCAGCATTGGTCGCCTTTTGTGGAGGCACTGCCTGAAGGACTTTACGAGAAACGCGAACAAACTTGTGTTCCTAGAAAAGCAGCTGCCCCGCTGCCTCTCGATGATCTGGAGGATTGAGTTTTACGACTCATGAATTACATGAATTACACATCAAGCCCTCGTCATGTTTGGCGACGGGGGCTTGATGTTGTAATCTTTAACCTTTGACTGCGCCGGCTGTAAGGCCGCTGACGATATATTTTTGACCAAACAGATAAAGAATGAACACAGGCAGGGAGGTCAGTACGAGATTAGCGAAGATCAGATTCCAGTCCCGGCTGTACTTGCCGTAGAAGTTGTAGATGGATAGCGGCATGGTCCAGGTGGAGCTGTCTGTCAGGAAATAGACCGGAATTGTGATATCGTTCCACACGGACATAAATACCATGATGGCTACCGTGGCATTTACAGGTAGAATGAGCGGTGTAACGATGCGGAAGAACACACCGAACACACTGGCTCCTTCCAGAAAAGCAACTTCGTCCAGTGCTCTTGGAATCGTTTTGATAAACCCGCTGTACAGGAAAACGCTGAACGCTGTATTAAGTGCAGCGTAGATCAGGATCACACTTGTGATGCTTCCGTAGAAGCCCAGACCTTGAACTACACGGATGGTTGTGATGATCGACATTGGCGCGATAAGTCCCATGAAAAAATACATATAGATCGTTCCGGACCAACGGGTATCCCGTCTGGCGAGAATAAAAGCAGCTGCCGATGAAGCGGCAATGTTAATAATAGAAGAGATTCCCGTAATCCAGATGCTGTTGAGGAACGCCCGTGACAATCCACCCTCCTGAAAGACACGAACATAGTTTGAAAATTGCCAGCTTTCCGGCAGGCTTAGCGAGAAGCTTAGCACTTCTGCACTTGTTTTGAACGATCCCAGAATCAGAATGACAAGTGGCAGCAAAACGATCAGGGAAGCGAGAATCAGGAAACCTTCTACAATGAAGTCGCGGATGGCGAGTTTGCGAGTATAGCTCATATTATTCCGTAACCTCCTTGCGCCGCATGAAAATCAGGAGTGGTATAGCGATAATGGTCACAACAACAAACAGAAGGGTGTTCACAGCCGTTCCAAGCCCCCAGTTTCCTTCTCCAAAGGAGCGCAGAATGATTGTGCCTACAACCTGAGATGCATTGCCCGGACCTCCGCCTGTCATAACGTAAACCTCCGAGAACACTTTCAGTCCGCCAATTAAAGTCAGCATCAGGTTGATGTTAATCGCGGGCAGCAGGAGAGGCAGTGTAATTTTGAAAAAGCTTCTCCATGAGCTTGCTCCGTCGATTTTGGCGGCTTCATAATATTCCTGTGAAATGGATTGCAGGCCGGCCAGATAGATAGCCATCTGAAACCCTGCGCTTTGCCAGATCGAAACGATGGCAATCGTCCAGATGACAATCGAAGGATTTGTCAGCCAGGCTTGACTCAGGGAGCTGAGTCCGATAGCTTCGAGCAGGTTGTTTATTGTGCCCTCGGTACGCAGCATCGGCGTAAACAGAATACTGATCACCAGTATGCTGAGGATGGAGGGAGAATAGAAGATGGCACGCAGCAAATTTTTGGTGCGAAGTCTCATATTCAGACCTACGGCAAGCAGCAGACCGATGACATTTTTGCCAACCACCGTCACAATGGCAAAGATGGCTGTGTTCTGAAGCGCCAGAATCAGCGTTTTGTCCGAAAAAATCTTCCTGAAATTATCCCAGCCAATGAAACTTAACTCCAGTCGATCCAGCCGCCAATCTGTAAAGGAATAATAAAAACCTGTGATGGCCGGAATAACAAAGAAGACAGAGTAGATGATCAGCGCAGGAAATATCATATAGTATGAATATAAATTTTTAGCCCGTTTCATATGTCACGCTCCGTTATAGGCAGACAGCATAACCTGTCATCAGATGAAGCTGACCGTGTTATGCTGCCTTGGTTTTGTATTGGATGTGTATTGTTCTGCTTGCTGTAAACTAGAAGCCGGAAATGCCTTTGTCCTGCATCAGCTGGCTGAATTTCTCATCCCATGATTTCAATACTTCCTCCGGTGTCAGGCCGCCTGCAAACTGGTCCTGCAGCAAACGGTACAGCTCACTGCGGTCAACCAGCATGTAGGCATCTGTTGTGAGCACGGTTTTCTTCGGTGTAATGTAATTGTCGACAATATCCTGTTTGTATGCCGGCAGTTCAGGTGTAGTAACGTCATTAAGATTGGATACATATCCTTTGGTGTCCACAATTTTTTGTGCAACGTCTTTGGAGGCAATGTAATCAAGGAACTGTTTGGCTTCTTCCAGATGTTTGGACTTTTTCGGAATAAACAGCTGGCCGCCGAGCGGACTTGCACCCAAACTTGCATCTTCGGAAGATGGAATCGGGAAGACCCCCAGCTCCATGCCCGGGTCCTGTTCTGCCACGCCCTCAATCAGCCAGTCTCCCATAAACATCATGGCAACTTCTTTGTTGAGGAATTTGCCTACGGCCATATCATAGCTGTCACTCAGCACATCTGCGTTGGTGTATCCTTTGGAATACACTTCGTACTGCTGCTCAAGAAAGGTTTTGAACTCAGGCACATCGGACCATTTTTTCTTGTTGCTATTCACATCGTCAAAGAAAGTGGGGTCATGTTTAGCGGCAAAATCAGCAAAAGCGGCAGCGGGCCAAATGTTGGCTGCCCAGGCATCTTTATATGGCATGAATACAGGGGTGATGCCGCTGGCTTTGATTTTCTCGCAGATGGCCAGAAATTCTTCATAATTCTTCGGAATGGATAAGCCGAGCTCCTCAAATATTTTCTTGTTGTATACAACGCCCTGCATGCCTGTATCCTGACTGACATGGAAGCTATAGATGTGACCGCCAGAAGAAAGCACGTCTTTATTCACAATTCTGCCGGCCCAGGGCTCGTTGTCCAGAATCTCGAAATTGCGCTCCAGATTCAGGTCAGTGACGGCGCTTGCGAGGTTGTACTGAATAATGTCGGGTGTCTCGTCAACAGCCAGCTTGGTCTGAAGCACCGTAGTCGTTTGCTCTGCGGGAATCAGCTGCAGGTTCACTCGTATATTCGTCTTTTTCTCGAAGTCATCCAGCACATCTTTCTGAATGAAGGCAGAATCCTGTGAGCTTTTGGAAATGGCAAGTTCAAGCGTGACCTTGGTGCTTTGGCCCTCCTCACCTGCTGATGAGCCATTGTTCGAGCTGTCTGATCCGCAGGCTGTAAGTCCGATCGTTAACATGCTTGCCAATATCAAGGCTGGTACTTTTTTTGCTTTATGCAATTTCAATGTGAAATCCCCCTCTAGATCATCTCTTGAATCCGTTTGCACATCCGATTATAGATATTTTCATGCTGTGGGTACATGTCTGTGGTTGAACATTCATGTGTAAAATACTGAACTTGAAATCGCTATCATTTCATGAAGACCCGTGATACAGTAGGTCATGGAACGTTGAAGCCCGGATATAACACCATGGTTATTCAGGAGTGTGATGCAGGACATGTTCAAACTTGTAAAGAGTGCACCACAATTCAGCTTGCAAACGAAGGTGCTTCTAACCTTCCTGGTTTTGCTTTTATTTGTGCTAGGATGTTTCATTGTCTACGTTAATACCGTTGTGGTTACCCCGCTTAGACAAAAAACAGAGCAGGATTTGCTCATTGCCGCAACAAAAGTGCGAGAACAGGTGGATTTGTATGTTGAGCAGCAGAATCAGATGTCACAGCGCATATTGTCCAACAAGGATATTTTCACCGCAATGAACAAAAGCTCGCTTGCTCCGAATAATTATGAACGCTTGAAGCAGATTCGAATTCTGAAGGATATTATGTTCCAGGCCATTGGACCAAGCATGAATATAAAGGACATGTCCATTTATGATAAACAGGGTGTGCTGCTTACATCTTATCTCGGCATCAGTAACCCTGCCGCTCTTCTTCGGGATATGCTGGATAAAAGTCTTGCAGGACGCGCATGGCAGGAACAGGGCTTTGTGCTGGTGCGTCAGTCCAATCATATCTCCTTTGTTCGTACGATTAATGATCAGAACGGCAAAGTATATGGTTATCTCAGCATTCAAATGGACCAGGCGTATATTCAGAATCTGACCGGAGGTATTACGGCAGGAGATGTTTATATTCTGAATGAGCATGGAGAACAGATGACGGGCTCGCAAGCCGGAAGCGGATGGTTACAAGAATGGACGAATCCGTCAACTTCGGAAGGGTTAAATGTCAACAGGTTTGATCAATACATCACACATGCCATATCTCCACAAACAGGCTGGATCACATACATGATTACGCCCAAAGCATCCGTTCTGGGTTCCATTCGCTCCGTGCAGACGATGTCCATTCTTCTGATTACTGGCCTTATGCTGTTTTCCTTTGTATACATTTTTGTGTCGACACGTAATCTGCTGCTTCCGATTCGCAAGCTTCGCAGTCAGATCTGGCGTATGAATTACAGTAATTTGCATCTCAAAATGGAAAAGACTCCTAAAAATAATGATCTGCTGCTTCTTAATGAAGCTTTCCAGGATTTGCTCCATCGGTTACAGCGATCCATTGAGCGTGAAAAGCAGGCTTTGCATGAAGAGGTGAAAGCCCGCAATTCGGCCCTGCAGGCTCAGATTGCGCCTCACTTCATTCATAATGTGCTTTATCTGATCAGTATCGCTGCTCAGGAAGGCAGGAACAGGGCTGTATCCGATATGTGCAAACATCTCTCGGAGAGCCTGCGCTATATAGTATCATCACCCTATGCACATGTGACTCTGGAAGAAGAGCTGGAGCATACCCGTCATTACCTGTCGCTGGTGCAGCAGAAATATGAGGAGGATCTGGAGTGGGAGATTGCTGCTGATAAGATGGGAAATGAGGTCAAGCTGCCCAGGCTCGTCATTCAGCCGTTTGTGGAAAATTGTGTAGAGCATGCCTTTACCCGGACAGCACCTCCCTGGCGTATCCGGATTACAGTGAAACAATATAACGGACTATGGGCTCTTGAGATTACAGACAACGGCGATGGGTTCCAAGCAGACAAAATCAAGGAAATCATGGACAGGCTGCAGACAGCAGATGATGAATCACAGATGGTCCTGAGTCAGCAGCCAGCACTCGGCAATATGGGTATTATCAACAGCGTCAATAGACTCAAACTCATGTACCGCAATCGATTGTTTGTGAATATATTCAATCATTCATCCGACAAGGAACAGGGTGCTACCGTTCAGATCATCGGTTCATTGACCAAGGATTTTTATTAATACAGGAGGGGCAGCAGATGTACAATGTGATGATTGTGGAAGACAGCAAACCAATCCTGCGCAATATTCAAATGCTTATCTCTTCCCTGGAGTATCCTGTGCAAGTGGCGGCTACGGCCGCCAACGGTGAGGAGGCGCTGGAGGTGATCCGGAAGCATCATATTGACTTGATTCTGACGGATATCCGTATGCCGCGAATGGATGGATTGGCGCTGATCGAACAGGCCAAGGAGGCCAATCCCGATCTGAAAGTCGTATTGATCAGCGGGTATAGTGATTTTGTATACACCAGAAAGGCACTAAGCTTGCAGGTATTTGATTACTTGTTAAAGCCGGTGGAACGGGAATCGCTGGAGGAGGTCATCGGCAGAGTTGTAGAGCAGCTGGATCAACGGAAAGTGAAAAATCAGGTTGATTTGCGTGAGATTATTGACGCGCAGCATACTGAGACATGGCAAGACCCTGGTGAATATGCCCCGCTTTATACTCAGGTGATGATTATGATGCGCAGACAACCTTTTACAGGAAACAAAGGGGCTTGGGGGCTGCAACAGCTTCAGGCCATGATGAACTCTTTTTTCACACCTCATATCTGCCGGGTGTACTTAAGCCAAAAAGAAGATCAGTATGTAGTTTTTGTTCATCACCGTGCTTTGGAATTGTATACTTCGATGTATGAATGTCTTGAAACGTTGCGCAGAACCCTTGCGACACATGAGATCAATGTCATGATCGGAGGACAGCCGCTGTCTTCTGAAAGGGAGAATGTAACTGACATCTATCACCGTATAGGTTCCCTGCTGGATGAACAGCAGCGTCTCATGCAGGGCATTACCCTTGGTACAGGCAATCCGGTCTCTATGGTTCGGTCCGAAGCGGGCGTGCTGGACAGTGCAGCAGAGGCTTCCTTTGTGCAAATGATTCAACTGCTTCGCAAAGAAAATGTTACGCTCAAGCTTACGGAACTGCTTCAGCGCTGGCTTGACGAGCATGTGCATATGACGGAGATTGAACGTTTCATGGGATTGATCGTTGATACGTTTGCGCATCTTTTTGAAGAGCAGGGGTCAGGAATGAGACTCGCATTAGAGATGAGATGCAGACAGCTGATGGACTTGCCGGTATACACTGATTTTTGCAAGGAATTGACGGAATGGATCGAACAATGCTTTGATATGCTGCAATCACAGGTTCGACGGAGCGGTTCGCTATTATTTGAGAAGATTGATGAATATATATGTTTAAATAAATACTCCGCCTTGTCCATTCCTGATATCGCGAACAAGTTCCACATCAGTCCCTCTTATGTTAGCCGGGTTATCAAGAGCGAAACAGGTGTGACTTTTGTACAATACTATAACTGCCTTAAAATTGAGGAAGCCTGCCGTCTGATGTCTGATCAGCCCGAGATGAAATTCAGAGAGCTGGCTGAGCTGCTTGGCTTCAGCGATCAACACTATTTTTCCAAGGTGTTCAAAGAATATAAGGGACTTCGTCCAACGGAATACAAGCAACAGCTGAGCGATCTTTCATAAGCAGAGGATTGGTGCAGGCGTTCATTCAGGTGCAGAAGTGCAAGGTTTTATGCAAATTATTCAGTAGAAATTCTGATAAAATAGAAGCAAGTTTTCAGAGGATAAACAGTAGGATTAGGAGGTCGCACGGCATGAACAAACCAATGATTGGGGTACTGCCTCTGTATGATACGGACAAAAAAAGCTACTGGATGCTTCCTGATTATTTGAAGGCGATTGAAGCGTCGGGCGGTATACCGGTCATGCTGCCATTAACGACGGACGAGGACATGATCACAACGCTGGCGAACACCTTTGACGGATTTCTGTTTACCGGTGGACATGATGTGAATCCGGAGCTTTACGGTGAGCGGATGCAGAGCGTCTGTGGCGAGTTATGTATAGAGCGGGACAGGATGGAGGTTGTTCTGTTTGAAAAAGTGATTGCGCTGGGCAAACCTGCCTTCGGCATATGCCGCGGATTACAGCTGTTTAACGCCGTATTAGGCGGAACGTTATATCAGGATATCCCCACAGCTTTTGATGCAGAGCAGAAGATTACTCACCAGCAAAAACCCCCGTACAGCAATCTCGTACATTCTGTACATATTGAAAAGCATAATTTGCTTCATGATATCTTGCAGACAGATCAGATTCGGGTTAACAGTTATCACCATCAGGGAATTAAAACGTTGTCTAATCAATTAGTGGCTGCAGCGATTGCGGAGGATGGATTGATTGAATCTGTCGTCATGCCTGGCTGCTCGTTTGTGCTCGCTGTTCAGTGGCATCCGGAGTACAGTTATGCCGTGGACGGGTACAGTCAGCAGCTGTTTACAGCTTTCGTCGACGCCTGCTGTTCAGCTCGATTCAATAATCCGTTGCAGGATATTAAGGATGTTACAGCCTGAATCTAATGAATAAAAATGAAGTAGATCATTAAAAATCACTTCCAAGAATATGTTATAGCATATACTCGGAAGTGATTCACATTTTTCTGGAACGATGTCAGGCTATCGTTTTATTTCATGGTATGAACAATCAAACCAATATGAGTGAAGTAGTTGAGTACCCCAAAACCAACAAAAATAATACCAGCGATAAGCCACAAGTAATTGACAGTACGAACTAGCTTGGGATTAGGTGTATCCTTTAGAATAAAGGGGAAAATGCATGCTCCAACACCCGTAATGGCAATTAATAAAGACATAAATGTTGCTTCGATCATCGGATAATCGGCAAACCAGCCAGAAATCGGTTCTTCCGGGGGAGCTGCAAATAATTGAAAACCAACCCCCGCGAAGCTGATGGAGATCAGAGCGAGTCCCATAGCTGCCGCAAAGTAAGAAAGTGGTCTGAGGAGGTACGGTAACTCAGCTCGCAGTTTTCCTGATATCAAGTTTGAATCTTCCATGTTTAAACCTGCTTTGTGATATTGATTGGATTTTCTCCAAAGAATGACTGTCGCACCTAACAATAACACGCCAAATGCCAAAACGGGTTCACCGAAAATAATATCATCGAAAGGAAATCCGATTTTGGATAACGGCCATGTCAATGTCATGTGCGCACCCGTAAGGGTTAAAATAAATCCGGTAATTCCGAACCCCACAGCCCAACCCTCCAAGTGAGTAACCTTAGATCGGACTACGTCGGCACTGAATTTTAAAATCATTAACAATGCTACTCCGGTAGCAACGGACATCAATGTGTTATACACTGAAGTTACTGACCAATCAATAATCATTTCAACATCAAACTCCTTGTCTTAAAATTAACATGCATTAGCATACAACTTAATTTGTGAAATTACAATTCCTTTTTTTAAAATTTAAAAGGATATAAGAGGTGTCAATCCATGAGTGTCGTTTGTAACATTTGTTCAGATCACCTATAATTGGTGTAAGAAAATGATGAATGAGGGTATAACAATGGACTTATACAATGTGACTGGTTTTTTAATTCACCGGACGGATCTCAAGCTTACGAATTATTTTATCAAACAATTAAAACCATACGAGGTCACGCCTGAACAATGGAGTATTATTTTTTATATGCATATCGATAAAGCTACGACTCAAAAAGAACTGGCAGAGGCGATTGATCGGGATCAAACGACTGTCGTTCGAATGATTCATTCATTAGAACGAAAAGGCATGGTTCGACGTATGGTTAATGATCAGGATAAACGTTCACACCATTTATATTTATCTCCTAAAGGAGAAGAAATAAAACAAAAGTTGTCCTTGACGGTCGAAGACGCTCATCAATATGTTACACGAGGGTTAGAACCGGAGGAACTGGAACAATTAAAAGCAACATTGGAGAAGTTGTACATGAATGTGTGAGAGGATTAAGTGAATTACAGCGGAGCTTTAAATCCCCTCAAATGATGCTATAGCATGTATCGGGGGGGATGAGTTGTGTTAGAGCATATAATGTAAAGACCTCCTCATGAACTGAGGAGGTCTTTTGTTGAAGAATGTTATTGAAGAGTCGTTATGACTTGGAATCCGACATTGGTTTCACTTCGTCATTTCGGGTACTCAGGGTAGCAATCAGCTTTTCGCCTTCAACGTCGAGATTAGGCAGGATGCGATCCAGCCATTTCGGAAGAGACCAGGCTTTGTCGCCAAACATCGCCATAATGGCAGGCACCAGAGCCATTCGGATGATAAATGCATCGATCAGAATGCCGACCGCCAGCGTGAAGCCGATCTGTTTAATCATTACATCATCGGTAAAGATAAAACCGGCAAATACGGAAACCATGATAACCGCTGCGGCTACAACGACACGACTAACCTGATTATAACCATGTACAACGGATTCGGTGCCGCGGTGGCCGTGGACATAGGATTCGCGCATGGAGCTAACCAGGAACACCTGATAATCCATGGCAAGACCATAAAGTATGCCTGTTACGATAATAGGCATGAAGCTAAGCAGCGGACCGCCTGTATCGAAACCGAAGAGGGAATGCAGCCAGCCCCACTGGAACACAGCTGTCGTCATGCCGAATGTAGCCAGGATACTAAGCAGGAATCCGATGGTTGCTTTGATCGGAACGATGATCGAACGGAATACAAGCAGCAAGATAAATAATGAAAGTAGAATGATAATGCCTACATAGATCGGGAAAACCTGAGCCAGCTTGGCGGACATATCAATATTTACGGCGGTAAGCCCGGTTACGCCAAGTTTGACGTCATATGTTTTGGCCATGCTGGAGTCTGCCGACCGCAAATCGTTGACCAGCGTTTTTGTCGCAGTATCGTTTGGACCTGTCTTGGGAATCAGACTGAAAATAGCCATTTCCTCCGTCATGCCTAAAGGTGAGACTTGAGCCACGTTATTCTGGCCTTGCAGCTCCATGGCGAGTCCGCCCAGAAGCTCAGGTGTCATTTTGGCAGAGGCTTTGCGTGGTTCAGCTACCAGGATCAACGGTCCGTTAAAGCCCTCTCCAAAACCTTTCGAGATCGCATCATAGCTCTGTCTTGCATCCGTATCCAGATTCGCTGACGAAGCACCCGGGATACCCATTTCCATTTTTGTGATTGGAGTGGCGGCAAAACCCAGAACGAGGATAATCGCAATAACGGTCGCCCAGCGATTTTTAATGACGAATTTGACCCATCTGTTGGCCACGCCATGACTTGACGCCTCTGATGTACTGGCAGCTTTCGCACGCGCTTTCTTCGAGCAGATTCGTTCACCAACAAGGCCAAGCAAGGCGGGCAGCAGGGTTAACGCAACGAATACGTTGATCAGGACTGTCGCAGCTGCGACGAGTGCCATCGTGGACAAGAAGGTCAGTCCAATGACGAGCATACCGCAAAGGGCGATAATAACCGTTAATCCCGCAAAAAATACGGCACTGCCTGATGTGCCAATTGCCCGTGCTGTAGCTTCCTGTGCGCTCAGGCGTTGATCAATAATCATCCGGCGCTGACGGTTGACGATGAAAAGTGCATAGTCGATGCCGACAGCCAGACCTACCATCAGAGCAAGAACGGATGTAACACTTGGCATATCAACAAATTTGGAGATTGAGAATGCTCCGCCGACCCCGATAGCTACACCAAGAAGGGCTGTGATCAGTGGCAGACCCGCTGCAACAACAGATCCAAGGGTAATCAGCAGTACAATTACCGCGATAACCAGCCCCACAATTTCAGCGGAGCCAACCCCGATGGAAACAGATTTAAGCGTTTCACCTGGCAATACTTTGATCTGTGTTCCTTGTTCAACTTTCATGACCGATTGAATGACGGAATCGAATACATCCTGCGTAATGGCGGATTGTTCAATCGTGAACTGGAACTGAAACAGCGCTGTGCTCCCATCAGAAGAGATCAATACGCCTGGAACAGGAACATTGTTCACGATGAATGGGCCATATGGAGGTGGAGAAGCTGTAGCTGACTGAGCCATGTTCATCGCTTGAGCTGCGTCTGCAGATGCTCCTGAGCTATTCGCTTGCGCAGCTGCTGCATATTCGGCTGGATTAATCACTTTCTCCAGCCCGTAGACTTCGCTGACACCTTTCATGATGGCAGCTGCACGCTCCGGTGTATCCAGCCGCTCATTGTCCGGCGCCTTGAACACAACGCTTCCTTGACCGCCGGAGGCGGCAGGCAGTTCTTTTGCAAGCTGATCCAGAACTTTCTGTGATTCTGTACCTTCAATTTTCATTTCGGAACTGATACGGACGCCGTTGATGCTAATCATAGAGATAACAATCCCCAGAATAATTACCCAGCCAATAATGAAATAACCGGGCTTGCGAAAAGCAGTTTTACCTATTTTGTATAATAAGGTAGACATTTCTCTCTTTGACACTCCTTCTATTATAAGTATGGCATTTACGATGATGGATTATTAAAAGGGTAGGGCAGAAATGGAAAAGGTTAAAACCCTTTTCGCAAATGATCAAACACCGTTTCCATAAACTGTTCAAACGGGACTGCATCGGAGGCAGCGTTGGCAGCGATCTGCTGCCCGGGCAAACGCACATTCAGTCTCCCCTCAATCAAGGGCAGCACGGTGCCATAGATTGCGCTGATCAGCAAGTACGTATAAATTTCGTCGTATTGTCCGTTTGATAGGTCAAGCAAAGTATCCTGAGCCTGAGTCTGCAGACGGTGCATCGCAGCCAAATAATGAGGTTCAAGCACGGGATAGGTTCGGGACAAAATGACAAGTTGATGCAGTCTGCCAATCAATTCGGACGTGAGCTGCATTTTAACCAGTTCATACATAATCTCCAGCAATGTGGCATGGTCCGGAATCTGGGTGAGCAGATGTTCCAGCTCAGCTGTATTCGGCACGGACAGGGCTCCTAGTGCAACCGCTTCTTCCTTGCATGTAAAGTAGTTGGCAAATGTTCTACGCGAACATCCGACCTGCTGCACGATATCTTCTACCGTGAACCCGTCGAGTCCATGCTCTAGCGTCAGGTTAAAAGCGACTCCGGCGAGTGCTTTTTCCGTGGCTTCTTTTTTTAAATGTCGCAACGTTCGTTTCATAATGGTATACCGCCTATGCGTTCGCCTCCTTGGGATGGATTAAAAGAGAATAAATGGTTGTTTCATTTGTGAAAATAATCATAACAACAATTTGCTCATTGTGCAAATTTACTCATTGTGCAATGTTTTTCGTGGATGAATATCCAATAAAAATTTATGAATATACATTGAGATTCAGTTGGGATTGCACAAAAGTATTTATGCAATCAATACATATCATTAATATGGAACATTACAATTCCGCGAAAGGGTAAATTAAAAGCACATGGGTATTCGTTTAGCTTCGATGACGTATACAAAGGATGGGAGACAAACGGAGAGTATATTTATACAAAGATGCGTTTTGACGTATCCATTCCATTTTCCATCCTCAATAAACAAAAAAAATTAATTTTAAAATATCCCTTGATTTTTAGAGAAACGTCTGATAGTGTAATACCTGTGATTTTGGAAAGTTGATTTATCAATATGAATTGGAGCTTTCCAGCAGATAATTTTTGACCACTTCCATCAGGGAGTTAAGGCCATACGGACAGCCGGGTCAAATGCCGATTGGCAACTTCTGTTGCCTTATTGATTGAGTTCAAAGCTCAAATTTTATAAGTTGGTTACTTTACAACCAGTGCATCTGCACATCAACTTGTGAAACGGTCAATAAGAGTGGTAAAGGCGAATTATTTGCTATATAGACTCTGATCCAATATTGATATACATGAAGGAGCTTTCCGCCGAAGGAGTTCTTGTGGACTTTTTTGGTCATGGAGTCTTCACGTCTTTTTTATGATGTATATCGACAAGCAAGTGTGATGGTGTGCGCAAATGCGACATTTTTCACCTTGCTTTTTTTATTGTATCCGGAGCGGGTGGACGTTGCATAATGAAACAATACAACTGCGAACGTCTTGGAATTTTACGAAAAAACAAAAACAAAAAAATCCTAATTATGGGGATAGGAGAATGAGAACATGGGAAAAGCACTAATCATCGGCGCCGGCGGCGTGGCTTCTGTAGCAGTACACAAATGCGTTCAAAATAGCGAGGTTTTTGAAGAAATCTGTATCGCAAGCCGTACGAAATCCAAATGCGACGAACTGAAAGCAAAGCTGGATGGCGGCAAAACTAAAATCTCGACTGCTCAAGTAGACGCTGACAACGTGGATGAACTGATCGCTTTGATCAATGAGTTCCAACCAGATATCGTAATGAACCTTGCGCTGCCATACCAAGACTTGACAATCATGGATGCGTGCCTGGCTACAAAAACACACTACATGGATACAGCAAACTATGAGCCGGAAGATACGGCGAAATTCGAATATAGCTGGCAGTGGGATTACAAAGAGCGTTTCGAAAAAGCGGGTATCACTGCACTGCTGGGCAGCGGATTCGATCCGGGTGTAACAGGCGTATTCTCTGCATACGCATTGAAGCACTATTTTGACGAAATCGAATATATTGATATCCTCGACTGCAACGGCGGCGATCACGGTTACCCGTTTGCTACCAACTTCAACCCGGAGATCAACATTCGTGAAGTTTCTGCGAACGGAAGATATTGGGAGAACGGTGAATGGATCGAAACGAAACCGATGGAAATCAAACGTGTCTATGACTTCAAAGAAGTGGGCGAAAAAGACATGTACCTGTTGTATCACGAAGAGCTGGAGTCTCTCGCGAAAAACATCCCTGGCTTGAAACGTATCCGTTTCTTCATGACATTTGGTCAAAGCTACCTGACTCACTTGAAAGCTCTGGAAAACGTTGGCATGACTTCAATCGAGCCAATCGAATTCGAAGGTAAACAAATCATTCCTTTGCAGTTCCTGAAAGCTGTTCTGCCTGATCCGGCGTCCCTTGGACCTCGTACTGTAGGTAAAACAAACATCGGTTGTATCTTTAAAGGTAAAAAAGATGGTCAAGACAAAACGTATTATGTGTACAACATCTGTGACCACCAGGAGTGCTACAAAGAAGTTGGCTCCCAAGCAATCTCTTACACTACAGGTGTTCCGGCAATGATCGGCGCAGCGATGGTGATGACAGGCAAATGGAACAAACCAGGCGTATACAACGTGGAAGAGTTCAACCCGGATCCGTTCATGGAAGAACTGAACAAATGGGGCCTTCCTTGGGTAGAAGACTTCAACCCGGTTCTTGTTGATGCACTGCCGGAAGAGTCCAAAGCGAAAGAATCGGAGCTTGTTCGCTAACATGCGATTTGAACAGCTGCCTACGCCTTGTTTTGTTGTTGACGAAGCTCTAATTGAGAAAAACTTGAAAATCCTGAACGGTGTAATGCAGCGTACAGGTGCAAAAATCGTACTCGCACAGAAGGCATTTTCCATGACGGCGATGTATCCGCTGATTGGAGAATACTTGAGCGGCGCGACCGCGAGCGGCTTGTATGAAGCACGTCTCGGACATGAAGAGATGGGCAAAGAAAATCATGTTTTTGCCCCCGCGTATCGTGAGGAAGAGATGGATGAGATTATTTCGATCTGTGATCACATCATCTTTAACTCCTTCTCGCAGCTGGCGAAATTCAAGGATAAAGCACTGCAGGCTGGCCGTAAGGTTGGTTTGCGTGTGAACCCGGAATGCTCCACGCAGGAGGGACACGAGATCTATGATCCGTGTTCTCCAGGTTCGCGTTTCGGCGCAAAGCAGGAGGATTTCCGTGCAGAGCTGCTTGAAGGGGTATCTGGACTGCATTTCCACACACTGTGCCAGCAAAACTCGGACGATCTGGAGACAACGCTGAATGCTGTTGTTGAGAAGTTCGGACAGTGGCTGCCGCAGATGGAATGGATTAACTTTGGCGGGGGACATCATATTACCCGTGAAGATTACGACATTCCAAGACTGGAAGCATGCATTAAACGGATGCAAAATGATTACGGTTTGGAAGTGTATCTGGAGCCGGGAGAAGCAGTTGCACTGAACGCAGGTTACCTTGTAACGTCTGTACTGGATTTCCACAAAAACGGAATGGACATCGCCATTCTGGACACGTCTGCGACATGCCATATGCCGGATGTGCTTGAGATGCCATACCGCCCGCCGCTGATCGGTTCAGGTGAAGCGGGTGAGAAGCCTCATCTGTATCGTCTGGGTGGCCAAACATGTCTGTCTGGCGACGTCATTGGCGACTACTCCTTCGATGAGCCTTTGAAAGAAGGCGACCGTCTTGTATTTGAAGACATGGCGATCTACTCCATGGTTAAAACAAATACGTTCAACGGCATGCCACTGCCAGCGATTGCGGTGAAACGCAAAGACGGCGATTGCGAAGTCGTTCGTGAATTCGGATATCAGGATTTCAAAATGCGCCTGGCTTAATTCTTTATTATATATCCTAAAATTATAGAGATATTACAATAGCGATAATCGTATGCAGTACAAAATAAAAAGGCTGTCCAAGGTCACAACTTCGTGTGACCGGAGGACAGCCTTTTTTGCTATTCGTATTATTCGTTTGAATCGACAGGCTTGCTTGCTGCTCTTGCGGCATAAGGAAAAACAGGGTCTTTCAGTTCAAAATCATAGGTTAGACCATTCACTAGGCCGACAACATATTGGCTATCATAGAGGTCTAGCAAAAATCCAGCCATCTGCTCCGCAGTATGGAACTTGGGTACACGTCCTTCATATTCAAACTGATCCAGATCAAAGGCACGTTCGGCAAATTCAGTTTCTGTGGCAGCAGGGGCAAGCACTTTAGCTTGCATCGGTACATTTTTGCTTTTCAATTCCTGTGCCAGACCTTCGGTAAATGCACTTACATAAAATTTGGTTGCGCAGTATGTTACCGCATCAGCGACGATGGTATACCCTCCTCCTGAAGAGATGTTAATAATCTGGGTCCCTGGAACCTCGGCATAATCTCGAACATACAGGGTGGAGAGGATCGTAAGAGCTTCGATATTTAGATGAAGCATTTGTTCAATTTTGGGCAGATGCTGTTCACCGACCGAAGCAAAGTTGCCAAAGCCTGCGTTGTTAATCCACGTTTCAATGGAGTAATCCTTCAAACCTTCATAAAAGGCATGTACTTCTGTAGCAATGGACAGATCCACGGTTCGGATTACAACATCCAACTGCGGATAAAGTTCAGCTATTTTATTTTTTAACGAATTCAATGCTTCTGTTCTGCGGGCAGCTAAAATAAGATGTTTGCCTCTGGCTGCAAAAGCCAAAGCGGCTTCATATCCGATACCTGAGCTTGCACCGGTAATAACGGTATATTTCATATGAATTCCTCCTGGGATCAATTCAATCTATATTGTGGGATGACCACGATTTGATTATACTGATTAGAGTTTACTCTAAGTCAAGCACACAATTTCAGGAGGTGAAAACAACAATGCATACTATCGGAGAAGTTGCCGAGATGTTAGGTATTAGCGCACATACGCTGCGTTATTATGAGAAGGAACAGATCATCATCCCTCTGCGTGATGCCAGTGGAGACAGACGATACAACGAGTCACATCTGAAATGGCTGCAGTTTGTCATCAAATTAAAGGAAACACAGATGCCGATTGCTGTAATCAAGCAGTATGCTTCATTATTTCAGCAAGGTGAGCATACCGCCGCTGAACGGCTGAAGCTGCTGGAGGACCACAAGAAGTCAGTGGAGCAGCAGATGAATACACTCCATGCGGCGAATGAAATGCTGGAGCTTAAAATTATAGCATATCGCTCATTTATCGGGAAATAATGTAAGGAGGTCAAATACGATGAGCAGACTAACCTGGGTTTTGCAATGACCTTCTATTGCCAAATGTGTGATTTTTGTTATAGACTATTTTTTATGTTTATTGATATTTAGCTGTTTATCGTTCACCAAGGGGGAAAAGGAATGCATCAACACAAAGCGCACAAATCAAACCAGCTTAAAATCCTCTCCAAAGCTCTGCTCATCATTATTGGAGGATTCATCACGGCGTATGGCCTGGAGGCCATACTGATTCCAAACAAGGTATCCGATGGTGGTGTTACGGGTCTGAGTATCGTTGGCTCAAATTTGTTCGGATTACCGCTTGGATTATTGATCGGACTGTTAAACATTCCGTTTGTATGGCTCGGATACAAGCAAATTGGTAAAAGTTTTGCGCTGTACTCCGTGATTGGTATTGCGTCACTTGCCATCAGCGCCAGTCTCATGCACCATGTGCCGACGATCATTGAAGGGGACACACTGTTGGTTACGGTTGTGGGCGGTATCATTATCGGTTTTGGTATGGGTCTCGCACTGCGTAACGGCGGAGCACTGGATGGGATCGATATGCTGGCCGTGTTGTTATCCCGTAAGCTGCCGTTCGGAACGAGTGACCTGATTTTGTTCCTGAACATGTTTGTATTTATCGTTGTTTCAACCGTATTTGGCTTGCAAGGCGCTATTTTGTCTGGATTGGCATACTTTATTGCTTCCAAAGTAATACATATCGTCGAGGAAGGTTTGAGCGGTTCCAAGACGTTCAAAATCATTACGACCCAACCTGAAATTATGGTAGAGACCATTCGTGACCGGCTTGGACGCGGAGCAACGTATACCGATGCGTATGGCGGTTATTCCAACGAGCAGTTCAAGGAAATTACATGTGTAATCAACCGGATGGAAGAGAGTAAAATCAAGGATATCATTAATGAGATCGACCCTGCAGCCTTTGTTGTTGTCTACGACGTAGCCGAAGTGAAGGGCGGAAATTTCAAGAAGAAGGATATTCACTAAGAACAAGCGTTGATAAGAGTAACCCTCTTGTCGGCGCTTTTTCTTATTTTTTAAAACTAGAATCAATCAGTCAACCAATTAATAACCAGCCAAGCGTTAATCTTCTGTAAAAACAGTAGCAAAGCTGCTGTCGACGCCTTCGATATACAGAGGGATAGCGTAAACTTTCGTAATGTGGGAAAGGTCTTGATTCAGATTGAGATCCTCAATGACGAGAATGTACTTGCCATCCACCCGGTCTTTGCCCAGAATCGTTTGATGGAAAGCAATGGCTTCGTCCGGATGATTCGCTGCACCAGCGGAAATCATATCAATGCCAATAGCACGCAAGGAGTCAAAAATCATCAGATAACGTGCTGCGGAGGAGGATAATCCGGGATTGTGATTAGCATACCTTTCAGGATCAGATGAGCGGATTTTGCCAAAACCCGTGCGAATAAGCAGCAGATCCACCCCAGCGATTTGATGTTCAAAAGGCTGCAGATCAGCTTTGGTGATCAACTCATCATCCCTTTTAGGAATATCAATAATGACAGGGAGGGTAAAAATAAAATTGTCAATCGCAATCTCACTGATTTTCTTTCCTTGAGGATTAAAGTGCCATGGGGCATCAATATGTGTTCCGTCATGATTAAGGCTTGTGATGACAAACTGGTTATACGGATCACCTTGAGCGATACTGGCCTGCTGCTGGATCACGACTGGAGGATTATCTTTGTATACCGGCGTGTTTACGCTCAAAGGATAAGACAAGAGAAGGCGCTTCATTTTTGGCGTTAGCTCCTTTCGTGGCGCATTGACTTGTATTACTTGCATAAGCAGGGCGTCTGTATGGAAAACTTAAGTAGTGTGAAGAAATACATGACATTTCAATAAGGAGGTTAGCGAGATGACAAAGCAAGACCCGCAGGAACTTTTGAAGCAGAAGCACGAACAGGACGAGCACAAAAGACAATTCACCAATTTCTCCCGCAACGTATCCGGTCATAGTGAGATGGAAGCAGGCCAGGAATTCAGTCAGGATCATGTGACGGATGACCAGAACCGTATGAAATCGGTTGAGAATAGACGAGCTTATCCAAATTAATGTGCAAATACGATGGTAAGGTTATAAGCTGGTCCAGTTATGGATCAGCTTTTTGCTATTTGAATTGCTATACTTCACCTAACGAAATTAACATTTAATCAAGCTGGTCAACAGGTCAAAAAGGTCGTATAGTAGTATATGTTAAATGGAAGAGAAGTATATTTCGCTAAGTGCTCTTGAAGGGCACAAACCAAACAATTTTACATATAAGGATGGGGAAATATGGACTTTACACCGGTTGCTTCATTAATTGATCGCTTAACATCATGGAGAGTCCCATGGGCAGAAGTACTTGTTATGCATCATAACGAAATCGTTTTCCAGTATCGGAAGGGTTTCGAAAATGTGGAGGAAAAGACGCCCATTCGGGAGAACGCGATCTTTAATCTGTACTCCATGACCAAGATCATGACTTGTGTGGCTGCGCTGCAGCTGGTTGAAAAAGGGGATATTCTTTTACTCGACCCACTGTCTCAATATTTACCTGAATTTGCAGAAATGCAGGTAAAGAAGGCACTGCCCAATGGCGAAGTTTACTATGAGAAAGCGGCCAGACCGATCACGGTACGTGATCTGTTTACGATGACTGCGGGCTTTTCATATGATATCCACGCGCCAAGTATCAAAGAAGCGGTGGAACGTACCCACGGAAAACTGCCTACACGGGAGTTTGCGAGAGCTTTGGCGAAGGAACCGCTGATGTTTGAGCCAGGTACACACTGGAATTACAGCATGTGTCATGATGTGCTTGGTGCACTGGTGGAAGTGGTAAGTGGTAAACGATTCGGCACATATTTGCAGGATGAGATTATTCAACCGCTTGGCATGTATGACACTACTTTTGATCTGAAGGAAGAGCAGCAGTCTCGCTTGATTCCGCAATACCTTTTTGATGAACAGCAAGATAAAGCGGTACGGATGGATGGCAATGGCTTCCGTGTAGGTACAGAACTGGATAGTGGCGGTGCGGGATTGTTATCCACCGTGAATGATTATGCCAAGTTCCTGAATGCACTGACCGGATTTGGTACAAGTCCTGAAGGCGTGCGAATTTTATCCCGGGCTTCCGTGGAGCTCATGAGAGCCGATCATCTTAACGAGATGACACGGCCTGACTTTTCATGGGATCATATGTATGGTTACGGCTATGGTCTCGGCGTTCGTACACATATCTCCCCAGCAGGCAGTGGATCACTGAGCCCGGTTGGTGAATTTGGATGGGCCGGTGCGGCCGGCTGTATGGCCATTATAGACCCGGATTCCGGGCTGACAGTGATGTATGCGCAGCATCTGTTGAACAGCCAGGAGCATTATGTGCATCGTCGTTTGCGTAATGCGATTTATTCTTGTCTGTAAGCTAGTTTAATCGCTGATGGTGTATTCCCCAACCCTGCTGTAAAGATCAGCGGGGTTTATTCTTTTTTAATGACACTTCATTTGCAAATAAGTATTTAATGATTTCTTTGTCAGAAAAGATATGTTATCCTAACATAGGTAATTGGAACTAGAGGGAGAAGTTTCCTGGCCATAAAATAATATAAGGGGGATAGTGCAAAGCAAAATAACATCGTTTGAAAGCAAGAACATGAAGTTTTATACAGTGTTTGTAGAAAGCAAAAGAAGCAGTTTATTTCAAATTTTAATGATACATAAAGGAGTTCTTAAGATGACTTATTGGAAAAATCAGAAGATATGGGCGTTCCTGACGCTTTTGCCCTTGGTTACGACGTTCCTCTCGGCTTTGTTTCTGCTTCCAGGCACAGCTGCGGCAAAAGGAGAGCAAATTGCTGCCGATCAGTTGAAGCAACAGAGTAGACTTTCGTTTACACTACGAGATGCACAGCAGACTGCATATACGGTTTATATTTTTGCCGATGACGAAGAAGCTAGCACATTAATCGGGCCAGATAGCCAGACAAAAAATAAAGCTGGAGATGTCAGTTATTCCGGTACATATCGTGCAGCACTTCTCAAGTCTGGAGCCTCATTCGGAACGGTGCAGAATGTTAAATTGGAATTGGATAAGATTATATTACCTCAAAATTGGAATTTTGTAGTAAATAGTAAGGAGAATGGTATTCCTGATCTTTTGATGATTACAGAGTGGGGTGCATCAAATGTAAATATGATTAAAACGTTTGTAATTCAATCGGGTGATTTGAAGCGTGTAAATTATTTTCAGCACAATGGCAAATCCATAGGGAACTCTTTTATTGCGATGAGAGATGGGGGTATTCGGGCACTGTCAGGTGGTCGTGTACAGTTCAGGTATTATAATAATGCGCAGGGTATTTACGAATTTTATACCTTTAAAATTAATGCAAAGCAATTACAGATGCGTCTCGATGATATTCGAAATCAAAAGGTTGCAGATTGGCCTAATTCTGGAGTCGGGAATCGTGCTTACCTGAAGAGTCTCAAGGATGCTGCCTCCAAAGGACAGCTACCTGGACGGACAGATATTACAACAGGCCTGACGTTGCAAACGGTGCAAAAGAAACTGGGTAAACCTAAATCCAAATCAAATGGAGAGTGGGGTGCTTTATACAATTATGCTAACTTTGGTATCGGATTTGATTCCTACCTGCATGAATTGAAAAGCAACTCTCGCGTTTCCGTCATTGAGCTTTACAATGAGAAGCAGTATCTTTCTCCTGGTAACATAAAGATGTGGCTCGGAAAACCGTCTGAGGAATATTACAATGAAGCCGTTGGCGGATACGAGATGATATATAAATGGGGTAAACATGGTATTATGTTTAATTATGAAGAAAAAGAAGACTTGATTGATTACACTGTCATTTTCTAATTTCAGCAGACATAATCGTGTTGTTACAGTATAAAAAGCCGCTAATTAGCGGCTTTTTGTCATTCGAAGTGAGTTTACCCGGTTCACCAGATAAATGCCTACGGAGACCAACACTAACGCGACCAGATTTTTCATTTCCCAGATAGTTTCGCCCAGAAATAGTGCAGACAACAGTGCGCCAAAGATGGGAATCAGGAAGTTATACACGGATACCTTGCCGACCTTGTTGTATTTCAGCAGCACATTCCATAAACAGAAGGCCACAGAAGATAACAACGCCAGATACACGAGATTCATCGTGGATTCCCATGTAAAATGAGTAACTTGACCGCCTAACGAGAGCCCCAGCAGAGTTAGTACCAATCCGCCTACCAGCAGGCTCACACCTGTAATCATCATAACATCAATAGCCGCTGT
Organism: Paenibacillus sp. TC-CSREp1; assembly: GCF_050171015.1. NCBI lineage: Bacteria > Bacillati > Bacillota > Bacilli > Caryophanales > Paenibacillaceae > Paenibacillus > Paenibacillus sp. TC-CSREp1. The sequence goes on along the minus strand of NZ_JBNOKM010000002.1, from coordinate 218,938 downwards.
TAAACGCTTCGCGTAGATGGCTGTAATTGAAAATACCAACGCTGCCATAATGATGAATCCTTCTCCAGTAAAAGAGAAAGAGAATGTAAGCAGGTCTGAATGAAAGTTTACGATAATAACACCGATGAATCCGAGCACACAGCCAATCACTTTGTTGCGGCTCAGCTTGTCGTTTTTATAAATAAAATGCGCCAGTACAACACTGAAAAACGTCGTGGTTGCGTTCATGATGGAGCCTTTGACACCTGTTGTATTCGCGACGCCTACATAGAAAAACATATATTGCAGTCCCGTTTGCAGCACGCCGAGTATACTCAAGCTTGCCCATTCACGTCCGCTAAGCTTCAACCTGCGTCTGAAACCGACACGATATAATAGCAGGAGCAATGTACCCGCCAGGCTGAAACGATAACCGGCAAAAACGTATTTTGATGCGATATCTTCGGGCAAAATATGAAAAGCAACATATCCGAGCTTGATGGAAGGGTAGGCGCTTCCCCATAACAGGCAGCACAGAGCAGCAATTAGCATTACGATAATGGGATCGCTGAATTTGCTCCGCGGTTGTTCCAGCCCTCTATGGTCTGCGTTCGCTGCCTCAGTCGATTCGTTCGCAAGTGGGGCATTAGCTGCTTTTGCTGTGGAACTTTCGACTCTTGCTGAGCTTTCGATTGTTACTGTTCTTTCTGTTCTTTCGATCACACTTAATCTTCTCCTCGCTTATTGTGCAGAACGATATGTATGTAAAAAACAAAATATCATGCCTTATAGACCATATCATAAAATGCAGCGTTTGTGTTGGGAGAAAACAGGGTAAGGAGCCTTTATCATCCCGGCTTGCAATGAGAGTGTAGCTTCGTAAAAGCGAAGTTGGGACTTAATTCCAGTTAAAGATAGCTTGCTAAACGACAAAGAATGTGATAATTTATGTCTGTAACCGGTTACACATAAGGAGAACATATTCCATGACAACGATAAAAGATGTAGCGAATCTGGCTGGTGTCTCGGTAGCCACTGTGTCCAGAGTGATTAATGACAGAGGTTATGTGCATGCCGACACACGTAAAAAAGTGGAAGATGCAGTTAAAGCACTTCACTTTTCTCCAAACGAAGTGGCACGCTCACTGTACACACGCAAGTCGAAACTGATTGGGCTGCTGCTGCCCGACATTGCCAATCCGTACTTTCCTCAGCTCGCACGAGGTGTGGAGGATCGGATGCAGGAGCAGGACTATCGATTGATATTTGGTAATAGTGATGAGGATGAGCGGAAGGAGCAGGATTACATCCAGACGTTCATCCAGAATAACGTGGTGGGTGTGATCTCGTCCACCAATTATCCTCACTCTTCAATATATGAAAAGCTGAAGATTCCCGTCGTATTTCTGGACAGAACTTCACTGGATCGCCCTTCGGTATATGCCGATGGCAGAGAAGGTGGCAGACTGGCCGCAAAGGAAATCATTGAACGGGGCAGCAAGCGAATTACCGTTATGCAAGGACCTTCACATATTAGACCGGCTCAAGATCGGTTTGAAGGTGCAATTGAAATTATAAGAGAAGCTGGGCTCAACTATGAGATCGTTCAAACCACCTCGTTTTCATTTAATGAAGCGGGAATGTGGGCAGAGGAGCTCTTCAGAGAGTACCCTGATACGGATGGCGTAATTGCCAGTAACGATATTGCGGCAATGGCCGTACTGCATGAAGCTTATCGCATAGGCAAGAACGTACCAGACGATGTGCAGGTCATCGGGTTTGACGATATCCCCATGAGTGGTTTGTTGTCGCCAGCATTGTCCACGATCCGTCAGCCAGCATATGAGATGGGCCGGGAAGCGGCCGGATTACTTATTCAATTAGTAGAGCAAAATAAGCTGGAGAATAAAAACATACAGTTGCCCGTGTCCTTTATTGAACGGGGGACAACAAGAAAGGTGTGAAATGATGGCTAACATATGTGTAATTGGCAGCAGTTCAATAGATCTGGTGGTGACTTCTTCGAGAAGACCGGGCGCAGGAGAAACCGTGCTTGGTCAGAGCTTCAAAACGGTTCCTGGCGGCAAAGGTGCAAATCAGGCCGTTGCGGCGGCCCGCCTGGGTGCGGAAGTGGTGATGATTGGTCGAGTAGGTGATGATACCTTCGGTACAGATATTTTAGAGAACTTCAAGGCGAATCATGTTAATACAAGCTATGTGAAACCGGTTACACATTGCGAGAGCGGCACAGCTCATATCATATTGGCTGAGGGAGATAATAGCATTGTAGTGGTCGAAGCGGCTAATCGTGAAGTTACACCTGCATATGTTGACGAGGCTGCCGAAGCGATTCGTCATGCAGACATCGTGTTGATTCAACAGGAGATTCCAGAAGAAACGGTAATTCATGTCAGCCAATTGTGTGCTGAATACCAGACGCCATTGCTGCTCAATCCGGCTCCAGCACGGGAGGTTCCACAAGAGGTAATCGACAATGCATCCTACATTACACCAAATGAGCATGAGGCGGAAATCTTGTTCAAGGGCATGAAGCCTGCTGAGGCATTACGTCAATATCCGAACAAGCTGTTTATTACGGAAGGCAGCAAGGGTGTCCGCTATTTTGACGGTAATGAAGAGGTTCTCGTTCCAACGTATAAAGTCGAAGCCGTAGATACAACAGGTGCTGGTGATACCTTTAATGCAGCATTTGCAGTGGCTTTGGCTGAAGGCAATTCCATTCAGGACAGTGTGCGTTTTGCGAATCGGGCGGCGTCGTTATCCGTAACCAAGTTTGGTGCACAGGGCGGCATGCCAACCCGGAACGAAGTAGAAGCTAGTCTGTAAGAAGAAGCTGAACATAGATTTCTAGTGAAATAGATGAGATTTTGCGAAAAAGATAAAGGGGAACTTGCAATGAAGAAAAACGGCATCCTGAACAGTCATATTTCAAAAATATTATCTGATCTCGGGCACACGGACCGGATTGCCATTGCGGATGCGGGCTTGCCCGTTCCGGATGGCGTGCTCAAGATTGATCTGGCACTCAAGCTCGGTACACCGAGCTTCCGTGAAGTACTGGACGTTATTGCGGAAGACATGGTCATTGAAAAAGTGATCGTAGCAAGTGAAATTCATGAAGGGAATCTGCAGACACTTGCCTACTTGAAAGAGAAGTTTGAGTCGAAGGCCATTGATGACAGCTTGGACCATGAACAATTCAAAGCCTTAACCCGGCAGGTAAAGGCGGTTATTCGCACAGGCGAGGCTACGCCGTATGCCAATTGCATTTTACAATCGGGAGTAAATTTCGGTTAAAAGGAGGCACCATAACCATGCACATTCAGATGCATAACATTCATAAAGCGTTTGGCACCAACCAAGTGTTAAGCGGCGTGGATTTTGATCTAAAAGAAGGTGAGGTTCATGCCCTGATGGGGGAAAACGGCGCTGGCAAATCCACGCTCATGAACATTCTGATTGGCCTGCACCAGCGTGATCAAGGAACGATTGAGATTGACGGCAAGGAAACGTATTTTGGCAGTCCAAAGGAAGCAGAGCAGCTTGGCCTTACGTTTATTCATCAGGAGCTGAATGTGTGGCCGGAGATGACGGTGCTGGATAATCTGTTTATCGGCAAGGAGATATCCTCCTCCACGGGATTGCTGAACACCAGACAAATGAAAGCGCTTGCCGTAGAACAGTTTGCCAAATTGTCTGTAGATATCCCGCTGGAACGTCCTGCCGGGGAGTGCTCTGTCGGGCAGCAGCAGATGATCGAGATTGCGAAAGCATTGATGACCGATGCAAAAGTGATCATTATGGACGAGCCTACGGCGGCTTTGACGGAGCGAGAGATTCAGAAGCTGTTTGAGGTGATTCGTTCCTTGCAAAAGAACGGTGTCTCCATCGTATATATCTCTCACCGAATGGAGGAAATCTTCACGATCTGTGATCGCATTACGATTATGCGTGATGGGCGAACCGTGGATACCAAAGCCATTCCCGAGACCAACTTTGATGAGGTCGTGCGCAAGATGGTAGGCCGCGAGCTTACAGAGCGTTATCCGGCGCGCAATCCGAAATATGGCGATGTTGTGCTTGAGGTGCGCAACGCAAGCCGGAAGGGTTTGTTTGAAAATATCAGCTTTGACGTCAAAGCAGGGGAGGTGCTCGGATTTTCCGGACTGATGGGTTCAGGCCGCACAGAGATGATGAGAGCGATCTTTGGGCTCGATCGTTTGGATCACGGGGACATTATACTGCGCGGGAAAAAGGTAAACATCCGCAAGCCGTCAGATGCGGTGAAGCATGGCATCGGTTTTATTACCGAAGACCGGAAGGATGAAGGGCTGGTGCTCGATTTTTCCATCCGTGAAAATATGGCATTAACGAACTTGTTCAGCTTTTCAAGCAAAGGTTTCATCTCCACTGCCAAGGAACAGGAATTTGTGGACACACTGATCAAACGGCTTCAAATTAAAACACAATCCTCGGAAACAGCGGCCCGGAACTTGTCCGGGGGGAACCAGCAGAAGGTTGTCATTGCCAAATGGGTAGGTATTGGTCCGAGTGTTCTCATTCTGGACGAGCCTACGCGTGGGGTAGATGTTGGCGCGAAGCGTGAAATCTATCAGCTCATGAACGAACTGACGGATCGCGGGGTGGCTATCATCATGGTTTCGTCTGAGCTGCCTGAAGTGCTCGGGATGAGCGATCGTATTGCGGTGGTCCATGAAGGTCACATTACCGGCGTGCTGCCGAAGGAAGAAGCGACACAGGAACATATTATGACTTTAGCTACAGGGGGACAGTAACATGACAACGATGCAGGAAAATAAAACAGCCAAAAGCGGCTTCCGCTTCTCAGGTGTAACGCAGAAACTCGGACCATTACTCGGATTAATCATTCTGATTGTTATTGTTTCCGTGCTGAATCCCAGCTTTTTGGAACCGCTTAATATTCTGAACCTGCTGCGCCAGGTTTCCATTAATGCGTTGATAGCATTTGGTATGACGTTTGTTATTCTCACTGGCGGGATTGACCTGTCGGTTGGTTCTATTCTTGCCTTATCCAGTGCGTTCGTAGCCAATATGATGTTATCCGGTCTTGATCCGATTCTGTCGATCATTATCGGGGTTGCGCTGGGTGGTGTAATGGGTATGGTAAACGGACTTATGATTACGAAGGGCAATATGGCACCGTTTATTGCAACACTCGCAACGATGACTATTTTTAGAGGTCTGACGCTGGTATATACCAATGGTAATCCGATCACAGGTCTTGGTGACAGCCTGCTGTTCCAGTTGTTCGGACGTGGATATCTGCTAGGCATTCCAGTTCCAGCTATTACGATGCTGATTACGTTTGTTATTCTCTGGACCATCCTGCATAAAACGGCCTTCGGCCGCAAAACGTACGCCATCGGCGGTAATGAAAAAGCTTCGATTATTTCGGGTATCAAGGTTTCCCGTGTCAAAATTATGATCTACTCCCTCGCAGGTATGCTGGCCGCGCTGGCAGGTGCAATCCTGACCTCGCGTCTGAACTCTGCTCAGCCTACGGCGGGTACTTCTTACGAGCTGGATGCCATCGCGGCGGTTGTACTTGGGGGAACAAGCCTTTCCGGGGGCCGTGGACGCATTGTAGGTACATTAATAGGTGTACTGATTATCGGTGTCCTGAATAACGGTCTGAACCTGCTTGGTGTGAACTCCTTCTACCAGATGGTTGTGAAGGGTGTCGTAATTGCCATCGCCGTCCTGCTGGACCGCAAGAAAACCGCATAAGGGAGAGAATTCAACATGAAAAAATGGACATTAACATTTGTAAGCATGATACTGATTGTTGTGCTAGCCGGATGCTCACTGGAGCCACCGGGCTGGGCGAAACCGAAGGCAGCCGGGGGCAAGGAACAGAAAAAAATCGGCTTGTCGATCTCTACACTGAACAACCCGTTCTTTGTATCCTTAAAAGATGGTGTTGTGGCTGAAGCGCAGAAACAAGGCATTCAGGTTGTGGTCGTGGATGCACAGAACGACTCAGCGAAACAGACCAATGATGTGGATGATCTTATTCAACAGGGTGTAGATGCCTTGCTGATTAACCCGGCCGATTCTGCGGCGATCTCGACAGCTGTGCAATCTGCCAATACGGTAGGCATTCCGGTGATTACACTTGACCGTTCGGCAGATAAAGGGGACGTTGCAGCACTTGTCGCTTCCGATAATGCAAAGGGTGGCCGCATGGCAGCGGAATATATCGTGAAACAGCTGGGCGAAGGCGCCAAAGTTATTGAACTTGAAGGTGTACCGGGGGCATCGGCGACAAGGGAGCGCGGCAAAGGATTTCATGAAATTGCAGACCAGAAGCTTGACGTGGTTGCCAAACAATCTGCTGACTTCGACCGTTCCAAAGGTTTGAATGTCATGGAAAACCTGCTGCAAGGCAATCCGGATGTACAGGCGGTATTTGCTCATAATGACGAGATGGCACTTGGCGCGATTGAAGCCATTCAAAGCTCGGGTAAAGATATCCCGGTGATCGGATTTGACGGTAATGATGATGCCATTAAATCGATTCAGGATGGCAAACTCACGGCAACCGTAGCTCAGCAGCCTGAGCTGATTGGACAGCTTGCGCTGCAAGCGGCACTCGATGTACTGAGCGGGAAACAGGTGGAGAAATCCATCCCGGCTGAATTGAAGCTGGTGACGAAGGAAAATGTGAATCAATAAAACAAGCATTGTATATGTAAAAAAAATCTTGTTCTGGCTGAGTTATCCGGAGCGGGATTTTTTTGCTTTACTCCAAACTCCAAACACGATTCGGACAATATGGATTGCTCTATTCATATGTTTTTGGATATACATAATCAATCCATTCATTGTTATACTGACGTAACGAAAACGGTGGACAGAAAGGAGCAGGATGCATGGGCAATACAGTGGAGGAAAATTTGAAGACAGTCAGGCAGCAGATTGCGTTGGCTTGCGAGGGCTCTGGACGAAATGTAGCAGATATTCAGCTGCTCTTGGCAACCAAAACGGTGCCGCTGGAGAAGTTACATATGGCTGTTCAAGCAGGTGAACAGCTGTTTGGAGAAAACAAGGTGCAGGAACTTCGAGACAAGTATCCTCTGATGCAGCAATCCAATGACTTGGAATGGCATTTTATCGGACATCTGCAGACGAATAAAGTAAAGGAGGTCGTGAAATATGTGACCATGATCCACTCCGTGGATCGTCTGAAGCTCGGGCAGGTTTTGCATGACCAGCTTGTGAAAGAAAATCGCACGATGGATATCCTTGTTCAGATTAACACGTCCTATGAGGATAGTAAATTTGGAGCTTCTCCAGAAACAGCGTTAGAGTTGGTTGAAGCGTTATCTCAATTCGATACTCTACACATCAAAGGGCTAATGACCATTGGAAAATTGAATGCCACAAACGATGAAACTCGGCAGTGTTTTCGTTTATTGAAACAGCTCAGTACCCAGATCCAAGAGAGAAATATTCCACATGTAGAAATGAAACATTTATCGATGGGCATGTCCGGTGATTTCAGTATCGCGATTGAAGAGGGAGCGACCATCGTTCGTGTGGGAACCAATGTATTTGGCCCACGTTATCTGCCCGATGAATATTACTGGAACGAACATAAAAAGATAGAAGATTAGTTGAGGGGCAGGGGTTTACATTGAAAACAGCATCTAATAGAATTCGCGGGCGCGATCTAATATCACCAGTGACCGCGGCTTTAATTTCTGTAATTGTCAATTATGGAGGGACCTTCATTCTTGTGTTTCAAGCGGCCAAAGCAGCAGGGTTAAGCCCGGAAATGACTGCGTCCTGGATATGGTCCATTTCGATTGGCGTCGGGATCACGGGGATTTGGCTTAGTTACCGCTACAAAGAACCTATCATTACTGCGTGGTCTACTCCAGCTGCAGCTTTCCTTGTCTCTATGCTGGCTGTAACACCTTATTCTGAAGCCGTAGGTGCTTATATGATATCCGCCGTTGGTTTTATCATTTTGGGCATGTCTGGTTTGTTCGAACGGTTCGTTCGATTAATCCCGCCAGGGATCGCTTCTGGTTTACTTGCAGGCATTTTACTCCAGTTTGGTATCTCCGCGTTTGAAGGGGCCATGGTCGAACCTGTACTGGTTATTCTGCTGTTCACCGCCTATATCGTGTTAAAACGGTTTACATCTCGCTATGCAATCGTTGGTATATTGGTTCTCGGCTTGATCTACCTGGTAATTATGGGGAAAACCGATTTTAGCTCCATTCAGCTCGCAGTTGCTTTACCTGTATTCACTGCGCCTGAATTCTCAATTCAAGCATTGCTCGGCGTGGCCCTGCCGTTATTTATTATTACGCTGACGGGACAGTACATGCCAGGTATGCTGGTTCTCCGCAATGATGGTTTTCGCACCAGTGCCAACCCTATATTAACGGTAACCGGCCTGGGTTCACTTATCGCTGCACCATTCGGCTCACATGCATTTAACGTGGCAGCCATTACCGCAGCCATATGCACGGGGAAAGATGCGCATGAGGATGCGTCCAAGCGTTATATTGCGGGCATTGCCTGCGGAGTCTTCTACATAACTGTCGGAATTTTCGGCGTGACCTTAGCCGCATTATTTTTAATTCTTCCAGCAGCATTTATCGCTACATTAGCGGGCTTGGCTTTGCTTGGAACGATCGGCGGCAGCCTGGCTAACGCTCTGGCGGACCCGAATGGACGGGAGACGGCATTAATTACATTTTTAGCTACAGCCGCTAATGTAACTTTGTTTGGCATCGGCGGTGCATTTTGGGGACTTGTGGCTGGAGTCATGGCGCATCTTCTAATTCATCAACAATTTGCTAAAAAACAACTTGGAACGAATGGTTAAGAAACAAGGAAGGGATGATGATCAGGATGTTAAAACATATAGAGAGTCAAGATAAAACTGTGGCAGCAGCAACCCGTCACGAGCTTGCAAGACAGCGGGATACGATAGAACTGATTGCTTCAGAAAATTTTGTGAGCCAAGCCGTAATGGAGGCCACAGCCAGCGTATTAACCAATAAATATGCAGAGGGCTATTCGGGCAGAAGATATTATGGTGGCTGCGAGCATGTTGATACGGTAGAGGATATTGCTAATCATCGCCTGAAACAACTATTTGGTGCTGAACATGCAAACGTACAGCCTCATTCCGGTTCACAGGCGAATATGGCTGTATATCTGGCCTCGGTCGAGATGGGGGATACGATTCTCGGAATGAATCTTGCTCAAGGCGGTCATCTGACACATGGAAGTCTTGTTAATTTTTCGGGAAGATTTTATCACTTTGTTCCCTATGGTGTCGATCCGGAAACAGGTCTTATTGACTTTGACGAAGTTCGAAAACTGGCACACAAACATCGTCCACGAATGATCGTTGCAGGCGGAAGTGCATACCCGAGGCGCATTGAATTTGAGCTTTTTGCTCAAATTGCTTCCGAAGTGGGGGCATTACTTTTTGTAGATATGGCACATATCGCGGGCATTGTTGCAGCGGGATTACATCCTAACCCCGTACCGCACGCGCATATTGTATCAACCACGACACATAAGACGCTGCGAGGTCCGCGTGGAGGTGCTATTTTGTGTAAAGAATCCTGGGCACAGGCCATCGATAAAGCTGTCTTTCCGGGTACGCAGGGTGGGCCATTTATGCATATTATTGCGGGAAAAGCGGTCGCTTTTGGTGAAGCCATGCAATCCGATTTCACTGTTTATATGAGAAACGTTCTGAATAATGCCAAAGTAATGGCGGAAACGCTGATGAATGAAGGGCTCACTCTAGTTTCTGGAGGTACCGATAATCATCTCATTCTCGTTGATCTGCGCAGCGTTGGCCTTACGGGTAAAGACGCTCAAATGATGCTGGATGAAGCAGGCATCACGGCAAACAAAAATTCGATTCCTCATGATACAGCAGGTCCGTTAGTTACAAGCGGTATTCGGTTCGGAACTCCTGCTATGACAACCAGAGGACTTGGTGCCGGGGAGATGAAAGAAATTGCCGAGCTTATCGCACTTGCATTTAAAAATCCAGCGAACACTAAAGTAAAGCAGCACATATCAGGTTGTGTGCGTGAGATCACATCACGATTTCCTCTGTACGAAGCAGGGGCCTCGTTCACCTCATAAATAGATACAGCCCGTCTGCAATCTTCTTATCGATTTTGGATTGCTGGCGGGCTCTATTCAATGGTTATAATACGGTCCGGGCAAATCGGGAGAGGCCTTCTTCGATTCGTTCCTCATCTACTTTAGCAAAACCTAATACCCACCCCTTACGATCACTCTCCAGACAGTATCTGCTCAGCGGATAAACACAGACACCTTGCCTGCGGGCGGCAGAGGTGATTGCTGCTTCATCACATGACACATCTGCTTCAAGAAGCATATGTAATCCCGTTTCTACTCCGCTTAATCTAAAACGCGAACTAAGACCGAAAGAATGGATGGCTTTGGTCATGACCTCGTGTCTGCGGCGATAAATGTTACGAACCCTTCTCATATGGCGCATAAATTGCCCCCGCTCAATAAAATGATTCAGCGTTAGCTGCTCCATTATGGGTAGATGGCGATAAGTCAGTTCATGAATCTGGGTAAGCCGCTCAACCGCTGCTTGAGGTCCAATAATCGCGGATAAACGTATACCTGGCGCAATCATTTTGGAGAAACTCATCATATAAAGCGTATTCTGAGGCAGTTGACTGAACAAGGTCGGGATCGGGTCTCCACGGTATCTGAATTCGCTATCGTAATCGTCCTCGATAATCCACATTCCACGTTTCCCGGCCAATTGCATGAATTGCTGTCTGCGCGGCTCTGACATGATGATTCCGGTGGCGCATTGGTGCGAAGGGGTGACAAATACGAGCCTGGATTCTGGATGGATGCGATCTACACACAGTCCCTGCTCATCAACAGGTACGGCATCGATCTGCATATTGCGGTATTTCATGGTGGTCCAGGCAGCAGGAAAACCGGGGTCCTCCACGGATACTCTGTCACCTTCGGTCAGAAGTGCCTGAGCAATCAAATCCATGCTGTGCTGTGCTCCTGAAGTTAACAAAATCTGATCAACTTCAATATGGATTCCTCGTTCCAGTGATAAATAACGTTGAATTTGCTCCCGTAATGGCATAAAACCTCTGGCATCGCCATACGACCAGATATCAAGGTTAGGTTCGGCAGACACCTGCAAAAATGATTTCCTCCAGGATTGCGTGAACGTTTCATCCAAGTAAGGCTCGTGCGGGTTGAAATCAATGTCCACCTGCGTTGCATCTCCATCTCCAAACCAGCTCTGCAGCTTGGCAATGGATTCGTGTACTACCGGCAGTACGGGAGGTACAGGCCCGGACGCTGGCTCCTCTTCCAAAGAACGGAGCACTTGAATCGAGCGGCTGACTCTTGTTCCACCGCGACGTGAAGTTACCGTATAACCCCGGCTGAATAATTCCTCGTAAACGATCTGAATTGTAGACCGTGAAACACCGATCAGTACGGCTAACTCACGTGACGGAAGCAGCAGTTCACCTGGAGGCCAGTTCCCGGTTGTAATGTTGTGAATAGCCTGGTCAAGCAGCTGCTGCCAGATCGGACGGTCATCATTTCGGTTCACTTTTAACATCTTAACAACTCCATTGTTGTTGAAATTATGGATTGCATATTATTTAACAATGAAAATATGTCAGGCACTCCATTGTGGGAATACTATCATGATAACGGTTCAAGCTGCAATATTAATCACTGTTAACTATATTTATTTAACTGTTCATCTGAAGTTCATATGAAGTTCGTGGGCAGTTCATTTTCCTCTTCTATACTGGGTTAGGTAACAGCACAACACGACGATCACTGAGCAGAATAGGAGAAGATGAATATGACACGTAAAAAAAGAACCTCTATCATTGCCATGACCTTGGCATTTGCGATGTTAGTTCCCACAGCTGCATATGCAGCTGAAATTCCAGGGAAGCTGGATTATGGGTTAACGCAAAAAGCAGTCACTGCAAAAACGAAAACATTGACCGAAAATTACGGTGTTGCAAGTGTACAGTACGCACTGATCGATGGAGGAGACATTGTTCTCTCTGGACAGACAGGAATCAACGACCCGTCGAATCATGTACCTCTTACGTCAGATACCATGTATGGCATAGGATCAACAAGTAAAATGTTCCTCACAACCGCTGTCATGAAGCTGGTTGATGATGGCAAAGTGAAACTGGACGATCCCGTAATTAACTATATTCCTGAATTTAAAATGAAGGACAAGCGATTTGCTCAAATTACAGTACGTATGCTGTTAAATCATTCATCGGGACTGCTTGGCACATCCAGTAATAGTGCTATTTTATTTGAAGATCCGGACACTCACGCTCATGATACATTACTGCAACAGTTAGCCTCACAGCATTTGAAGGCAGATCCGGGAGCTTATTCGGTTTACAGTAATGACGGGTTTTCTTTAGCCGAGATTCTGGTGGAGCGAGTCAGCGGGTTGAGTTTTACAGAATTCATGCACCGTAATATCACAACGCGTCTTGGCATGAATCATACCAAGACGCCACAAGATTCGCTCGATTTGAATCAAATGGCAGCGACGTACTCCGCCAAGAAAGAACAGCAGCCTTTGGAGACAACCAACATGATTGCTTCAGGCGGCATTTATTCCACAGCCGAGGACTTGGTGAAGCTGTCACAAGTATACACGAATGAGAAGAATGGTGTTCTTTCCAAAGAATCAGCGAAAGCGACCGGACAGGAAGAGTACAAACGGGGAATGTGGCCAGAGGACAGCGATTCGTCTATTGCCTATGGACTGGGATGGGACAGTGTGAACTTGTTTCCTTTTAATCAATACGGGATCAAGGCGTGGACGAAAGGCGGAAATACGATAGCCTATCATTCATCTCTAATCGTATTGCCCGAGCATAACATGGCCGCAGCCGTTACATCATCGGGAGGTTCAAGTTCAACGAATCAATTAATAGCAACGGAGCTCTTACTCGGTGCGCTGGAAGAAAAGAAGCTGATTCCGGAGCGTAAACCGGAGAAATCGCATGGAGTGCCTGTAAAAGCGGATATGCCAAAAGAAGAGATGAATCATTCAGGAATCTATGGCGGCGGAGCCAACATGGTAATGAAACTGGATGTACAGGAGAATGGCCAACTCACGATCTCGATGTTAGCGGCTCCCAATAGTCCGAAACAGACGTACACCTATATTGCTGACGGTTCTTTTGTGAATGAAACAGGTACGGAGAAGGTGAAGTTTGTTAAGGAAGAGAACGGAAATACGTATCTTTGGACACGTTCCTATCAATCGGCACCTGGACTCGGGCAGCTTGCTTCTTCAGAGTATAAGGGGCAGAAGCTGCAAGCGAATCCATTGTCGGACGAAGCCAAAGCTGCGTGGCAAGCGCGTTTTGGTAAAGCGTATGTACTCGTGAATGAAAAACATACCTCGACTCTATATAATACAGCGATGCCGCTTATCCCTATTCAGCTGTTGAGTGAACTGCCAGGCTATATCTACACCAATGCGATTACGGGTGCGGATCAAGCATTGAATCGATTACAAATTCCTGGTGTAGCCGGACGTGATACGATGGAATTTACTTTTTTCAAACAAGACGGTGTGGAATATGTGTCGCAAGGAGGCAACATATATGCCAGCCAGGATATCGTGAAACCGATCTATGCAGGCCAGCAATCGAAAACGACAATTCAAGCGAATGGTTACGCCAGATGGTTCTCTATCCCGACTTCGGCTGGAGGGAAGGAAATGAAAGTGAAGGTCCCTTCAGATGGTTCTTTTGTTGTGTACGATACGAATGGTGCTAGCCTAAATCATAGCGTAGTTAGCGGTCAAACGACAATGGTACTCCCGGAGAAAGGCTACATTGTCTTTGCAGGTGAAGCGGGATCTGTTTTTGAGATTACGTTAAAATAAAGGCTTGAAAATTTTTTTATAGACGTAAGCGTATTGTTTTAAAACATCGTTGATTGATTATGAAAATTAATATTTTTCCATCGAGAATGAATGCTTTTCCATAAGAATGCTAAAAAGTCGCGTATTGCGGCTTTTTTGGCGTTTTAATGTTTCAAATTTTAAATTTGGGTTTCGCAAACCTCACCTCCAGGGTAAGTATAAGAGGACTTTTACAAGTGGATTCAAGAGATACTATGGAAACATTACATGAAGGTGGGTAGAAAGAGCATTGATTGGTCAAGAGCTGAGAATAATAATTGTAGCTGGTTTGGAAACATAAGTATGGCATGACGTCAAGACGAGGAGGACATATGAAGAATAACAGGATTACAATACTTATACTTACGATGGTACTACTTCTGGTGTCCGGCTTTACAGGTTGGATAGGAAGCGTACAGGCACAATCCGGAACAGAAAAGACCTATGTCATTGGTACGGATGTCACCTTTGCACCCTTTGAGTTTCAGGACATCAATGGTGATTTTGTGGGAATTGATATGGATATACTGGCTGCTATTGCGAAGGATCAAAATTTCAAGTATGAAATCAAGGCATTAGGCTTCAATGCCGCAGTACAGGCGCTGGAATCCAATCAGGTGGATGGCGTAATCGCAGGCATGAGTATTACAAATGAGCGAAAAACGAAATTTGATTTTTCCAATACTTACTTTGAATCCGGCGTCGTGATGGGTGTTAGTGTTAACAATAATTCCGTAAAAAGTTATGAGGATTTGCGTGGTCAAAAAGTAGCCGTTAAAACGGGTACGGAAGGTTATCGCTTTGCTGAGGCAAATGCGTCAAAGCATGGATATACGATTGTGCCTTTCGATGATTCAGCGCAGATGTATGATGATGTCAAAACGGGCAATTCCGTCGCTTGTTTCGATGATTTTCCTGTACTGAAATATGGAGCGAATCAGAACAACGGACTGAAAGTGGTTACGGATCAAGAAAAAGGAGCACCTTACGGTTTTGCTGTGAGCAAGGGCAAAAATCAGGAGCTGCTGCAGAAGTTTAATGCAGGTCTTGCAAACATCAAGGAGAGTGGTGAGTACCAGCGTATCGTCGATAAATATCTGGGTGATAACGCCGAAACGGTTGCAAACCTGGGACGAATGGAACTTGTTATCAAATCCCTTCCAGCTTTGCTGAAAGGTCTTTGGCAAACGCTGTTATACACGCTGATGTCGCTATTTTTTGCTTTTATTATCGGTTTGATTTTTGCCTTTATGAAAGTAGGACATAACAAAATTTTGCGTGGCATCGCTACAGTATTTGTTGATATTTTCCGTGGTATTCCGCTACTGGTGCTTGCATTTTTCATTTATTTTGGTATCCCGCAAGCCTTTGGCTTTACGATGCCACTGTTTCTTGCAGCTATTCTGACGCTAAGTTTGAACGCAGGCGCCTACGTCACCGAAATTATCCGCGGAGGTATTCAATCGATTGATCGCGGGCAGATGGAGGCGGCTCGTTCGCTGGGTCTTCCTTATCGGAAAGCAATGATGAAAATTGTCATTCCTCAAGCGATTCGTGTGATGATCCCTTCATTTATTAACCAGATGGTCATTACGTTAAAGGATACATCGATTCTCTCCGTTATCGGCCTGGTTGAGCTTACACAATCGGGTAAAATTATTATTGCCAGAACGTTTGCTTCCTTTGACATCTGGTTAACCGTTGCGGTGATGTATCTGATCGTTATCATTACACTGACCAAAATTGCTGATTATATGGAGGTGAAGATCCGCCGTGGCTAAAATTAAAGTAGAAGGTCTCAAGAAAAGTTTCGGTTCCAATCAAGTGCTCAAAGGCATCGATGTTGAAGTGAATGAGGGTGAGGTCGTATGTGTCATTGGCCCCTCCGGTTCAGGGAAAAGTACATTTTTGCGCTGCATTAATCGACTGGAGGACATCACTGCAGGTCATGTGATCGTTGATGATCAGGATTTGAACAGTAGTGAAACCAATATCAATAAAGCTCGTGAGAACATTGGTATGGTGTTCCAGCACTTTAATCTGTTTCCGCATTTCAGTGTACTCAAAAATATTATGTTTGCGCCAATGGAACTTGGCAAATTGAATGAAGCACAGGCACGGGACACAGCGCTTCGCTTGCTTGACCGTGTTGGTCTGGCGGATAAAGCGGATAGCTTTCCAAGCCAGCTCTCGGGTGGACAGAAGCAGCGTGTAGCTATTGCTCGTGCACTTGCGATGAACCCCGATGTGATGCTGTTCGATGAGCCGACGTCGGCGCTTGACCCCGAAATGGTCGGCGAGGTGCTTGGCGTTATGAAGGACCTCGCTAGGGAAGGTATGACAATGATCATTGTTACGCATGAGATGGGCTTTGCCCGCGAAGTTGCGGATCGGGTTATTTTTATGGATGGCGGATATATTGTTGAGGAAGGTAATCCTGAACAGATCTTCGGTAAACCGCAGCACGAACGTACAATCAGTTTTTTGGAAAAGGTGCTCTAATCCGGTTCTATCATGGTTCAAAAACAAAAAAGTCGCGATATGCGGCTTTTTTTGTTTTGTACATTTATTCCATATAGGAATATAATAGGATTCCTGAAAACACTGAACGTATTGTATGCACATCCATATAAGGCCATTTTAAATCCCTTGCAAAGGAGTATTACCCTATGATCGAACCCGTACCTGAGATTGTACAACGACAATCCATAGAAGCCTTTCAGTCTGCGATCCGCAAATCGGAGAACGCTCAGAAGAACATGAAGGGGAAGAAAGCTAATACATCTGTTATAGAGAAACGACTTCATGCGCTGGTTGTAAGTTTGCACATTCTGGAACAGACCTGGTATAAGAGTGCTGATCATCAGTACGACATCTCGGAGATAAACGAAGCATGTGATGTAATGAAAAAACTCCTTCCTTCTCTTGAACGAATGATGGAGAAGTCGGCAGCCGGAACACCACAACATACTTTGCTTGAAAGAAGAATTCGGGCTTTTCAATTGGCTATTCTAGCGATGGAGCAGAAATTTCATTGAGATACTTGACAAAGAGATAAGCAAAAGGTAGCATTCTTTTATGACAGTGGTCACTGACATTGTAATAATAAGGAGAGCTTAATGTCCAATTCAAGTAAACAAAGCACGAGAGAAAAGTTAATGTTAACCGCAATTGATCTGTTCTCGTTAAAAGGGTATAAAAGTGTTACAACACAGGAGATTGCCTTAACCGCGGGTGTAAGTGAGAAGACGTTATTTCGCCACTTCGGTACGAAACAAAATCTGCTCGAGAGCGCATTTGATGAATATCATTATGCCGCAGAAATGACACGTCTTTTCGAGGAAAAACTGGTGTGGAATTTGCATTCAGACTTATTGTTAGTGAGCAGAACCTATCATGAACTTATGCATAAGAACCGCAAATTGTTTATGATCAGCCTGAAGGAAATGAATCATTTGCCGGATTTAAGAACACGAACGATAAGACACCCACAGCAGTTACTTGAGCTGTTAACCCGATATTTACAAACGATGTACGAGCAAGGCAAGGTGATTCAGATCAATGCTGAATTACAGGCTTTCTCCTTCATGGCATTAAACTACGGCTTGTTTATTAACCATATGGAGGATAATGTACATTTTCCGTGGCTATCATTAGAAGATGTGATTACCGAAAGTGTATGGACGTTCACTAGGGCGTTAACGCCCTAGTTTTTTAATCTATATTATGTCAGTAAGTACTGACAGTCATTTTTTAATGTTTTAAATAACGCATGGAAAAGAGGAAAAAGATGAAGAACACAGAGAGTTTGGAGCTCCGGGATACACCTTCAACCGGTAAAGAAACGGCACTACTTCGTGTGCTTGTCTTCACATTGATCATCTCTGTAATGAACGGGATGATGTTTAATGTTGTTTTACCCGTCATCGGGGATCAATTCGAACGGTCAGCTTCCGAGACAAGCTGGATCGTTACCGGATATTTAATTGTATACGCCGTTGGTACAGTCACTTACGGAAAGCTAACAGATCGATACAGCATTAAACATTTAATCACATTTGGGCTCTTATTGTTGGCTGTTGGGTCTGTGATAGGAATTCTGTCTACTTCCTATTTCATGATTATTTTGGCACGCCTGATTCAGGCAGCCGGTGCTGCAGTCATTCCAGCACTTGCCATGATCATACCCGTTCGCTATTTTCCGCCGAACAAGCGTGGTCAAGCACTAGGTACCTCTGCGATCGGAATCGCTCTGGGATCTGCTTTAGGCCCCATCGTTGCCGGATTAGTCTCTAGTGCCCTGAACTGGAAGTTTCTATTTGCAATTCCGCTGCTTTCGCTGTTGACTTTGCCCTTTTATCGAAGGTATTTGAATGATGAGAAAGGAGTCTATGAAAAGATGGATTACATCGGCGGGATGCTGCTTGCAGTAAGCATTGGAGCTATACTTCTCGCACTAACCAAGTTGAATTTGGGGTACTTGCTTCTGGGTATTGTAGCGTTAGCATTGTTTATCCTTCGTATTCTTCGTGCCGCATCACCGTTTGTGCAGCCAGCTGTATTTCGTAATCGATCCTACACATGGGGAATGTTTATTTCGTTTCTGTTGGTAGCCTGCGGATTCAGCATTCCATTTATCATCCCCCAGTTGTTAACCAATGTGTATGATGCTTATCCAGCTCTGACAGGTTTGATTATGCTGCCATCCGCTTTAATCGCAGCATTACTGGGAAGGCGCGGTGGAACGTTAGCTGACAAGAAAGGAAATGCTTATTTGATGTATACAGCCTCAACGATGCTCGTTATCGGTTTCATAAGTCTCTCGTTTGCTGCCGGTGTGTCATTGATTTTCGTTTCATCTTTTCTGATCTTAGCAGTCCTTGGTCAATCGTATATGCAAATTGCGTTGTCTAATACGATTGCACAGACACTTTCCAAGGAACAGGTGGGCATTGGCATGGGTCTGTTATCCATGTTTAATTTCATCGCAGCTTCGGTATCTACAACAGTTCTTGGCAAGGTTATCGACAGTGGAGCACAGCAGTTGCATATCAATCCTTTTATCAGCCTGTCATCTGCATTTGTATATAGTAACCTTTTTATTTTCTGCTTGCCATGTTGGTTGGGGTGATGACGTTTCTGTATCGCTGGTACTTTGATCGTAAATCCCAAGGATCAATGAAGGAATCATCTACATGGATTTGATGAAAGTTCTGGATGTGCAGGCCGTTTACAATTTAAAAATGAAATAACGAAAAAAGAGGTCTGTCACAAACGACAGGCCTCTTCTTCATGAAAATCTCAGGCTAAAAGGTACAATCGCACACCATGTGACGGCACATCGGCGTGTAAAATGTCCCCATCGACTTTGGCCGCATCGCCGCTCCATAGTTCTGTTCCTTTTCTTACAACGGAAGCAGACAAACCGACCGTTTTCAGGTCAATTTCCACCGGGAGCACTTGCTGCTCACCTACATTAAACACAGCGACGTAAGTAGAACCATCCGCATGTTCAGCGGTCCACACAATCAGATCGCCCTGCCGCAGTGCTTCCCTGGCACCATAACTTTCACGATGCATCCGCAGTACCTCGCGATTCGTCAGCAGAGACAGTGTCCAGTCATCGTTATCCCGCAGTTCACCGCCAAAGATGAGAGGAGAACGGAAGATGCTCCACAGTGACATCATCGTTAACTGCTCGTCCGGGGTGAATCTGGTCCATCGGTCAGCACCGCCTCCATCTACAGAACGAATACCGATGTGTCCCAGAGGCAGCATATCACAATCCGGCCAGCATCCCTCCTTCGGAACACCCTGCCATGTACGGCAGCGGTCGAACATATCAAGCAGCAGGGGCCAACGATCCCAGAAATCGTCCGTAACCCGCCACATATTGGCCTGTTCTGCAAAAAATGCTGCATATTCTACCGGAGCAGGACCAGGAGAAAGGCTGAGCACCATAGGCCGTCCGGCACGCTGTATAGCTGTTGCGATCATCTCAATCTCAGGCTGATGCGTGTCGTATAATCTGGAAGCGGCAATATCGTCCACCTTTACCAGATCCACGCCCCATGAGGCGTATAATTCAAATAATGAATCATAATAGGCCTGTGCGCCTTCTTTGTTGTGATCCACGCCATACATATCCGTATTCCACGGACAGATGGAATTGGTGTGAGCGATATCACGAGCAGTGGCCTCGGTTCCTAAAAGAGCCGTACCTGCATGAACAGCTTGCCGGGGGATACCGCGCATAATATGAATACCGAATTTGAGCCCAAGGCTGTGGACGTAGTCAGCCAGCGGTTTGAAGCCCAGTCCGCCGGCCGCTGAAGGGAAACGGTTCTCGGCTGGCATCAGACGAGAGTATTCATCCATAATCAGCGGCACAAAGGGTCGATATAGAGAAGATTGTGCCAAAGGTTCATACCACTGAATGTCTACGGTGATATATTGCCAGCCATATTCCTTGAGATGTTCAGCCATGTAATCTGCATTACCGCGAATCTCGGCTTCCGTTACGGCAGCGCCGTAGCAGTCCCAGCTGTTCCAGCCAAGAGGGGGTGTTGGTGCCGCATGAGTATGGTTCATGTGAATGCTCCTTTGGTTCAATGGATTAAAATTATTGCTCTGAATACCTTCATCTTAATCAAGAGAAATATAATTATCTACAGTAAAGTTGAGCCTTCAATAGCAATATATTGCGGTCAGTCAAAAAACAGCTTGCGATAGACCAGACTCTCGCCGCCGCTTCGAAAATCTCCAGGTGTAAGTCCTGTTAATCCTCGAAAAGCTTTAATAAAATAACTTCCGCTGGAATATCCAACCTGTAATGCAATCTGTTCAATGCTGAGTGTAGTGCCCCGCAGCAATTCCATCGCTTTTTCGATACGTACGCGCGTAAGATACACGCCTGGAGTGATCCCGGTACTTGCGGAAAACCTGCGGATGAGATGATATTTGGACAGGGAAACCTGCTCTGCGAGCTGATCCATACTGATCATGCTGGCATAATCATTCTCGATGTAAGCCGCTGCCTGCCGAATATGCTCAGACCAATTCTCACGATTATGACGTGTTGTCGTCTGCAGACGAACCAACTCGGTCATGAATTGATATACACTGGAGGAAGCGATGAACGGGTCCGTAATTCGTCCTGCTGCAGCATCGGTTACAATCATGCGCAGCAGGCGAACAGGTGCAGAGTCCATGTGTAGAGAAGGCACTTCACCGGCCTCGCGTTTAAACTTCCTCCAGTGAGCGGAGATGAGATCGGGCCGAAATAACAGGAATATGAAATGCCATGGTTCTGTAGCATCCTCAGGATAGTAATATCGATGCGGGCCCGGAATTTCTGCCAGAAAAGCTTGTCCTGATCTGACGCGATATGTTTTGCTGTTATTTTCAAAGATGCCTTCACCTGAAAACGTATATTGAAATAAAAGAAGTGGGCCATCCTTGCGCTCCAGCCCGTCCCAATGATATGAAGAATCCGTGATGATATCAGCCCCCGCAGCATACAGTTTGCATAGAGCAAGCTCATGATCAACTGCAAATCGAAAACCGTATGTACCTTTTGAAATATCCATGAAGGTCCTCCTGAAGTTTGATTGCGGTTACAATCCATTATATATCGTATCGTGTTACATCTGAAATAGCTGTATGCTGGCGCTGAAGCTTGTAAAACAAAAGTGCTCTCAACTGTAGCGCTATAGAGAAGAAAGGTTAATATCGTGAAGCTCCAGGTTAGTTTTCTGCATTTAGTCATGCGGGTGAAGCAGGTAAACTGATTAAATAGACTACGCAGCCTACCTTTGGTGTTGTAGCGGACTGAGCATTTTTATTGGAGGTGCAGGATGAACGTGAATAAAATCCCGTTTGATAACGCAGCACAGCAGTGGGAAGAAGCATTTCCGATTGGAAACGGAACCCTTGGCGGTATGGTTTTCGGAAGAGCACATTTGGAAAGAGTGCAGCTTAACGAAGACAGCCTGTGGTATGGCGGGCCGATGGAACGGAACAATCCGCGGGCACTGGACTCTCTGGATGAAATACGGCAGCTGCTGTTCCAGGGCCGGATTTGGCAGGCCGAAGAGCTTGCACTCACATCGCTGGTAGGTGTACCTGACGGACAGCGACATTACGAGCCGCTTGGTGATTTTTATATGGCTATGCATGATGTCAATGAGGAAATAACGGATTACCAGAGGCATCTTGATCTGGAGCGAGGGCTCGTTGAGATGCAGTATACTTCCGGCAAAGTAACGTTTACGCGCAGCTATTTTTCGAGTTATCCCGATCAGGTATTGGCTGTTCACCTATCCGGCAGTATGTCTGGCCAGTTATCATTCACTGCACTTTTCGGGAGAGGTTCCGTGCTGAACTGGTCTCCGTTATCCGGTGCATTAAGACACCCGGTTGGCTTCCAGTCGCTGCTTGATCGAATCGAACAACACAGTAATGGCGACATGATCATCCGGGGAAGAAGCGGCGGCGAAGATGGTGTTCGCTTCTGCTGTGCCATTCGGGTTATACACAAAGGCGGAGAGCTTCGATACTCGGGTGGTCAAATATCGCTTGGTCATGCTGATTCAGCAACTGTGCTGATTGCAGCCTGCACCGATTTTCGCTATGCCAAGGAAGAGCTTGTTACGGAATGCCTGCGAAGAATAGAAGCAGCCGCTGCCAAGTCATATGAGCAGCTGCTTGAAGATCACATTGCGGATTATCAAGCTCTGTTCAAACGGGTAGATCTGCGTCTTGAAGGTGGAGGTACAGACCGGGATTACATCCATCTGCCCATGAATCAGCGTTTAGCGAGACTTCAGAGCGGAGCTAATGATCCTGAACTGGTCAGTTTGTATTTTCAGTTTGGACGTTATCTGCTCATTTCCAGCAGTCGTCCGGGTTCATTGCCTGCTAATTTGCAAGGTATATGGAACAAGGACATGCTCCCGGCGTGGGACAGCAAGTATACCATTAACATCAACACTGAAATGAATTATTGGCTGGCGGAAAGCTGTAATTTGGCAGCGTGTCATGTCCCGCTTTTTGATTTTATCGGCAGATTAAAGGTTCGTGGGCGGGAAACAGCAAGCCAGATGTACGGATGCAGGGGCTTTGTAGCGCACCATAATTCAGATATATGGGCGGATTCTGCACCACAGGACGTATGCCTGACATCTACTTTCTGGACGATGGGCGGCGCATGGTTATCCCTACATCTGTGGGAGCATTATGCATATAGCGGGGATAAAGCTTTCTTGTCCCAAGCATATGAAACAATGAAGGAGGCAGCACAATTTATACTGGATTTCCTCGTGGAAGCCCCGGAGGGCAATCTTGTCATATGTCCATCATCCTCGCCAGAGAATATTTACATACTAGAAAATGGTGAGTCAGGTGCGCTTTGTTACGGGGCATCGATGGACAACCAGATCATTCGCGAGCTGTTTAACCGTTGTATAGAAAGCGCACATATTTTGCAGCAGGATCAGTCGTTTGTTATACAGTTACGCGAAGCGTTATCGCGTATTCCTGACATTGACATCGGGAAGCACGGACAGATTCAGGAGTGGAGCAATGATTATGAGGAGCTTGAACCAGGCCATCGGCATATCTCCCACTTGTTTGCTTTACATCCGGGATCACAGATCACTCCGCGTACAACACCTGAACTGGCCAAGGCCGCTCGGGTCACGCTGGATCGCAGACTTCAGCATGGGGGAGGGCATACGGGCTGGAGCCGTGCCTGGATTCTCAATATGTGGGCCAGACTGGAGCAGGGTGAGTTGGCACATGATAACGTAGTTGAGCTGCTGCGATCTTCTACTCTGCCTAATCTGTTCTGTGATCACCCCCCGTTTCAGATCGACGGTAACTTTGGGGGGACGGCAGGTATTGCCGAGATGCTGCTGCAAAGTCATGCGGGCGAGATTCACCTTCTTCCTGCTCTGCCAAGTGCATGGCCCAAAGGCTCAGTTCGGGGGCTGCGAGCACGTGGAGGAATTGAGGTGGATATGGAATGGCTTGATGGAGAATTGATCTCAGCTACGCTGCGTTCAAGTGCAGCTGCGACCGTTACCGTATCATATTTGGCACAACAGATCGAGCTGCATTTTAAGCATGAACAGCATTCGATTTCATTAAAAGGGAAACAAGAAATCTGGGGATAACAGCGATTGGAGGGTGTTTCTGTTATCGGAGTTTTTGTGAGCATGCTTTGCTTCATTATTTAAGCGAAACGTCCGGGTACATGACCTGGTACGGGTCGCTTTTTTGCTTTTCACTGAAGATGATGCGTACTTTCGCGCAATAAAATGCATCATTTTCACATTGAAAATGGTGACAACAAACTATAGAATGGAAACAATCTCATGAATTATCCATAAAAATGTAAGCGTTTACTATTATATGGATACATACTTTAGATTGCTTATTATTTTTGGTAGACAGCTTACGCAGCACGTCTTATCGTATTCCGTCTGAAGAAGATTTACGGCAGATGGATTATTTTTCGTTACTGTGAAGGGGAGGATGTCATGTTAAAGGTATTGCTGGTCGACGATGAAATGTTTATTCGCAAAGGGATGTATGAGCTGATTGATTGGCATAGTCTGGGCATGGAGATTGCTGGAGAGGCAGAGAATGGACTGGAGGCGCTCAAAAAAGCGGAATGTTTGCAGCCCGACATCATTATTACCGATATTCGAATGCCAATCCTCGATGGATTGGAGCTAATCCGGGCTGTAGCCAATTCACCGACTATGGAGCCGGTTTTTATCATCATTAGCGGATACCATGATTTCAAGTATGCTCAACAGGCCATTCGATATGGTGTGCAGGATTATATCCTGAAACCGATTGACGATGAAGAGATGACGGCAACGCTGCAAAAGTCGGCTGACTTGATCCGAAACAAGCGGAAGCATGCCTTTCTGGCAGAGGAACAGGCGAGTCGTATTATGCTCAAAGACATGATCAAGAGACAGGTGCGCAAAGAAGATGAGAACCGTTATGCAGACATGCTTGGTATGGACCGTCAGACTTCACTCATGATTGTGTTGATTGAAATTTTGATGGGGGGTGAGATGAGACATATCACGGTTCAGCATATTAACGATTTGCTGCAAGCGTTAGAGGGTGATTTATTCAAGTTATACGTCATTGAGGAGCAGCGAGGCAGATTAGCCTTAGTGCTTCTCTGGAAAGAATCACACAAGAAACATCGTACAGATGACGTGGAAGATCAGATTCAGAAAATTCAGAACAGATTGAGTGAACAGTTGCAGGCAGATGTGGCGCTGTATGCTGGTACGATGGTGAATGACATGAGTGATGCACCACGGTCTTACGCCGAAGCAGATGAAGCATCCCGACATAAATTTGCAGAACACGGTAATGTGATTTGGTATTCCGAAGTAAAGGACAAGCCTTTATACGTTTTTAATGTAAATCACGAAGTGGTTGATCCGTTGATTTTGAGCCTGGAAGAGCGTAATCGTGTCGCTTGTCATACCGTGGTGGAGGAGATGTTCAAGCTGTTTCATTCCCGCCGTTTCTCTCCTCAAGCAGTTACGGGTTCACTTGTACGCTGCATGACGGGTATTCTCGCTGTAGTTCATGAGATGGGAGGCAGTGAGGCGGGATTGCAGCAGCTCAAGTCACTCGCGGAGCAAGGACAGGACGGCTGGAATCTGCGTCTTCTCAAGGAAGCGTTTGTTGCTGCACTGGAGGAAGCGGAGCAATATATCGCACAGCTGCGTTCAGAACAGTCCAAGGGTGATATCAACAAGATCAAACGATATATCGATTCCCATTATACGGAGAATATCAGCCTTAAAAGCATTGCAGCCGAGTTCTATATGAACCCGGTTTATCTAGGTAGGCTTTTTCGCAAAAGCTATAATCAGTATTTTAATGAATATTTGCTACATCTCCGCATTCAGGAGGCACAGAAGCTTTTACGTCAAACGGACCTGCGAATGTATGAGGTAGCCGCCCGCATCGGATTTCAGAATGCAGATTATTTTGTGACGCAGTTTGAGAAAATCCTCAACATGACTCCTACAGCCTATCGTAATCTGCTGAAAGAGGAAGGACTGCGGGGGGCCGAGTGATGCGCTGGAATCTGAATTATATGAAGCTTCGGGACAAGCTGCTGTTAATGTATGTATTATCCGTATTTATCCCGATAGTGTTTACCAATATTGCTTTTTACCAGGTGACAACTGCGAATATTCGCAGTCAGAAGACACGTGATGCAGGAGTTGCGTTAAACAATCTGAAGAATGAGCTGCGCGTTACGATTGATCAGGGAGTAGGGCTATCATATTCTCTGTATGCCGATCCCGTATTTAATGAGACATTATCCCGTTCGTTTAGCAGTCACTCGGAGTACATTCGTGCGTATAATTCCTATCTCAAGAGTGAGTTTTCTGGTCAAATAAGCCAAGGCATTCGTTGGTACCAGGTGTACACGGATAACCCGACCATTTTGTCATCGGGCTACATTGAGCGTCTGACCGAAGCCGTCCGCAAGTCAGGCTGGTACCAACAATTGAAGGATCACACTGCGCCCTATCCGACCTTGGTTACCGGAGATCAAGGGTTAAGTCTTGTGCAGCGCTTGAACAACGGTGATACCGGGGGAATTGAACAGCTGCTCAAAATTGACTTTAACATGGACCTGATGAAAGAGCAGTTTCGCAACAGCGGTTTTGATGGCAGTGTGTATCTGGTGGATCCTGAAGGATATATCCGTTTTTCTAATCGTTCCAGTTCAGGGCCTACTTCTGTCGGAGAGCTGTATGGCAATATGGAGTTTCCCAACAAGACCATTCGCTTTGAACGGGTCTATTCAGGCATCAACTATCTCGAAGGCTGGTCATTGCAAGGGGTCATGGATGAAGAAATTGTGCTGCAGGAAGTACGCCAATCCAGGTCTTTTGTAGTCTGGCTGGCATGTATCAACTTTGTGCTGCCTACCATCATTATTGCTGCGATGTCCAGATCCATACATGTAAGACTGGTCCGAATTCTGAAACATATGAAGAAGGTGAAAACCCAGAACTTTCAGACGATTCCACCTGAGGATGCCAGAGACGAGATCGGTCAGCTGACCACTGAATTTAATCGAATGACAGAGACGATCCGAAATCTGATTGATGAAGTATACCTGGCCGATATTCAGAAAAAAGATCTGGAGCTGAAGCAGCAGCAGGCTCAGCTGCATGCGCTGCATAGTCAGATTAATCCGCATTTTCTGTTTAACACGCTCGAATCTGTGCGGATGCGAAGTTTGATTAAGGGAGAGAAGGAAACCGCCAAAATCGTGCACCATATGGCCAAAATGTTCCGCAAGTCCATTAGCTGGAACCAGCATGAAGTGACCGTAAAAGAAGAACTGGAACTCATCGACAGCTTTTTGCAAATTCAAAAATATCGTTTCGGAGAGAAGCTTCAGTATCACATTGAGGCTGATGAGTCTGCTTTAAAATATCGGATTCCTAAAATGGTTATTTTGCCATTTGTAGAGAATGCCAGCATTCACGGTATTGAGTCAACCCCCGGAGAAGGTTTAATTCAGCTATTCGTACGTGTAGAGGAGCAGGAGCTACATATCCGCCTGGAGGATAACGGGATTGGCATGTCTGCCGCCAGATTGCAAGAATTGCTGCTGTATCTGGATCAGAATGTAGATATGGGCGAGCATGTTGGCATGAAAAATGCATACAGCCGATTGAAGCTTTGTTACATGGATCGCTTTTCTTTGACCATACAATCCGTAGAAGGCCAGGGAACAACAATTCATATCAAGCTTCCTCTTGAGCATAATTCACTTAAAGAGGTTGTTCAAAAAGTCAACTTTTGATCACGAGGTCACTCGAGAAGTGGATTCGACATCGAATCTTGAATTCAGCCGGGCCGTCCGTTGCTCACGTAGGTTCGCCTACGCTCCGCTACTCCGCCCCTAGCTTCATCCAACCTTCTCGGTGCTGAAAACCTGACTTTTTGAACACGCACTTAAAGGCGAATAATGGAACGATATACTTTTTAAAGAACAAAGTACATTTTTATGGGTAACTGTGAAAGCGTTATCTTGATATATTGAGAGTGCTTACAGACAACGCTTAATTAAAAAGGGGGAACAAAACACATGTTAAAACCGCTTCTAAAAACGACAGGCTTAGCCTTGTTACTGGCTTCCCTTCTGGCTGGTTGCAATTCAAGCAGCTCCTCTCCAGGGGATTCGTCTACAGCCGAAAAGGATGATAACAGTCCGGTAACATTCTCGTATTACATGTTCTCTTCAGGGAAGAAGGATACGTTGGCCAGCGAAACGACGATTGGCAAGGAGCTTCAGAATCAGACTGGCGTAGACTGGAAAATGGAATATCTCGTTGGCGACAGCGCGACCAAAGCAGGCGTCATGATTGCGAGTGGAGATTACCCGGATGTTATCGCCTCCAGTGGAGAAATGTCCAAGCTGCTGGACGCTGGTGCTTACATACCGCTAGATGATCTAATCGAGAAATATGGACCAAACATCAAAAAGGTATACGGACCTTATTTTGACAAAATGAGAAATCCGGAGGATGGCAAAATATATGCGCTTCCTTATACGGCAAATCAGGGTGAGTATGCAGCAAGTCCAAATTTCGGGGGCGGAGCCTTCTGGATTCAACGTTCTGTACTGAAGGAATTTAACTATCCGAAAATTTCAACACTGGATGAATATTTCGACCTGATTGAGGACTATAAGGAGAAACATCCAACCGTTGACGGGGCAGAAACGATCGGTTTTGTATCTCTTGCAGGAGTACCCAACAACTTCTTCACGCTGCAGAATCCAGCAATGCACCTCGCAGGATATCCGAATGACGGCGGCGTTATGGTTGATATGAACACCCATGTAGCCAGAACCGTTGCCGGAACGGAAGAGCAGAAACGTTGGATCAAAAAGCTGAACGAGATTAACGCGAAGGGACTGCTTGATCCGGAATCATTCACAATGAACAAGGACCAATATCTCGCCAAACTGACCTCGGGCCGTGTTCTTGGTTATTTTAACTACGCATGGCAGGTTGGCGATGCATCCAAAAACCTGCTTGCAGCAGGTATTGATGAGAAGCGTTATGCGCCTCTTCCCATCGTCTTTGACAAAAGCATAAAGGATCAATACATCGATCCTCCGGGCTTTGTAAACAACTATGCAACCGGAATTACCGTCAATGCGAAAGATCCGGTACGGATTATCAAGTATTTTGACAATTTGCTCAAAGAAGAGAATCAGATTCTCACACAATGGGGCATCAAGGATCAAACCTACAGTGTAGATGAAAATGGCCGTTTCTATTATGCCAACGACGAGCAACGTAAAATACATGATGACGTCGAGCTGGGCCGCAAGTTCGGGTTCACCTACTTCAGCAATGACTGGCCTCGTTATGGAGGGGAATCCACTCTGTCCGATGGAAACGCATTCAGCCCGGGGAACCAGCCGGAGGTGGTTGCAGCGACTTACACCGAAGGAGATAAAAAATTTCTGGAAGCGTATGGCGTCAAAACATTTAGTGAGCTCTTCAACAAGCCGGATGACCGTCCATGGTTCCCGGCATGGTCTATCGCTCTGGAGCAGGGTTCACCTGAGCAGCTTTTCACAACGAAATCAGATGACCTGCAGCGCAAATATTTGCCTGAAATGATTCTCGGTGCGCCATCGAATTTTGATAAGATCTGGAACGATTACATGGCTGAGTTCAACAAGCTGGACAAAGCAGGTTACGAGAAAAAAATCACCGAAGTGGTGCAGAACCGGGTTGCAGGTAAATGGTAATTCATTAAAGCTAACCAGAAACAGAACTATTCAGAGCTGTTAGAAGCATACAAACTGTTGCGTGCGCCGGAGAAGACGGGAATCCATCAATGGGAGCGGTTTATTCTGGCGCACGAATGACAGCATAGGGAAAGGAGTATCTGCATCATGGAGAAGCCAAATGTATCCCTTCAGTCTGTTCCACCAGTCAATGGCGGCAAAAGGGAACAGAAAAACACATTTTATAGACGGCTGTTACAGCAGCGCACCTTGGCATTTATGTGTATACCCTTTGTGATCTGGGCGTTTATATTCAAATATTTGCCGTTATGGGGCTGGACGATGGCTTTCCAGAATTTCAAACCGGCAAGAGCCTTCGCCGATCAGCAGTGGGTAGGCATGAAACATTTCCAAACGCTGTTTGAGGACAACACATTCTATCGTGTACTGCGAAATACACTAGTGATGAGTTCGATCAAGCTGGTGCTTGGCTTTGTCACAGCGATTACACTCGCACTGCTGTTAAATGAGCTCAAAAATATTATTTTCAAACGTTTTGTGCAAACGGTAAGTTATTTGCCTCACTTTATTTCCTGGGTTGTTGCTTCAAGTATTGTACTCACGGTTTTGTCTCCAGACGGTATCGTCAACCTTATTCTTACGAAGCTTCATCTGATCGACAGTCCTGTGCTCTGGATGGGAAAAGGGGAGTATTTCTGGGGCATACTGGGGGCCACCGAAGTATGGAAGGATGTGGGCTGGAACACGATTATCTATCTGGCAGCCATAACATCCATTGATCCTGCCCAGTATGAAGCCGCAGAGATTGATGGAGCGAGTCGTTTCAAACGCATGTTATACATCACTCTGCCAGGCTTGAAGCCGGTTATCGTAATTTTGTTGATTATGAATATGGGCAGCATCCTGGAATCCGGATTTGAACCGCAGTATTTGCTGGGCAACGGAATGAACATGGATTATTCAGAAAACCTGGATATCTTTGTCCTGAAGTATGGTTTGGGACTCGGGAACTTCTCCTTGGGTACAGCAGCCGGTATTTTCAAAACGGTGGTCAGCTTCATCTTCCTGTTCACCGCCAACTACATCGCCAAAAAAATGGGAGAAAGCAGACTATTCTAAGAGGAGGGCCTAGGCCATGCCAAAAGCAAAATCATCCCGCTTGCGGAACAGTAGCGCCGGGGACCGTGCGTTTGATGCATTTAATATCATTTTCATGATCTGTCTAATGATTGTTACTATCTATCCGTTTATCAATATGATTGCTGTGTCATTAAATGATGCCAACGATGCGATTCGCGGGGGGATCTATCTGTGGCCGAGGGTATGGACACTGGATAACTACAAATACATCTTCGGTGAATCCGATATCTATCATGCAACGCTGATCTCGGCGCTTCGTACGATCATCGGTACCGTTGTATCCGTATTCTGTACTGCGATGCTTGCGTACACGCTCAGCCGACAGGAATTTGTGCTTCGCAAGTTTGTCACCATGTTCTTTGTGTTCACGATGTATTTCAGTGGTGGATTGATTCCAGGTTACCTGCTGATTCGTGATCTCGGTCTGATCGGCTCATTCTGGGTTTATATCATTCCGGGGGTCATTGGTGTATTTAATATGATTGTCATTCGTTCATTTATTGAAGGACTGCCTGAAGGAATTCTGGAATCGGCCCGCATTGACGGAGCCGGGGAATTTACGACATTTATCCGGGTTGTCCTGCCGTTAACAATACCGGCTATGGCGACCGTATCTCTTTTCGTAGCCGTAGGTCAATGGAATTCCTGGTTTGACGTTTTTCTGTACAACTCGTCTAACAAGGAGTTAAGCACACTTCAATATGAACTGATGAAGATTCTGCAAACCTCGACCACCTCGGCAACTTCTTCAGCAAGTGATGTGTATCAATCTGCCGATAATAGCGGCGTTGCCGTTACACCGACCTCCATTCGGGCAACCATGACAATTATTGCAAGTGTTCCGATTCTGATGGTGTATCCGTTCCTGCAAAAATACTTTGTTCAGGGTATGACGATTGGCGGCGTGAAAGGTTAGGTCAAGGATTAAGCCATAGTAGTAAGGAGTACGGAGTTGTGCGGAAGTTCCAGGTTTCGTAACCAGCTTCATATCTTATACGTCGGGAGATGAGCAGCACGTGAATTCATTGATCAAAAAATCCTTATGTACGATGTTGGCAGCGGTAACAGCATTACCCTTGTTTTATATTCCTGCTTCCTCCAATGTAATGGCAGCTAATGATGTAGTCGTTAATGCATCGTCAACAAAACAATTGATACGTGGTTTTGGCGGCATGACACATTCCGGCTGGATAGGCGATCTTACTGCGGCTGAGCGGGAAACCGCTTTTGGCAACGGGGCAGACCAGCTTGGCTTTTCGGTACTCAGAATTCCGATTGATGAGAATAAGAACAACTGGCAGCGGGAAGTAGCAACGGCCAAAAAAGCGATTGAGCATGGCGCCATCGTATTCGCATCGCCCTGGAATCCACCTAGCGATATGACAGAGATTTTCACGCTTAATATGAGCTCGGGCGGCGGCTCAACGTATGAAGCCGAATCCACAACAACGCTCTCTGGTGGTGCCGTAGCAGCCACAGCCTTTACAGGATACACAGGTACAGGGTATGTCTCATTCCAAAACGCGAGCGGAGCAGCTGCTCAGTTTAATACGATTCTCATTGGCAGCACCGGTACTAAAAATATCAAGATTCGTTATTCCCAGCCGTCCGGCACGAGTAATGTGGATGTTTACGTCAACGGTTCATTAGCTCTGAGCAGTGTAGCGTTTGAAGCTACGGGCAGCGGAAGTACGTGGAAGGAAAAGTCAATCCAGGTGCCGATGGTGAACGGTACAAGCACCTTAAAGTTCGTGACCACAGGAACAGGTGGACCAAACATCGACAATATCAACGTGACTGCATTTGTACAGGATACACAGGCCAAACGTCTCAAATACGACAAGTATGAGGCATATGCGCAGTATTTGAATGAGTTTGACACTTTCATGAAAAATAACGGGGTCAATCTGTACGCTATCTCCGTGCAAAACGAGCCTGACTATGCGCATGACTGGACCTGGTGGTCTCCTGAGGAAATGCTGCGCTTTATGAAGGAAAATGCCGGTTCCATCAACAACCGGGTTATTGCTCCAGAATCCTTTTCTTATGTGAAAACCATGTCAGACCCGCTGCTTAATGATCCCCAGGCGTTAGCTAATATGGATATTCTCGGTGCACATACGTATGGCACACAATACAGAGATTTCCCATATCCGTTATTTGAGCAGAAGGGCGCAGGGAAAGAGTTATGGATGACAGAAGTGTATTATCCAAACAGCGAGACGGATTCTGCAGACCGTTGGCCTGAAGCTCTCGGCGTGGCAGAGCATATGTACAATGCAATGGTTGAAGGAAACTTCCAGACCTATGTATGGTGGTACATTCGCAGACACTATGGTCCGATCAAAGAGGATGGTACGATAAGTAAACGGGGTTACAGCATGGCGCATTATTCGAAGTTCGTTCGTCCAGGCGATGTTCGGGTAGATGCAACCAAAAATCCGGTGAACGGCGTATATGTGTCGGCGTACAAAGGGGAGAAAAATAAAATCGTGATTGTGGCCATTAATAAAAATACATCCGTCGTGAATCAACGATTCACGGTTCAGAATGCCGCGGCCTCCTCGGTGTCCTCCTGGATTACGGACAGCACACGCAATCTGGCAGCAGGTTCTCCGCTGCAGGTATCAGGCAATGGATTCACGGCAAATCTCCCGGCTCAAAGTGTGACAACTTTTGTTGTTCAGCCATAAGCAACAGGGAGAGTAGGCTAAAAAGAAACGATGACTATACAACAAACAGCAAAATAGGCAGCCCGCGGGCTGCCTATTGGTCATGGTCTTAATTCCAGTGTGAAGTCATGCATCTCTTGTTGCGCCTCGTGCATAACATCAATGACTTGGTCAACATAATCACCGAGCATTTCTCTCGATGATTCCAGAAAGCTCCAGTGAATCGTTAGCGGCATACTCACTTCGCCTGTCAAAGCATCCCACAAGGCATCCAGGTTATGTCCATAATGTTCCCCCAATTGAAGCTTGTCCTGCAGCAACTGATGGAGCGCTTCACGGCTATGTAATTGCCGGCCGTCTATCTCAATGATACGCATATGTTCCTCCATTATTTAACCTGCTGAAATGACTTGTAGTGATCCGTCGTTTGATAGATCAGACCGTCACTCGAATACAGTATTCGGTCGCTTCCGCGTTTCCCGCCAGTGTAATGAATGTCCGCCTCATACCAGATTCGCCCTTTTTTGTTTGGAAGCAAACCTTCGCGGTTTCTGAAAACATCGCCGCCGATGCTTTTGCCTGGGGCGACCTGCTGTAAATTGCCCTCGCTCGGCTCCCAGCCCAGTGCTCGGGCCTCTTTCTTGGTGATATAATTGGGCGGAAGCTCGTGGTGCTCCCTGATGTAATCGGCAACCTCCTGAAAGCCCATTTCCTTCGAGATGTGAGCAGTGCCAGAGTCGGTATTGGACACGATCTGCGAAGTGCAGCCTGCAAACAGCAGTGCTGACAACAGGATGAAAAGAGGGTAAAGCCACTTTCTTAAAAGCATGTTCTGATCTCCTTTTAACGATGACAATGCTTCTAATGTTAATCCGTTTTGCTCAATAAATCAATTTTCATGGAGAGAGGCTGAGACTTGACATGTTGGAATTTCAAGTAGCTCGCTATTCGCCATATGCCGATATAAGACAAGGCCACGAGATTATTAAGAAAGCCCATCGTTTTACTATCAATATCCGTCATGAACAATAGATCCAGATAACGAATGAAAAAAATAACGATGATGAGCAGATAAAGGGTTATGTTTTTTTCATAATACATGTATCCGTCTGATCGGCGTTCAAATGATGTCACCAGAATCAGCGGGATGGACAGAACAGCACCCATTGCCAACGAACCAAGTACCCTGCCTGATGTAAGCACCAATGCGGGGTCGAACAGTTCAAACAAGCACGTTGAAATATAGAGAATCGGGATTAACAACTTGCGCCCGGACTCATGCAGCGGTTTTTGACTGCCCTGGATAACACCTCTCAGAATCAGCACCACGATGAGTAATGAAATAGATAAGGAAATGACATTCATAACAAGACACCTCTTCTTTGGTTTGTCATATTCAGTATCCGGGATTTAGTTAGTATGCAGAAGTGAACAAAGTAATTGGAATGAGGTGACTTTTGTCATTTTTCATCTTCTATATGCTAAAGACATTTCATCACAATAAAAAAACACCAAGCCAATTATGGCATGATGTTGTTGGTTATGATCTGTTGGCTAAACGGGGAGGCCACAGCCTCGCGCCGCTGCTTCATATATTTTCCTGGCGAGATGCCTACAATTTTGGTGAAGCTTCGAATGAAATTGGCATAGTCACTGAATCCAGACTGGTAGCAGGCGTCAGTAATGCTCATTCCGTCTCTAAGGTGTAACTTGGCTAATTCAATGCGTCGACCCAGAATGTAGGAACGAAGGGTAAGCCCGGTATGCTTTTTAAATTGCCGACTTATCGAAGTGCTGTTCATGTAGAATTCCTCAGACAGTACGCCGAGAGTAATATCTTGAGTAATATGTTTATCGATATACTGCATCGTTTTTCGCACCAGCTCTGGCATAATATCCTGAGGCACAAAGGTATTATGCTGAAACCACTGATTGATCAGGACCAGCATTTCTGCCATTGCTGCATTGGTTCTGACATCAGCACCGAACATCTTACACGAAGCATAATGTTCAATCTGACGGGTCCAATAGAGTAACTGCTTTAACTGATCATCCTGCAGATGAATAATGTTGCCTGTACCTTGCGGACGATGGTCAAAACAGGACAATAAATTGGTCAGCACGGTAGAAAGCTGGGTGATATATGTTTTCTTCAAATTAATGGTGATGCGTTCATATTCCGTTTCATCCAGAATGAGCGTACGATGCATCTCGTCCGGAGAGATTACAAGAAGATCTCCGCGCTGCATGG
This sequence comes from Paenibacillus sp. TC-CSREp1, assembly GCF_050171015.1. Taxonomy (NCBI): domain Bacteria; kingdom Bacillati; phylum Bacillota; class Bacilli; order Caryophanales; family Paenibacillaceae; genus Paenibacillus; species Paenibacillus sp. TC-CSREp1. The sequence goes on along the minus strand of NZ_JBNOKM010000002.1, from coordinate 183,026 downwards.
GATAGCAACGATGGTCCACATAGAAATGCACATGGCCTTTCAAAAATAAAAAGATTTCATATGCATTATGCCGATGATAACTGGATTCAAGCTTATATGACGTTGAAGGATGACGGTACAGCAGTTCAGGCTGAATGGGGTCATAAAAATACTCGGAAGACATCTGAAATGGGCACCTCCGGTCATTTCGCGCAATAAATCAAGCAAACAACGCAATGAAATGGGATTCAGGTTCACTTAAAATGTAATCATCCTATCACGAAGGCGTTTGTTTTGCAAACGCTCTCTATTTGCTATGCCCAAAAAGCTGCAAAATCTCATTGAAGTTAAAATATGAGGTGCATTCATTCTATTTTAGGGAGGAATACGAGATGAATAATGAAATGATTCCGCAGGTTGTCCAGCAGCAGGAGATCGGCAAGCTTCGTCCAAACGCTAACCCTCTGGTGGCTCACAAATTCGGTGCTGACCCCTATGCGCTAGTGCATAATAATCGTGTCTATCTGTATATGACAAGTGATAAACTGGAATATGATGCAGACCAAAATCCTCAGAAAAACAGCTATCAGTCCATTAACAAAATAACGGTCATCTCTTCGGAGGATCTGATGAACTGGACGGATCACGGCGAGATCAAGGTGGCTGGTCCGGAAGGAGCGGCTACCTGGGCATCTCAATCCTGGGCTCCGGCAGCGGCACATTGCAAAATTAACGGGGAAGATCGTTTTTATCTGTATTTTGCCAATAACGCAAGTGGAATTGGTGTATTAAGTGCTCCAACCCCTACAGGTCCCTGGTCAGACCCGATCGGGAAAGCGCTGGTGACAAGAGAAACTCCTGGGGTGGAGGACGTCACCTGGTTATTTGATCCGGCTGTGCTGGTGGATGATGACAATCAGGCCTATCTCTATTTTGGCGGAGGTGTTCCAGAAGGAAAGCCTGAAAGACCGGACACAGCGCGCGTGATGCGACTTGGAGCGGATATGGTCAGTGTAGAGGGGAAGGCCGAGGTGATTCCAGCTCCCTTTATGTTTGAGAATTCAGGCATACATAAGTATGACAACATATATTATTACACGTATTGCTCGAACTTCTTTCAGGTGGAGCGTGATGAAGACAGTCCGCCGCCGGGGGAAATTGCATATATGACGAGTATGCATCCGATGGGTCCATGGACGTATCAGGGAACCATTCTGAAAAATCCGGGTCATTTCTTTGGAATTGGCGGTAACAATCATCATGCCATTTTCCCGCTTAGAGATCAGTGGTACATTGCTTATCATGCGCAAACGCTGTGTCAGGCTATGGATATTCCCGAAGGGTATCGTTCTACACATTTGAATCTCGTAGAATACGAGGAGGGGAGCGGAAGAATCAAGTCTATCCAGGCGAATTACGCAGGGGTAGAGCAGTTGAAGCCTCTGAACCCGTTTCATAGGGTTAGTGGTTCCACGATTGGGTGGAGTGCTGGAGTAAATACGCATGAAATGCAAGAAGAAAACGACCAGAGTCAGTCCGTGAATCAGAATACGGTGGTTAGTCAACTGCATGAGGGCAGCTGGATTGCTCTATCCCGTGTCGATTTTGGCGAGCAAGGAGCGGCTGGTTTTACAGCATGGTTACGCAGTCAAGCGGGGCCAGGTGTGCTGGAGCTGCGATTGGGCAGTGAAGAAGGGGAACTGATTGGTACGGTGCAAATTCCTGCATCAGAAGACGGCCCAGAGTGGACGGAGGGCTGGACTTCGATTACAGGAGCGGAGCGTGTTCATGATCTGTATCTTGTGTTGAAGTCGCCGGATAATCATCCGAACAGCAGCCCGTGTATTCTTTTGCAGCAATGGACATTTGAAAAGGCATAGGAGGTGTGTGACAACATGCATGCAAACCCGATCATTTGGGCGGATTATCCGGATGTAGATGTTATTCGGGTAGAAGATACATATTACATGGTGAGTACAACCATGCATATGATGCCTGGCTGTGTCATTCTGCGTTCTTATGATCTCATGCAATGGGAGACGGCTGCGTATGTGTATGACAGACTGGACAATACGCCAGCGCAGCGGCTGGAGGATGGCAAGCAGATTTATGGCAAAGGCATGTGGGCCGCTTCATTGCGTTATCATCAGGGCAAGTTCTATGTCATCTTTGTGGCCAATGATACTCGTCAGACGTATCTCTATACTGCGGATGAGATTACGGGACCGTGGCACAAACAGATTGTGGAAGGATTCTATCACGACTGCTCGCTGTTTTTTGACGATGACGAGCGGGTGTATCTGGTGCATGGCAACAGAGAGATTCATCTGACCGAATTAAACGCGGATCTGTCCGGGCCGAAGCCTGCCGGGAGGCATCGCATCATTGTAACGGATCATCAGCCGCATTATCTGGGCTATGAGGGTGCACATTTCTATAAAATTGATGGCATTTACTATGTATTTCTGATTCATATGACCAAGACGGCCGGACGCAGAACACAAGCCTGCTACCGCGCAGATTCGCTGGATGGAACCTTTATTGGCGGTGAAGTGTTCAACGATGATATGGGGTATTTCAACTCGGGAGTTGCTCAGGGCGGCATTGTGGATACACCGGAGGGTGAGTGGTATGCCATGCTTTTTCAGGATCATGGTGCGGTCGGCCGAATTCCGGTGCTGGTGCCTATGAGCTTCAAAGAAGGCTTGCCGGTATTTGCCAAAGAGGCTCCGAAACAAGTGCAAATTGCCAGCACAAGACCGGGTTATTCATACAAACCGCTGGTAGCAAGCGATCGTTTCGAATATACGCTGGATGATCGGGGCCAGGTGCGACTAAGTGATGTCTGGCAATGGAACCACACGCCGCATGATGAGTTATGGTCTGTAACCGAGGTTCCGGGTGTATACCGGATTCGCACAGGCCAGCTAAGTCCAAATTTGACATTTGCGGTCAATACACTAACCCAGCGTTCCATGGGACCGGCTTGTGCAGCCCGCGTAACACTTGACGGCAGCGGGCTGAATGACGGTGATTATGCAGGTTTGTGTTTTCTCATCGGCACTTACGGTCTGATTGCACTTACCAAAGAAGCAGGTCAATATTATCTTGTAATGCAGTCAAGAGAGAGTCAGGATGCCGGCATCTTCGGCAATTTGATCGATCAGGAGCCTGCGACAGAACATGCACGAATCCCTATACAAGGTGCAGTTGTGACGCTGCAGGGATCGGCCAACTTTGTGGAAAATCAAGATGAATGCCGTTTTGCTTATCTCGACGGCTCGGAGTGGAAGAGTCTTGGCATTGCTCATAAAATGGTTTATAAGCTCGATCATTTTATGGGCTGCCGAATAGGTCTGTTCCTTTACTCCACACAAGAGATTGGCGGACGGGCTGATTTTTCCAATTTCGAGTATGAACTTCTGGAATAGACGGTTGCAAAATAGTCAATAAAAGTCGCCGGGCGGCGGCTTTTTTCGTACTCAAGGCGGATAAGATGTTGTACAATAATAACAATTCTGGATGATTGGTTTTGAAAAAAAGTGGATGATTGATTCAGGAAAAATGGAATCGTGACACAAATCATGAATATGTTCATTCAATCAAACTGGGGGCATGTCATCATGCATAAGAGATGGATGTACAAAACAAGATGGACCGTCATCATTATTTTAACGGTTTGTATGCCTGCCGGACACACACAAGGGGATTCCGGACAATTACTTTCTTCTTCCGGACAGCAAACGGAGGCTTCGGAGCAGGCATATTCACCGCCAATCCAGGTTTCTTTTGTCAGGGAAACGGGTGAGGATTTGCAGCGAATGATTGATCAGCTTCCGGGTGAGACTCTGGTAGATAATCGCTGGACCCGTCTGTATGAGCAGGAGCTGGGCATTCAGATTCGTTATGACTGGATTGCAACAGGGGACGTATACAATCAAAAGCTCGGCGTTTCGTTAGCTGCCGGGCGCTTCCCTGACGTGGTCAAGGTCAATCCGTACCAGCTCAGGCAGCTAAGCAATGCCAATCTGATCGAAGACCTGACAGACGTATACCGTGACTATGCTTCACCACTTACCAAACGAATTTTGGAAGCCGAAGGCAAAGGTGCATTTGATGCAGCAACCATTAACGGCAAGCTGATGGCGATTCCGGAATCTTCTTCTTCGATTGAGACAGCACAGTATCTGTGGATCAGAACGGATTGGCTGCATAAACTGGGCCTGCCTGCGCCGGAAACGATGGAAGACGTGCTTGAAATATCGAAAGCGTTTACAAAACTTGACCCTGATGGTAATGGGAAAAAGGATAGTTATGGTCTGGCTTTAACGAGTTATCTCTGGGACCCCGTCATGGGTGTATCTGGATTCATGGCCGGTTACGGTGCTTTTCCAAACATATGGATTCGTAACCAGGAGGGAGAGCTGATGTATGGCGGCATTCAGCCTGAGGTGCGTAAGGCACTCAAAATATTACAATCCATGTACAAGGATGGGCAGCTTGATCCGGATTTTGCATACAAAAATGGCAGCAAGGAATACCGACTGATTCAGCAGGGAAAAATCGGCATGTTATACGGGGAGCAATGGACCCCGTTTGCGATTCAATCCACTCGTGAACAGGACCCTGAAGCAGAATGGCAGGCTTATCCTATTGTGGCGGAGGAGGGGCGAGACAGAGCTGTACCGCTTCGTTCCAATACAGGGCATTATTTTGCGGTGAAAAAAGGGTTCGCTAACCCTGAGGTTGTTGTCAAGCTGATGAATCTGCATCTGGACAAAAACTGGGGCCAGAACGCGGAGTATGAAACGTATTACAATGATGATTCCCGCGCTGTATGGATGCTTTCACCGGTTACGCCTTTTCCGGGTACCAAAAATATAGACGCCTACAGGGACATTCGTGACGCCAGACGTTCTGGTGATTTCTCAAGTCTGGAGAATGAAGCCCTTGCGATCCACAAGCGAATCGCAGCTTATGAAGCAGAAGGCTTGCAGAGCGGCTGGGGGTGGAGACAGACCTATGGCCCGACAGGTGCCTTTAGCATTGCAGACCATTATGAGCAGAGCGGTCAGCTGCTTTATGATCAATTCACAGGTGGAATCACAGCAACGATGGTGGACCGTCAAGAGATCCTTCGTGATCTCCAGCTTGAAGCGTATATGAACATCATTCATGGTTCACCCATCGAAGAGTTTGATCAATTCGTGGAAGATTGGTTTGAACTGGGAGGAAGAGAAATTACAGCAGAGGTGAATGCATGGTATAAAGCCACGGCTGCACGTTCACCACAAGATTTTGTCTTATCGTATTAAGGCAGGTATTCTTGAACTGAATTCAGGAGGGGAGTGCATTGTTCAAGATACCCGCTCAGTCGTGGTTTAACAGTATATTTGCACGACTGATTATGACCTACCTGGTTTTTGTTATTCCATTAATTCTGCTGGGTGTTTATCTATACCACTGGAGCTATGATACAGCGAGCCAGGAAATTTCCTTGTCCACGGAGAGACGGCTCAGTCAATATGCGAATGAGCTTGGCAGAGAGATTGAATGGATGGAGCTGCAGCAGTTTGATATTGCAGAGGACCGCAAGCTGAATCGGCTTGCGATCCTCTGGAACAATATGGGCCAGATTGAAAGACGTGAAACGTTAAATTACTTATCTGATCGGCTTGCTGGCTTCAAGAACAGCAGCGCATATATCAAGAATGTGTATGTACATATACCTGCAGTCAACAAGAGCATTTCTGCGATGCAGGGCATTGATGAGTACAATCAGGCCTCTTATGAATTTTTCAGTTCACATCCGCAGAGCGAAGCGACCCGATTTACTGTAAAAGATGATGCTCTGAATCTGAGTGCGGTACGATTAACAGGTAAAATGGGAGAAGCACCGCTGTTTGTCATACAGGTAGAGCTTGATAACGCCGCCTTTCAGAATGAACTTTCCCAGCTTAATCTGTATCCGGAGAGTGCCTCTCTGCTCATTGAAGAGAAGACTGGTTTTGCTATTTCCGATCAGAAGGAACGAAAGATCATTCTTGACAATTATCTTGAATATAGTCAAAAGAACTCGCTCGATAGCTTCGAGGTCACCGTAGAGAACACTTTGTATTATGTGAACCAGCATCATATGGAACCCCTGGGGTTATCCATTGCTACGTATTTGCCTGAAAAAATGGTCACCAAACCGCTGAGCAAATTTTACAAATGGGCCTGGATTTTTGCGATTACATCCTTTATAGCCATTACAGCGTATCTCTATTCTACGTATAAGTTAATTCATATTCCGCTCCTGCTGTTAGTGAAGAGATTCAAAAAGATGGAGGGAGGTGTGCTCGATATTCCGATTGTACATCACCGCAAAGATGAATTCGGATTCCTGTATGCCCGCTTTAATCACATGATTGAAAATCTGCAGCAGCTGATTGACCGTGATTTCAAAAAAACGATGATGATGCAGCGAGCTGAATTGAAGCAGCTTCAATCACAGATTAATCCGCATTTCCTTTACAACAGTTTCTTCATTCTCAATTCGCTTGCAAGAACGGGGGAGACGGACCGGATCGAGCAATTCACGAATATGCTGGGTGAGTACTTTCGTTTCATCACACGAAATGGAACCGATCATGTACCAATGAAAGAAGAAGTGCATCATTCCCGTATCTACACCGAAATTCAGCAGCTTCGCTTTTCCAGACGAATCAAGGTTGATTTTGGGGAAGTGCCACCGGAAATGCAGCAAATTCAGGTTCCACGGCTGGTCATTCAACCCATTATTGAAAATGCCTATGAACACAGTCTCGAAAAAAATACGGCTGAAGGGCTGCTGCGTGTTCAATTCCAGATGCAATCATCCTGTGCGGAGATCATTGTAGAGGACAACGGGAATGATCTTCAGACGGAAGATATCAAGAAGATGCAGCAGCTCTTGCATAGTGATTCAACGACGGATGACGTGACAGGGCTAATGAATATTCACAGGCGTCTTGTTCTTACTTTTGGACCAGAAAGCGGCCTGTTTCTGACAAGCAGTGAATTGCATGGATTAAAGGTTGTCATTCGAATCCAGTGGAAGGAAGGGGAAAACGAATGTATCGGCTTCTGATCGTGGATGATGAGGAAATCATTACGGATAGTCTGTATGAAACTTTTTCCAGACATATGCCTGACCAGCTGGACGTATATAAAGCCTATTCGGCTGCAGAAGCATTGTCCTTGATGCGGCGTTCACGAATTGATATGGTGCTGACAGATATCCGTATGCCAGGTGTCAGTGGACTGGAACTTACCGAAGAGATTCAAAGCCGCTGGCCGCTGTGCCGCATTATTTTTCTTACAGGACACAGTGATTTTGAATATGCATACCAGGCCTTTCAGATGAATAATGTTCGGTACCTGCTCAAAACGGAAGGATATGACAAAGTAATGCACGTTGTGACGCAGGTCACAGAGGAGATTAGACAAAGCCATGATATGAACAAGCTGTTACAGCAGCAGCGCGAGATGACTTCACGGTTGACCGCATTCAAGCAGGATGAAATGCTCCGCAAGCTGCTGCAGGAGGGGGCATCCGCAGGGGCATTGAATGAGCTGCAGCAAGTTTTGGCGGAAACGACCGCCGATTTAAAGCTTGATTCTCCCATATATCTGGTACTGGGACGCTCCAATCAACTGCAAGAATCGGTCACTGAACAGGAAGGAACACAAGCATCTGTACGTATTATTGGAAGCACATTATTGGGAAAGCATACACAATGCGTCAGTACAACGGATCATTACGGAGATGTTGTCTGGTTATTGCAGCCTAAGCGTGAGCAGGGAACAGCAGATCAACATTTTGCCCGATACATTGAAGGCACGCTTGAGCTTGTACAGGAATCCTGTGCTGCTTCACTGGGGATATCCATTACGTTTACGTTCAGCGGACACGAATGCGACTGGAGTCAAATTCCTAGACGATACGAGCGTCTGCGCTTGCTGCAGTGGATGAGGATCGGAGACGGTGTGTCGATGGTATTAATGGATAGATACGATGAACCTTCGGTTGCTTCTCCAAAAGAGGCTGTACGGATCTCAAGCCGTGTGGAAGCCATGTCGGGTTTTCTCGAGACGGGACGATTTCAATTCTTCTATGAACTATTTGAAGAGCTTGTCGGTGAACTTCTTCAACAGGACATGACGATGGAGCGTGCGATGGAAACGTATTATCATTTGGCTTTATCGCTGCACACTGCATTTAATCGTTGGGGCCTGAAGCAGAGAACACCGGATCAGCGAAGTTTACTTCATTTGAACCATTTCCCCAGCATGAAGGAGGCCGTTCAGTATCTGTATCAAGCGGCTGATGAACTCGTTAATTTCAAACGTGCCAATGAGGAGGAACGAGCCAATCTGGTCGTGCAAAGTTTATGTAATTATATCAAGGACAATCTGGAAAAGGATCTCACTCTCGTTCGGCTGGCCGAATTGCATCACTTTAATCCCTCATATTTGTCACGGTTTTTCAAACAGGAGATGGGCATTAATTTGTCCGAATTCATCGATGACAGCCGTATTCGCAAGGCCAAGGAACTGCTTCTGGACAAAGAATTCATGGTGCGCGAAGTCGCGCTTCAGGTCGGTTATGAATCCGCCCATTCGTTCACCCGGCTGTTCAAGAAACTGACGGGGATGACCCCGCAGGAGTATCGGGAATCCCTGCTTGCACGTTCATCAGCACAGCTATAAACCTTTAAAACCTTCAATAAAACAGCCAAAACACGCAGGAGCATCTCCTGCGTGTTTTGTGTTTACCTGTTCTGCTGCAAATAGTCTGTAGCAGCGAATCCTTATGCAGTGTTGGCTTTTTGCCTGCGATAGGCATTGGGACTGGAGCCTGTGCAGGCTCTGAACTTTTTGTAAAACCAGTCAATATCGCGATAACCGACTTCGAGCGCAATTTCGTATATTCGCAGATTGGTGGTTAAGAGGAGGTGCTTCGCTTTTTTCATGCGCTCCTGCAGCATGTAATCATTAAAGGATACCTTTTCTTCTGTTTTGAACTTTTGCCCGAGATAGGCACAATTAAAATGCAGCATATCGGCAATGCGCTTCAGCGTAAGTTCTTCCTGCAGATGATCCCGTACATATGCTTTGACAACCCGGATGACATGGGTGGAATCCATCGTTTTGCCATTAAGCTGAATCGGGGGCTTGAACGCAGGGCGTTTTTGGGCTGGAGCAGGCACAAGTCTGTCCTGAAGCCCATGCAGACTATGCAGCAGTGCTTCCGGTTTAAAGGGGGCTGGCAAATAGTCATTCACCTGATAGGTCAGTGCTTTGCGTACCAGACTGAATTGATCTCTGCCACCCAGCAGCACGATCGGAATATCACTTATTTGTCGGATATGATGGCACAACCACAATCCCGCGGCATCGTAACGTTCTGTATGCACAACAACAACGTTAAAATCCTGTTTAGACAGTGCATCAAGGGCCTCGCTGGAATTGGAGACGTGATGTTTGATGACAAATGGAGATTTGTTGTCTTCCAGAAGTGATCCGAGAATTCGGACCAAGTGGTGGCTATAATCTACAAGTAAAATATGGTGCATGAAACATGACCTCACCTTCTTGTTATATTCCGATCAATGTTTAACTGAATTAAGGCTTAGTTTCATTATGTGAACAAAAGAAAGCGCATACAATGTGCATTTTTTTGCAGAGCGTGCATTTCTTTACCAATTGCAGAGGAAAAAGCTCGCTTCCTTCCTCAAATGAACCCGATCTATATTTTGACCGGGTAAATACCTGCATTTAAGCAGGTTGTTTGCGCTTACATTTGAACGATACACTGTGGGAGCACACGATAATCAGGGGGGAAGACAATGAAGAAAAACAAGTTTATGCTGCTTAGCCTGATCTTTGCCGCGCTGTTGCTCATTAACGCTTGCAGCTCTGCGCCTGCAGCTGAGCCTGCACCGGAAAAGCCGGCACCACAGGAGGAGCAAGCACCAGCGGAAACCGAACCAAAGAATGAAAATTCTACGCCCGAGATGGACTTCGACATGGGCGGCAGAACGATTAAAGTTGTAGCTTGGTGGAACATGGAGATTACAGACAACAACCCGGACAATATCAAACGTCTGGAAAATCTGGAAGCACTGAAAAAGAAGCATAACTTTAATATCGAATACATTTCAATCGACTTTGGTGAGTATCAAGAAAAGGTTGTAGCCTCCCTGATGGCAGGTGAGCCGCTGGGCGACTTTGTAAGACTGGGTAAAAGCTATGCTATTCCAGCATTGACCAAGCAGGATCTGTTGTGGCCAGTGGATGATTATATCAAGAACGATAAAGTATTTAATCAGAAAACGACGAAGGAATATATGCAGTATGAAGGCAAAGGTTATGGCTTCACAGAAGATCAGTCCTCGTTTATCAACGGCATTTTCTATAACCGTACACTGATGCAGGAGCTTGGCTTGAAGCCGCTTCAGGAATATGTCGATGCAGACGAATGGAACTGGGATACCTTCTTGAGCGTAGCAAAGCAAGCCAATAAAGACCGTAACAATGATGGCAAGCTGGATACATGGGGCCTCGCCCAAACGGGCCTGCTTGAGCCGATTTTATACTCCAACGAAGCTTCTCTGACCAAAGGTGATAAACAAAACCTCGATGATCCGAAAACAAAAGAAGCGCTCAATTTCTTGAACAAATTGGCTACAGAGAAAGTGGGCAGACCGACAGAGGGCGGCGACTGGACTGAACCGGCAACCTTCTTCCGTCAAGGCAACACGTTGATGTACTCTGGCGCGATGTATGAAATTGAAGGCATCAAAAATGATATGCCGGATTATGATATCGGTTTCCTGCCTTATCCGAAAGGACCGAGCGCTACGGCATATCACTCAGGTGAATCCCAATATCAAGCGATTACGATCCCTAAGGCTGTCGAAAATCCGGAGCAGCTGATGTATATCTGGGAAAAAATCAATGAGATTGATTCCATCTATGACTATCCGGAGCAATCCACGCTGGAAAGACATCTGACGGACGAAGCAGATATTAACAACGCCAGAGAAGTAGCAGCTGGCATGCTTGTTCTCGACCATAACACTTTCCCATCCCTTCCTTATTGGGATTTTGATGGAGAGCTGAAAGAAGGCGTGTCCGTATCCACACTGATTGAGAAATACAAGGCTCCTTTCCAGGCCGCAATTGATGAGGTATACAAATAAGCATTCCTAATTACGGGCAGAACGCACGGGCAGCAGGTGCGGTCTGCCCGGGTTAGTCAATCGTTCAATTGTCAATACGCTTACAGGAAAGGGGATACATTCGAACATGCGGTCACGTAAGAAAAAGGGACTGATTCTGGTACTTGTTCTGGCTTTGGTGTTCTCGATCATCGTGATCTATCCATCGCAGGATACAAGCCCCGGAACGGTACATGCACTTGAGGATTTTGAAGCTGTATCAGGCAGCAAGGATTCACGAAGCTATGAACATTATCGGGAAACGTATGCGAGCACTGCCAAACCGGCTGCAACCGTCCGGGTTGAAGGCGAAGCTTACACGCAGGCAGACAGCTCGGAGTTCGAAGTGGTGCAAGGTTATGCCGGTTTGCACGGCAGTGCGGTTATTACTCCTGAATCCGGAACCATTCGCTGGGATGTACCCGTACAAGTGAGTGGTTTATATCACGTTCGCATTCATTATTATCCTGTCGAAGGAAAGAGCTCGGGAATTGAACGCAAGCTGGAGCTGAACGGAGAGGTTCCCTTCCGGGAAGCGGAGGTGCTTCTCTTCGACAGGGTATGGGGAAATCGCGAAGATCACATCCGGCAGGATGATCGCGGCAACGATCTAAGACCGAGACAGGTGGAGCAGCCGGAATGGCAGCTTGCTTCGTTCAGAGACAGTGCCGGGTATTTCGAGGAACCATTTCAGTTTTATTTTGAAAAGGGCACCCAGCAATTATCATTAACCTCTCTAAGAGAAAGTATGGCGATTGATTACATTGAGTTATATCAGGAAGAGGCGGTTCCTTCGTATGCAGAGCTGAAGAAGAATTATGAATCGTCAGGCTTGAAACCAGCCAGCTCTGTGATGCTGAAGGTTCAAGGGGAAGAGGCTATCACCAAATCATCTCCTACCCTGGCACCTATATCGGATCGCTCCAGTCCTTCGCTTGAACCCTACGATGTCTCCAAAATCCGGATCAATGCCATTGGCGGCGTGAACTGGAAGCTGCCCGGGGAATGGGTCGAATGGGAGCTTGATGTACCTGAAGATGGACTGTATCAGATTGCGTTAAAAGTGAAGCAGGATCAGCTTCGCGGCATTTATGCCACGCGCAGCCTGACCATTGACGGCAAAACGCCGTTCGAGGAAATGAAGCGAATTCGCTTTAATTACAGCCCTTCCTGGCAGACAGAAGTGCTTGGAAATAGTGAAGATGAGCCTTATCTGTTTCATCTCAAGCAGGGCAAACATCGCTTGCGCCTGACGGTTACGCTAGGTGACATTGCTCCGCTGCTGCGAACCGTAGAATCCAGCGTACTCGAATTAAATGAGATGTATCGCAAAATTTTGATGATCACCTCCAACAAACCCGATCCGCTCCGGGACTACCAGCTGGAGAAACGTATTCCGGAGATGACTGAGGTATTTAACAGACAGGTGGAGGTTCTGAGCTCTGTTGCTGACTATTTGGAAAAGGCAACGGGCGAGCAGAGCGATAAAGTCGCTATTTTGCACGCGATGGTAGTACAGCTCAAAGATATGGCTGCAAGACCGGAGACGGTTCCTAAACGGCTGGATACGTTCAAAATTAACGTTGGCGGTCTCGGAACATGGATTCTGACTGTACGGGAGCAGCCGATTACGATGGATTATTTGATGGTTACTGCGCCTGGTCAAGAGCTGCCCAAGGCAGAAGCGTCTGCACTGCAGCAGGTGAAGCATGAACTTGGCGCTTATGTTGCATCGTATACCGAAGATTATGACAGCATCGGTAATGTGGAGAAGAAGAAGGATTCCATTACAGTATGGATCACTACAGGACGGGATCAGGCTCAGGTGCTGAAGGGTATGATCGATGATACGTTCACACCGGATACTGACGTTTCCGTGCAGCTCAGGCTTGTTCCGCCCAATATTCTGCTGCCTGCAACACTGGCTGGTGAAGGGCCTGACGTTGCGATGCAGATGGGTGAAGATATTCCGGTGAACTATGCGATGCGGAATGCAGCAGCTGATCTTAGTCAATTCCCGGATTATGAGGAGGTTGCAAGCCGTTTCCGTGCAAGCGGGTTAACGCCATATCAGTATAACGGCGGCGTGTACGCACTCCCAGAGCAGCAGCATTTCCCGATGCTGTTCTACCGTAAGGATATTCTGGATGAGCTTGGCCTGGAGCCGCCAAAAACGTGGCAGGATGTATACAATGCAATCGCCGTATTGCAAAAGCACAACATGGAATTTTATCTGCCGATCGAGGACACGACGAATAACGCCAATATGGTTCCAAATGCTACGTTTGCCATGCTCTTGTACCAGAATGACGGAACATTTTATACGGAGGATGGAAAGAAGAGTGCGCTTGATTCGGAAATTTCAATGGATGCGTTCAAACGCTGGACGCAGTTTTATACCAATTACAAATTTCCGCTCAAGGCGGACTTTCCTAACCGTTTCCGTACAGGCGAAATGCCCATCGGTATTGCGGATTATACAACGTACAACATGTTGACGGTGCTCGCTCCTGAAATACGGAATCTGTGGGACTTCACGATTGTGCCAGGTACGCAGCTTCCTGATGGCTCCATCCGACATGAAGTAGCGAGTGCAACGAGCGCGGTCATGATGCTCGAAAATGCGGCCAATAAAGAGGCGGCATGGAAGTTCATGAAATGGTGGACGGATGAGTCAACCCAGATCGAGTACGGACGTGAGATGGAAGGTCTGATGGGTGCAGCTGCTCGTTACCCTACGGCAAATATTGAAGCGTTAGAGCAGTTGCCATGGCCAGTGAAGGACTATCAGAACCTGGAGAAGCAGTGGGAGTGGGTGCAGGGTATTCCACAGCTGCCGGGGGGATATTTTACAGGCCGACACTTGGATAACGCCTTCCGTAAGGTTGTTAATGCCAATGAAAATCCGCGAGAAGCCTTGTCGGACTATGTGCTTTATATTGACGATGAGATCGAATTGAAACGCAAGGAATTCAATCTGAAATAAAGGAAAGGGAGGGTAACGGTTGCAAGCCAAAACATCCGAGACAGCCGCCGCTCCTGTCATGCATACTCGCCAGGTCGGCTGGTGGTCGCAATTAAGAAGGAATCTGTATCTCAGCAGGCACTATTACGTATTAATGGCACCGTTTATGCTGATCTTTTTCATGTTTACGGTGATTCCGGTCGGCATTTCACTGGGGCTTAGCTTTTTTCACTTTAACATGCTGGAATTTCCGCGATTTGTCGGTTGGCAAAATTATTCACGGTTATTTCTGAACGATGATGTATTTTTGATCGCGCTTAAAAACACACTGCTCTTTGCCGTGATTACGGGTCCAGTCAGTTACATCGCCTGTTTTTTGTTTGCATGGATCATCAACGAGCTTTCTCCGAAAGTTCGGGCAGTGATGACACTGGTTTTCTATGCACCCTCTATATCAGGCAACGTGTTTTTCATCTGGCTGATCATTTTCTCGGGCGACAGCTACGGTTACATGAACGGATTCCTGATGCGGCTCGGCATCGTGCTGGAGCCCATTCAATGGCTGGCCAACGAGAAGTATGTACTAGGCATCGTTATTCTCGTACAGCTCTGGCTCAGTCTTGGAACGAGCTTTCTCGCCTTTATTGCCGGTTTACAGACGATTGACCGCTCACTGGTGGAAGCAGGAACGGTGGACGGAATCAAAAATCGCTGGCAGGAGCTATGGTACATTACGCTGCCATCCATGAGACCACAGCTGATGTTTGGTGCAGTCATGCAGATTACAGCCTCGTTCGCTGTAGCCGAAATCTCGATAGCGCTTGCCGGATTCCCGAGTGTTAACTATGCGGCGCATACCGTAGTTACGCATCTGATGGATTATGGCACGATTCGTTTCGAAATGGGGTACGCCTCCGCGATCGCGACTGTTCTGTTTGCTCTCATGCTCGGCACCAACGTGCTCACGCAAAAAATGCTTAGAAAGATAGGTGAATGACGATGACCAGCAAAGTTCGTGCCATCTTCGGCATGCCGAAGAGACTCAATCGGTCATTTGCCGTCAGTTTCATGTTGTTTGCGCTGCTGGCTGTGTTTGGGTCATTTATGGTGCTTCCTTTGATTTATGCCGTAAATAATGCCTTCAAGCCGTTGGATGAACTATTTATATTTCCGCCGCGCTTCTGGGTGAATAATCCAACCACCGAAAATTTCGCTGATTTGATTAACCTGATGGGCAATTCATGGGTACCGTTATCCCGTTATATCGCCAACACATTGCTCATCACACTGGTGGGCACGGCCGGACATATTCTGCTTGCTTCGGCAGCAGCTTATCCGCTTGCCAAGTACCGTTTTCCAGGGTCCAAAATATTGTTTACCATTGTGATCCTGTCCCTGATGTTCTCGCCGCATGTTACGGCAATTCCAAACTACATGGTCATGTCCTGGCTTGGCTGGATCAACACACACGCATCCATCATTGTGCCTTCACTGGCATTTTCGCTCGGTCTGTTTCTGATGAAACAGTTCATGGAGCAGATTCCCGATGCATTGCTGGAGGCGGCGAAAATTGATGGGGCGAATGAATACCGGATATTCTGGAGCATTGTGATGCCTAACGTAAAGCCGGCATGGCTTACATTGATGATTTTGCAATTCCCTGCACTGTGGGGAACGGACGGCGGCAGCTTTATCTACAGCGAAAATCTGAAAACACTGCATTATGCACTCAGCCAGATCGTTCAGGGGGGGATTGCACGGGCAGGTGTCGGTGCTGCGGTAGCTCTGCTGCTGATGATCGTTCCGATCACCCTATTCATTATCTCTCAGAGCAGTGTCATGCAGACCATGGCGACTTCTGGCATGAAAGAATAGAAAGGAGGCAGCAAATTGCAGCGTTACACGCCAAAAAGCAAATGGAAACAACGAAAATGGGTCATCATGAGCATGGTCTGCCTCCTGCTGTTCAGTTCAGCAGCATTACCTGCGAGCGCAGACGGTGAAGCCGATGCGTACCATTATTCATTCTATGGGGATGCTGTTCCTGCTCCGGCCGCATATGAAGCAACCATGATTATTACTGGCAAGAAGCTGAATATCAGCGCGTTCAAGGAACCGACTGATATGCATGTTACCAAGGATGAGCGTGTTTATGTGCTGGATTCAGGCAATGGCCGCATCGTAGAGCTGGATCGGAATTTCAAGCTTGTACGGACCATTGATTCGTTTATAAACGAAGGCAAGAAAGATCAGTTTAAAAATCCTCAAGGTTTGTTTGTTACAGATAAAGGAGATATCCTCGTTGCCGATTCGGATAATCACCGGGTTGTTCATTTGGATGATAAAGGAGAACTCGTCAAAATTGTGGCTGAACCGAAATCGGATTTGTTAAAAGAAGATTTTCAATTCAAGCCGATTCGGATCGTGATGGATAAAGGGGATCGCATCTATGTGATGGCCGAAGGGGTATTTGACGGCTTCATGGAGTTCAGTGCAGATGGTGTATTTTCCTCCTTCATCGGGGCTAACCGGGTTCAGGTTGATCCTGTGGAATATTTGTGGAAACGACTCGCAACCCGCGAGCAGCGCAGTCAGATGGTCATGTTCACACCGACCGAATTCACCAATCTGGATATGGACGAAGAGGGCTTCATCTATGCAACCAGCGGGGATCGTGGTAAAGATCCGATCAAAAAGCTGAATGCGCAGGGAACGGACATTTTGCGGAGAGAAGGGTATTCAGCACCTCAAGGCGATCTGCGATACATGAACGAAAGCGGGCCATCACGCCTGATTGATGTGGATGTAGGAGACAGCGATATGTACTCCGTGCTGGATTCAAACAAAGGCCGGATATTCACCTATAACGGTGACGGATATTTACTTCATATCTTTGGCGGAATCGGCAACCGGATAGGCCTGTTCAATACTCCTGTCGCATTGGAGAGGGCAGGTGACCGCATGCTTGTACTGGATAAAGCACTAGGTGAGATTACCGTGTTCCAGACAACCGAATACGGACGCACCTTGCATGATGCGGTACGCAGTTATTACAACGGCGAAGAAGATAAGTCCTCGCAGCTCTTTGCCAAGGCGGCCGAGATGAATGCCAATCTGGAATATGCCTATGCGGGTATCGGCAAGGCGCTGCTTCGCCAAAAGCAGTATGCCGAGTCAGCCGAATACTTCAAACAAAGCATGGAGCGCAAAGGGTACTCCAAAGCGTTCCTGCTGTACAGGAAAGAACTGATGCGCGAGCATTTTTCATGGGTGATGTCCGGTATATTCCTGGCTGTAGCTGCGTTCGTCACCGTTGTTATCGTTCGCAGACAGAGAAGGAGGACAACGAATGCAGGCATCAAGTAAACAATTGTACCAGTACCCGCTCCATCTGATTTTCCATCCCTTCGACGGTTATTGGGAATTGAAATACGAACGGAATCAAAGAACGACATTGCTAATCTCGTTTATGATTATGGCTTTGCTCGTAATCACCAAAATTTTGCAGGCGCAGTACAGCGGATTTTTGATTAATTTCAACAATCCCAAATATCTGAACAGCCTGCTTGAAACGGTATATGTGATCGTGCCTATCCTGTTCTGGTGTGTAGCCAACTGGTCATTAACGACATTGATGGACGGGGAAGGCAAGTTCTCTGAAATATTTATGTCCACCTGTTTTGCGCTGGTGCCGATGTTCCTGGTGCATTTTCCATGGATTTGGCTGAGTCTTGCAATTTCTGCACAGGAGACGGCATTTTATTATTTCTCTAACGCGATAGCCGTGTGCTGGACGGTCTATCTCCTGTTTGTGGGCAACATGACCGTGCATCAATATACACCAGCCAAAACGATTCTGACGATGCTGCTCACCCTTGTGGCTATGGCATTTATGGCATTTCTATGCTTGTTGTTCTTCAGTCTTATACAGCAGATCGTATCCTTTGTATACACCATCTATCAGGAATTAGTGCTTCGGGGCTAGGAAGGAGGAAATCACGATGAAATACGCCGCAGCCAAAAAAATTACCGGAATCCTGCTGATCAGCAGCTTGCTTCTTAGTGGTTGTCAATTCTCGCCGTCACCAGCTGCTCGCGAGACGGCAGCAGATGTTAGTCAAGTAGAGACTCCTTCCCTGCCTCCCGGAGAAAAGCTGAAATCTGCGTTTAGCGATGCCCGCATACCTGGCATGATAGGTATTGCCCGTAATGACGCCTTACAGCTGTTGATTAACGAAGAGACCGCCGAAATTGCAGTAATTCATAACCAGAGCGGACAGATCTGGCGCAGTAATCCGGCAGATCGTGAGCAGGACGGCATTGCCGCCGGGATTAACAAGGATCTTCTGTCGGCTCAATCAAGGCTCAGTTTTTTCAATAGCTCAGGACAGAGCAGTATGGTCAACTCCTATACAGACAGTACGCGGCATAAGCAGGTGAGTTATGAAGCATTGCCGAACGGGGTGCGGGTTCACTATCAGTTTGGCAGCACCGAACGTTCCATTGAGGATTTGCCTGTAAAGATCAGCAAGGAACGCTTCGAACAAAATCTGCTGGCAAAGCTCGACAAGTCCGGGGAACGTGCCCTGAAGGTCGGGTATGCCGAGGACAAGGATGAAGGGGTGTATGTCCGAATCGATAAGGCGATGCAGGGACTGCAGCTGACTCGTGCCTTGAAGGCTTTTGAAGACGCCGGATACACAGAAGAAGACCTGGCCCAAGACAATGCAGAGCATGGCATCGAACATGAACGAAGCGGGCCGCGTTTGTTTATGCTAACGATCGAGTATGAACTCGATGGGGAGCAAATGCTCGTTCGTGTACCTGCATCCGGTATCCATTTCCCGGAAGAGTATCCGATCAACACCTTGTCGGTGCTTGAATATTTCGGAGCCGGAGGCTCCAAGGATGAAGGTGCAATTCTTGTTCCCGACGGCTCGGGAGCACTCATTCATTTTAACAATGGCAAATTGCAGTACCCTTCCTATCAGCAGGACATTTATGGTCCGGATCTGACGATGAAGCTGCGGGAAGCAAGCTCGAATGAAAGCAAGGCCAGATTGCCGGTCTTTGGAATGATTCGGCCAGAGGGGGCTTTCCTCGGCATCATCGAAGAAGGCGATGCGGTAGCTATGGTAAATGCGGATATCAGCGGCAAGCTCAATAGCTACAATAACGTGTATCCCAGCTTTTATGTCGTAAACAAAAGTGATATTACCCTGCAGTCGAGTGACATGGTTCGTACGCTGCCGAAGTTCCAGAATAAACCGACCTCCTCCGACTTTGTTGTTCGATACGCATTTGTTGGAGCAGAGCAGGCTTCCTACTCAGGGCTGGCTTCACTGTACAGGGAGCATTTGCTTTCAACAGGAGGACTGCCGGAGATGCAAGCTGATCAAAAGCCTGCAGGTGTGCCGTTTTACCTCAAGCTGTTCGGCGGCATGTCCACCAGACAGCATATGCTAGGTATCCCGTATAATTCCACGGAGGCACTGACTACGTTTGAAGAGGGTCAAACGATACTTTCGAAGCTGATGGAGAAAAATGTGTCCAACATTCAGGTCCGCTATGCCGGATGGTTCAATGACGGTCTGCACCACCGTCTGCCGGATTCCATCAAGGTAGATAGTGTGATTGGCGGGAAAAAGGGAATGAAGGCATTCAGCGAATATACGAGTGGCGCAGGCATCGGCTTTTATCCGGATATGGCTATGCTGAATGTGCAGTCCAAAAAAGGATTCAGTCCATCGAAAGAGGCATCCCGGACTTTAACGCAGGAACCTGCGATTTTGTATCCGATGGACCTGGCTTTACAGCGCCGAGCCAAGGATTTATCCGCATCCTATGTGCTTTCTCCGAATGAGATTAATGAAGTAACGACAGATATGCTGAAGGACCTGAAGCCGCTGCAAGCGGGCGGCATTTCGCTTAAAGATATGGCTGAACAATTAAATAGCGACATGAATCCGAAAAAACTGCTGGATCGCACACAGGCATTGGATACGGTTCGTAAAGCTTTGGATCAGATCAGGCAGCAGGCTGGCTCCATCGTAGCCGAGGGCGGGAACGGTTATGCTCTGCCTTATGTTACAGGGCTTACGGATGCTCCCATGACAAGCAGCAGGTTCAAGCTGGAGGATGAAGAAATACCGTTCTTCCAACTGGTTGTGCATGGAAATATCAGCTATACGGGTTCTCCGTACAATCTGTCCACGTATACCGATGCAAGACAATATGTCCTGAAGCTGATTGAATACGGCGCGAGTCCTTACTTCGCCTGGTTTAATGCACCTAACCATGTTGTGAAAGAGACGGATTTCAACAATCTCTATGCTGCGAATTATGAGCAGTGGATTGATCTGGCCGCTGATATTTACAAGGAAGTGAGCCAAGTCAATCTGCCATTTACAGGGCAGTCGATGATCGCTCATGAAGCTGTTGCCGAAGGTGTATACCGAACAACCTACGAAGGCGGAGGCTATGTGATTGTGAATTATAATGATTTCTCTGTTGAAGCAGAAAATCACAAGATTGATGCCCTAAGCTATGTGACGGGTGGTGGGCAGCGATGAAGACACTCATGAAATTGAAATGGGGAAATCGTACGTATGCCCAGCAGAAAGCCATGTGGGGCGTAATCTATGTACTGCCGTGGCTCATCGGCTTTGTCTTATTTTTCTTTGTTCCGCTGCTCGCTTCGCTGCGATACAGCATGAGCAAGATTCAGGCGAATGCAGATGGAATTGCTATTCAATTCACGGGATTCACCAATTATATTCAGGCTCTTACCGTGAACACCAGCTTTAACCGGGCGCTCATTGAATCCATAACCGATGTACTCGTCAATGTGCCGTTGATCGTCATCTTCAGCTTGTTCCTTGCGGTGATCCTGAATCAAAAGTTCAGAGGACGCGCCGTGGCCCGATCAATCTTTTTCCTGCCTGTTATTCTGGCCTCCGGCGTTATTATGTCGCTGGAGAGTACCAGCCTGATTGATGCGGTTAATCAGAGCAATTCAGGGGGAAGTACGTTCGGAACGTTGGAACTGGAAGGTCTGATGCTTAATGCAGGCGTAAGTGAATGGGTTGTCACCTATTTGAGCGGTGCAGTGGATCGAATCTACCAGATTGTCAGTCAATCGGGTGTACAGATACTGATCTTCCTCGCCGGTATCCAGACGATCTCGCCTCAGCTGTATGAAGCATCCAAGATGGAAGGTGCGACAGGGTATGAAGCATTCTGGAAAATAACATTCCCGATGGTGAGTCCGCTTATTTTTGTCAATGCGATCTACACGATTATTGATTCATTTGCTAATAACGCGATGACGGAGCTGATCCGTGATACAGGATTCGTCAAATTCGATTTTGGTCTTAGCTCCGCCATGGCCTGGGTCTATTTCGCAGCCATTGCCATCATTCTTGTCGTTGTATCTATCATTTTCTCGAAACGAGTCTTCTATCAAGATTAGAAAGGAGGACATTCCGCGTGACGACATCACGATTATTATCACTTGAGCATTGGAAAAGCTGGCTGTGGTCTGTCATCCGCTTCGTTCTGATTACCGGACTTTCCTTTGTTATTCTGTTTCCGATTTTTCAGAAAATCTCGACAGCGATCAAAGCTAAAGGGGATCTGTATTCGGCCGTAGTCGTATGGATTCCCCAAAATTTCTCCATCGATAATTTCAAACAGGCCATTCGTGTTATGGATTACTGGGCAACACTGTTCAATACGTTTGCGCTCTCGGCAACAACAACGCTGTTGACAACTGCTTCGTGCGCACTTGCAGGTTACGGCTTCGCAAGATTGAAATTCAAGGGCAGCAACTGGCTCTTTGCCGGTGTCATTCTGACGATTCTTGTACCGCCAACGACCATTCTCATTCCGGTGTACCTGAATCTGAAGAGCTTCGATCTCATGGGGCTGATGACGCTGATTGCAGGCAAGCCTGTGAATCTGCTCAATACGTACTGGCCGTTTATTCTGACGGCAATTACGGCGAATTCGCTCAAGGCAGGTCTGTATATCTTTATTTTCCGGCAGTTCTTCAGAGGTATTCCGAAAGAGGTAGAGGAAGCTGCTTACGTGGATGGAGCAGGTATTGGGCGTACCTTCTCTCGAATCATGCTTCCTAATGCGATTCCTTCCATGGTCACCGTGATGCTGTTTTCCTTCGTGTGGCAATGGAACGACAGCTTCTATACGACAACGTACCTGACCTCCAGCAAAGTCATGTCTACACAGTTATCGTCGCTGCCGTACAATCTGGCGCAACAGGTTACGGACGGTGCTGCTTCCCAGGCTGACCCGTTCTATCTGAGCATGATTCAGGATACAGGTATTTTGCTTGCGATCCTGCCGTTAATTATCATTTATTTATTCGTGCAGCGGTATTTTGTCGAGAGCGTAGAACGTACAGGTATCGTGGGATAACAAGAGCAGCTTGAAGGACAGACCGATGATACACAATACACCAGGGAAAGGGGGGATATCGTGATAACTCCCGTGATAAACAGTCACTCGCATTGGATATGGGATGGCTTGAGGGAGCGAGCGCCAACGAGATTGCTGTAGCTTGTTGAAACGATGCCTTTCGGCCGCTTCCTATCGCAGTAATGTAAACCAATTTAATCAAACAGGAGGAATAGAAGTGAAAAAGATGTTGATGTCCTGCAAGCTTTTACTCGTTTTGGCATTACTGATTACGATTGCTCCATGGGGAGGAAACCGGGCGGATGCCTGGGTAGGCATGCCTATGGGAAAACTGCATGTCAGCGGTAAACATCTGGTGAACAGCAACAATCAACCGGTGCTTTTGAATGGATGGCATCAGCCTTCCGGTGCATACTGGACGTATCAAGACAGCAATTATTATCTGAATCTTCATGGAAACAACCGCCACGCAGCAACACTTGCCTATCTGAAAGATATTACAGACACCTTCGCAGATACCAGCCCGAAATATGGCAGCAATCATGGCTGGAAGATGAATCAGGTACGTCTCTTTATTGATCGTCAGGACATGGGGGATGTGGCGGCAGGTACATACAACTTTGCCGGCGTGCAGACTGTAACACAGAACGTGATCATTCCGTATATTCAGTACGCCAAAACCAAAGGCGTATATGTAGTTCTGGGACTGGACTTCACCTTGAAGGATGATCAGGCGACAACAGCAGCGAATTTGCAAAAATTCAATCAAATCTGGGGTTATCTTGCCTCCCGTCCGGAGATTAAAAGTGCAGACAACGTTCACTTCGAGCTGATCAACGAGCCGGTGAAGTCGTATGCTAATGGACATTGGGGCGGTTATAACGGGGAAAATGATTTCGTGGACCACTGGAATGACCTGCGTAACTTCCAGAATTCCATGATCTCAACCATTCGTAATCAGGGAGCAGACAACGTCATCTGGGCAGCTGGTCTGGGTTACAATCAGTTCTACAGTCTGACAGCAAGTCACCCGCTTACGGACCCGCTGAACAACTACGGTTATGCTGTTCACTGGTATCCGGGGTACGGAGCGTATGACAACTTTAACATTTTGCAAGATCAGTGGAATACCAATGTTAAGGCAGCAGCTGATAAATATCCAATTAACATTACAGAAGTAACCTGGTTCAAAAACAAACCAGGAGATTCGGCATACTGGAACCTGTTCAACGGAAGTAACGAAGGTTTCGGTACGAATACGAAAACGATCTTCAACGCAGCAGGCAATGTCAGCATCGCAGCTCATATGAACGGTTTCATTCTGGAGCCGGGTCCACGCAGTTCTTTCGCTGATCCTACAGCAGGACTGAAATGGGATGGAGATGCATCACGCAGTGCGATGGGACGATTCCTGTTCAACTGGTATAATGAACGTTCCCAGAATTATGGAAGCGGTGGTAATCCAACGAATCCAGGTACCGGTCTGGTGTCTGGTGCAACCTACAAAATTGTAGCACGCCACTCGAACAAGGTTATTGATGTTCCTGGCGGTCAAAATGTGAATAACCTTCAGCTCCAGCAGTGGAGTGATCTGGGGGGGAATCCTCAGAAGTGGGTGCTCACTTCAATCGGAAACGGTAACTATACTTTGACAAGTGTCAATTCCCCGGATAAGGTGATTGATATTCGCAACGGCACAACGACAAACGGGGAAGCCGTGCAGTTAATGGTCAATCTGAATACCACTGCACAGCATTTCAAAGTCAATGATCTTGGCAATGGCTACTATAGTATTATTAACGTCAACAGCAACAAAGCGATTGAAGTTGCAAACGCATCCACGGCGGATGGAGCGGTTCTGCAGCAAAACACGTACACAGGTGCTACGAATCAACAATGGAAATTTGTTGCCGTGAGCAATTAATACGATAATCAGCTTTTCTGTCACATGTTAAATAACCTTCTCAAGTCCATGAGTGACTTGGGAGGGTTATTTTTTTTGTTTATATATTTCAAATAACCCGTTAGAAAGATTTACAAGGGTACTATAACTGCTATACTTAGCCAAGCAACACAGTGCAGCACAGTACAAATCAGATTCATAAATCAGTATTGTTTCATTACGGGGGCAAATGTACCCTAAGGAAGAAGTTGTACCTTCACTGTTAAGAAAAGCCCGTTGTATCATGAACTAACCATTATACAAACCAAAAATGTAAGCGCTTGATCAGAAAAAAGGGGGGAGTACATTTGAAACTCCTATGGTCCAAATTTTCACCGATGTTCCGCAGGTTTTTGATCTCCTATTTAATCATTCTCATGATTCCGCAGATTGCCGGATATGCCTCTTACAGGGCATCCATTGAAGCGGCTCGAGCGAGCTCGATCGAGAACAGCCTGAAATCCCTGAATCTTGGTAAAGAAATCATCGAACGGAATCTGCTACAAGTGGAAGCCTTCACCCGGCAGCTCGCAATCAATCAGGATCTCTACCGTTTGATTGCCGATCCAAAGCCGCTTGATGTGTACAACGTCTACGGCATCGGCCGCATGCAGCGCAGCTTGTCCATGTACAGCAGTACAAACGAATATTTATCTCATTTTTTCATCTATATCCCCAATTACAATGTCATTATTACACCAACCACGGTGTATTACAGACCCGAGCACTATTATGCAGCCAATGCACTTGAAGGTATGACCTATGAGCAGTGGAGCGAAAACATTTTAAAGAAACCACATTTCAACGAAATCATTCCGCTTCGAAATTACAAACGTGAAATAAGCAGCAATGTCCTTACTACTGTTCCGGCCATTACATTTCTGCAATCGCTGCCGCTTAACAGCTTTAACAAACCGCAGGCAACAATCGGTGTGTTGATTAATGAAGACAAGATGGCTAATCTGACACAGCACATTGTGGATCAGTATGGCGGCTGGACGCTGGTTCGGGATGCTGACGGGAACGTGATCTTTTCACGTGGTATTGAGCAGGCCGAGGCACAGCGTATGGCGGAAACTTATCATCGGGATGCACATCAGGTACAGCCGATTGAAGGTGGACGATTGCTCCTGTCTATTGAATCGGGTCAGAACGGCTGGAGCTATATGGCCGGTATTCCCGAGAAAGCACTTATGACCAATGCAGAACAGATCAAACAAGTTACGCTTGCGTTCACACTTGCGACGCTGGTGCTTGGGCTTGCGATCGGGCTGGTGTTAGCTTACCGCAACAGTGCACCTATTTATAAATTGCTGTCCGTATTCCGTGAGCAGACCAGTGAGCCTTCGGGCAAAAGACGCAACGAATATGATTTTCTCGCGAGCCACATTCATCATCTGATTGCCAACAATCATTCACTTGAGAATGCGCTGAATGAGCAGATTCCGCTGCTGCGGGACGGCTTCATTAAACGGCTGCTTACGGGTGAATTCTATACAACGAGAGAGCTGGAGGCCATCTCTTCCCAGACCCGGATTTCTATCCAGAACACACAAGGCATAACAGCACTACTTAAGGTGAATGGGTATGCAAGCCTGGATAGCGAGGAGACGATTCAGGAGCTTGGTGTGGCGAAGCTGATTATCAGACAGACCATAACAGAAAAGAACGCGGAGGTTCTGATGACAGACTGGGGAACAGATCAGATCGCATTTATTTGTCCTGTCTCTGATGAACCGCCGGAACAAGCCATACACCATTGTGAGTCTGAATTGGAACGGCTGAGAGAGCTGATCTATAGAGACTACCGCATATCAACAACCATTGGCACAGGAGCAGCGTATGAGGTGTGGAATGATGTGGGACGTTCATTTGACGAGGCAAAGCAAGCGATGGATTATGCTATTCATTGCGGGGCCGATCAGCTTGTCAAATTTGAAGATACACTCAAGGAAAATGAAATGTATTATTACCCGATTGAATCGGAGCAGCGCCTGCTGAATACGGTCAAGGCAGGTGAGATGCAGGAGGCGCTTCGCATTCTGGACCAGCTGTTTGTACGTAATTTCGAGGAACGAGAGCTTTCTTATGAGATGGTGCAGCAGTTTATTATGGAATTGAAGGGAACGTACCTGAAGCTGGATGAGTCCAAAATCAAACTCGGCGATTCGTTTACGGATGAATACAAAAACTGTGTCGCAAGCATCCAGACCACTGATTCCATTCCCGCATTACGTGGCAAATTCAAACGTCTGACGGAAGAGATGTGTACGGAGGTTGTCAAAAAAAGATCATCCACGCATTCCGATACCGTCCAAGAGATCATGAGTTACATTGAAAACAACTACGGCGACGCGAATCTGACCATCTACCGCATCGCAGAACATATGGGAAAATCGGAAAAATTCATCTCCCAGTTATTCAAGGAGCATACGGGAGAGAATCTGTCCGATTACGTGGAGCGTGTCAGAATCAACGCAGCATCAGGACTTCTCCTGGAGAGTGGTCAAACCATTGATGAAATCGCACTGACTACAGGTTATAATAGCGCGCATTCATTCCGTAGAGCATTCAAGCGGGTACGTGGTATTTCACCGAGTGTATTTCGCAAAATGGACAATCAGAGCGGTTAATGTACCATCCGCTATCAGAACGATATTCGTGTAATGTACCATAAAAGCCGAGATGTACCTTTACCTCAATTCCCGGTCAACCGTATGATTACAGCACAAAGAAAGCGCTACCACTTTCAGTTTGAAGGGGTGGCGTGAACTTGATCATAAGGTATCGTTGACTGGGGGGATGATTCTGAGAACAATAACGACAAGTGAACGCAAATCGGATGTGCAGGAGCGCAGGCGATCCACATTACAGCATGCGCTGGCAAGAAGTTTCAGGAGACACTGGCAGCTGTATCTGTTGATTTTGCCTCCGGTGGTGTATTTTATCATTTTCAAATATGTGCCGATGGTTAATACCGTGCTTGCATTTAAGGACTACAACGTGATCAAAGGGATATGGGGTAGTCCGTGGGCTGGAACAAAGTATTTCGAGATGTTATTCCAGAATCCCGCATTTGTGATGTTAATCAAAAACACGCTGCTGATTTCGTTCTACAGCCTGATTGTTGGATTTCCGATCCCGATCTTGCTGGCACTGGCCTTAAACGAGATCAAAAACATCAGGTTCAAGAAAACCGTACAGCTGGTCACTTATGCTCCTTATTTCATATCAACCGTCGTTATGGTATCCATCATTATGTTATTTCTGTCGCCACGACTGGGGATTGTGAACACCATTGCAGGTGCACTTGGCTTTGAAGCTGTGAATTTCCTGGGAAATCCAGACATGTTTCGGTCGATATACGTATTCTCGGACGTATGGCAGAGCATGGGATATTCTGCTGTCATTTACCTGGCCGCGTTGGCGGGCATTGATCCCTCCTTATACGAAGCTGCCAAGGTGGATGGAGCCAATCGGCTGCAGAAGATCATCAATGTCGATTTGCCGGGACTGCTTCCGGCCGCCGTCATTATTTTGATTTTGAGTGTGGGCAATATTATGGCGGTTGGCTTCGAGAAAGTGTATTTGCTGCAAAATCCGTTAAATCTGTCTGCTTCAGAAATTATTTCAACTTATGTTTACAAAATGGGTCTGTTAAACGCCAACTACAGCTTCGCTACAGCGGTAGGTTTGTTTAACTCTCTGATCAACCTCATTCTGCTATTGGCGGTCAACGCAGCCGCGAAGCGTTTGTCCAACACAAGTCTATGGTGATCACACGGGAGGGAGGATATTTCATAGATGGCTAACGTACACACACAGGCCGGACGTCCGGGAAGGAAGAGAAACACCGTCATCCGCGAATCGACGGGAGACCGCCTGTTCATTACCTGCATCTACATCGTTCTGTCACTCGTGCTGGTTGTTGTGCTTTATCCCTTAATCTACATCGTCAGCTCGTCGCTGAGCAGCCCGGCAGCGGTATCATCGGGTAAAGTCTGGCTGTGGCCGGTTGATCTGTCACTTGAAGGGTACAAGGCCGTTTTGCGCAATGATCAGGTGCTGACGGGATATGCCAACTCCTTGTTTTATACAGCGGTTGGCACGTTTATCAGTGTAGCTCTGACGATTATGATCGCGTATCCGCTATCCAAAAAAACCTTCGTCGGACGCAGCACACTTATGATTTTCATTACATTTACGATGCTTTTTGCCGGAGGGTTGATTCCGACCTATCTGGTTGTCAAATCTCTGGGATTAATTGATACACGGTGGGCACTGCTGATTCCGAATGCGATCTGGGTGTGGCAGGTCATTATCGCCCGAACCTTTTTCCAGAATTCCATCCCGGATGAGCTGTCAGAAGCTGCTGACATTGATGGCTGCAGCGATATTCGCTTTATCTTCAGTGTTATTTTGCCGCTTGCCAAGCCGATTGTAGCTGTATTGTCACTGATGTACGCCGTTGGGCAGTGGAACGCCTATTTCGACGCACTGATCTATCTGAAATCACAGTCGCTCTACCCGCTACAGCTGATATTACGAAGTATTCTTATTTTGGGCAGTTCGGGCAACATGGACGCTTCAGAGATGATCAAGCAGCAGCAGATGGCGGAACTGATGAAGTATTCCCTGATTGTCATGGCGAGCTTGCCGGTTCTGATTATTTATCCGTTCGTACAGCGGTATTTTGTGCAAGGCATGCTGATTGGTTCGGTTAAAGGATAAACTGCTGTTACAACTTACATGAGGGAGAGGATTTTATTGAGGAAAACGGGTGCATCACTGTTAGCTTGTATCCTGCTGTTTACGTTGGTCATGGCGGGTTGCTCGTCGTCTGAGAAGGGAAGCAGCGAAGTGGATGCTAACGGAAAAATTCCGATGAATGTATTTGTACACCAAGGCTCTGATATGAATCTGGCTACGAACAAATTCACCAAAAAGATGGAGGAAAAGTTTAATATTCAGTTCAACTGGACAACGGTCCCGTTTGACGGCGCAGCTGAAAAAAGACAGATTTCACTTGCATCGGGTGACTATCCAGACCTGTATTTGCTTATTCCATGGGTGGACCGCTTCTCACAGACAGACCTGTTAAAGTTTGGTCAGCAGGGCGTTATTCTGCCGCTCAATGATCTTATCGACCAGCACGCGCCGAACATCAAAAAAGTGCTCGATAGCAATGAATACTATAAAGCGATGAATACGGCCCCTGACGGTAAAATCTATGGGTTAACCGGACTGAATGAATGCTTCCACTGTTCTTACCCGAACAAGATGTGGGTGAACACCAAGTGGCTGGATCAGCTTAATATGAAAGTACCCGCAACAACAGAAGAGTTCAAGGAAATGCTCAAGGCATTTAAAACGAAGGACCCGAACGGTAATGGCAAAGCGGATGAAGTGCCGCTCAGTGGTTCGACCGAAAACTTCGGTGTACACATTATTCCGTATTTGATGAATGGATTCATCTATGACGATGACCGCAATTATCTCATTTTGAATCAAGGCAAAGTGGAGATGGCAGCGAACAAACCCGAGTGGAAAGAGGGGCTGACCTATATCAAATCCTTATACGATGAGGGTTTGATTGACCCGGGAGCTTTTACTCAAAATGTTGGCGCATTCAAGAAAATCGGTGACAATGCGGATGCACAGCTTCTCGGAGCAGGTGCAGCCATGCACCCGTCGTTGTTTGTTACTACGGCTGAAGGTTCCCCATACGGTAATGATTACAACGCGATTCCGCCACTGAAGGGACCACATGCAGAGTATGCAACGTACAACTATCCGATTGATCCGGGAGCAACGTTTGTATTAACCAACAAAGCCAGCGAACAAACCCAGATTGCAGCAATACAGATGCTGGATTACTTCTACACACAAGAAGGTGGAATGGCTGCGTACCTGGGAGAAGAGGGCACAAGCTGGCGTAAACCGGAGGCGGGCGAGGTAGCACTGAACGACCAGGTCGAGCCACTCTATAAGGCAATCCCCGTTCCGTCCGGGGAAGAACCTCGCAATGACAGCTGGTCCGCACTGAGTCAATACAATCATCACCGCGCTTATCGGGATGCAGAAGTGCAGGGAACAGACATCTACGCTAACGACGGTTATGAACGCCGTCTGTATGAAGCGACATTGTTAATGGAAGGCAAGGAGCCTAAAGAGGTGTTCCCGCATTGGGCATTATGGGTAGACCCGTCACTTGCGGATGAAACGAGCATGATGCAAACCAATATCAAGGATTACATCGATCAGAACGCGCTTCAGTTTGTAACAGGGGCAAAGAGTCTGGATAAGGACTGGGATGAGTATGTGAAAGGACTTGAAGGGCTGAATATCAGTCGATACCTGGAAATTATGCAGTCCGCTTATGATGCGTCTTCGGTATCTTCGAAGTAAATAAAGGGTGAATCAAAAAGAAAGACGTCCTCATTCGCTGTATGCAAACGAGGACGTCTTTTGGCTGGTTTATGCATAGTGTTAGCAGAGTGAATGAAAGCTCAATACATCCGGTAGTTTCCACTTAATGCAAGCATGGCGAAGAAATACAGGCAGTTATCGTAATAACGGCGTTTCCCTTGCCGGAGCGGTGTATTCCAGAACAGTTTAACAAAAAAATCAGCATCAGGACCATCAGCGGCGAGTGATGCCATAGCGTTGGTAGCCAGCAGACCTACAGGGTGCAGTGCGGGCTCATCGAATGGCTTGCCTTCAATGGTATAGCGTCGGTAATCCAACACATCAATGCTGCTGAAAAAAGCTTGAATGCGATTGGACTGCTGCACCTGCCACGGGTCCTTGCGGAACCATTCCCAGTCCAGTGCAATGTTGGCTGCAACACGATAGGCGTCACTGTAAAAATGTCTGAAATCACCATGTGGCTGTACGGGTGCAGGAGTGCCATCATAATTGGCATATTCCGGCGAAAGTCCGGTTACAGGGTGGCAGGCAGTATGAAGATAGGCTCGACTTGCCTCAGCCGCTTCTTTCCAGAACGTACGATCCTGTTCATTCGCATATTGTGCAAACAGTTCATAGAAATGAGGAAGATGATAGGACGGATCACTGAATGGCAACTCTGGAATAAACTTGATCAGCCGATTGCTCGGCTCCCACATGGGATCACCCTCGCCATGTTCCCCTTGATGCAAACAAGCATGAAGAATTTTACGCGCCTGAGCTTTATAGTCGTATGGAGCTGGGCCATCTCCCCAGCGATTAGACGCAAAGAAGAGCGCCATAGCAAAGAACTCTTCGCCGTCTGGGGCAGGTCCCGGGGACAAGCGTGTTCCATCCGGCTTGCAATGCCAGGCAAAGTAGTCCTTGTATCGACCTTCTGAATGCTGCATATATGTATATGCATAATTCCAGAGACGATCAAACTCTTGTTTCTTATCCATCTGCACAGCCATCATCATGCCATAGGACATGCCCTCGGAACGAACATCGTCGTTTCCTGTGTCGAGTATATATCCTTTGTCATCTCCTGCGGGGTAATAGATTCGAGTATGCTCATCCCCGTAAAACAGATCATTCCACGTCTGCTCGAGCCTCGCGTTTATCTCCTCTTCACTGTAACCAGACTTTAGAAAGTGATTGGTATATGTACCTGTATCAATTGCGCCTTTGCCTGTTAAATTCATATGTTCCTCCTATAGAATGTCTTCTCAAAGTTTTCATTAAAATTCCCATTAAAGCGGTTATAAGCATTCATATAAGCAAGTATAACATTCAGTATACTACTCAAATTAAAGCGTTTACATGGAAAATTATAGGTGTAACATTCCATCTATTTCCATATTGCGAGGTTGATGATATATTTAGTCAAGTCCTATAGTTTATCAGGTTGTTGCTAAATTATGTAAGCGCTACACTCTGAGAGAAGGAGCCGCCTGATAGGACATCATTAAGTTCTGGTTCCTTCATACGGTATGACTTGGAGTGTAAATTATCGCTGGAAGGCTGGTGAACATGTAACATGATTGGCAATTCTGGAGATGTAGAACTGAATCAAGGAACCCATGCACCGCGTGACCCTGTGCAGGTCGAGGTTTCATTAGCAGAAGCTGAATTCGATTACCATTCTCCAAATTATCTTGAGATGATCGACCGTTCTCTACTGAGTGCGGGGAATAATGTCAGATTGAAGAGAGTCATTGAAAAGGCGAAACGAGGTGAACCTGTTGTACTTGCTTTTATCGGGGGCTCCATTACTCATGGCGCTGGTGCAGCACCGATTCATCTCCAAAGTTATGCTTACCACTCGTTCAAGCATTTTCAAAAAATGTTTGCTCCATTGGACAGCAATACAGTTCAATTGATTAAAGCGGGTGTAGGCGGGACGCCATCACAGCTTGGCGTCATACGATATGAGCGGGATGTGCTCCGGAATGGCAGTGTGCAGCCGGACATCGTCGTTATCGAATTTGCGGTAAACGATGCCGACGATGAAACGAGAGGTAACTGTTATGAAAGCCTAGTGTTGAAAGCGCTTGCTTCTGATAACAAACCTGCGGTTATCCTGCTTTTCAGTGTATTTGAGAACGACTGGAATCTTCAGGACAGGCTTGCTCCCGTAGGATTTCATTATGATCTGCCAATGGTGAGCATGAAGGATGCTCTTGTAGAGCAATTTCGAAAGACCAAGCACGAGGGTAACGTCATAACCAAAGAACAATATTTTCATGATATTTATCATCCGACCAATGTGGGACATCGCATTATGGCTGATGCGCTGGCCAACCTGTTTCAAGTAACAGATCGTTCCCCTGTGGATCAGGAAGAGAACGAATTGAACAGGGCTCCAATGATCGGGAACGATTATGTGAATGTGCAGCTGATGGATCGGGAAAATGGTGAGCAGATTGCCAGAATCGAGCCAGGCGGCTTCTGTCATATCGACACTGAGCTGCAGATGGCGGAGATGGATGACCAGGCTTACGCTACACCACTTTTTCCGAATAACTGGATGTATGTCCCCGATGATACAGCAGAGCATCTTGGTTTCAAACTGTATTTACGGTGCAGTCGTCTCATTCTGATCTTCAAGGACTCCGATAGCGACGTATTCGGAACGGCTCATATCAAGGTAGATGGTGAGCTTGTCAAACAAGCTGATCCGCATGAAGTGAACTGGACACATTGTCATGCGATGCTCCTGTTCAGTAATCAAGAGGCAGCTGAGCATGTTATTGACATCGAGATGGCACCAGGACATGAGGATAAGCGGTTCACAATTTTGGGCTTCGGATATGTAGAATAACGGAAGTTGACATGAACGCGAACGAATTATGCTAACCGTGAAGGGAGTAGGAGACTAATGATAGCTTCAGCATCAGCGGGTTTTGACCAATATCGCGATCATATTGAACGAGGTAAGGTCGAGACAATCGAGTATGATTCCAAGACAGTTGGTAGTGTGCGCAAGGCAATGGTGTACACACCGCCGGGGTTTTCCCCGGAGCGAACTTATCCTGTACTCTATCTGTTGCATGGTATTGGAGGGGATGAGACGGAGTGGCACACTCACGGTGCTCCCCAAATTATTTTGGACAACCTGTACTGTGATAATCTTATCCAGCCGATGATCGTGGTCTGTCCCAATGGGCGCGCGATGATCAATGATCGGGCAGAGGGTGACTTGTTTGATCCTGAGAAAATTCGGGCATTTGAAAGATTCGAGTCTGATCTGATTCAGGATCTCATTCCACATATCGAGTCCCGCTATCCTGCAGCAAAATCAAGGGATAAGAGAGCAATCGCTGGTTTGTCCATGGGAGGAGGACAGTCCTTAAACATCGGACTCCACAATCTGAACCATTTTGCCTGGGTTGGAGCTTTTTCGGCAGCGCCGAATACGAAAACCCCGGAAGTTCTAATACCGGAACCGGATAAAGCATCGTCGCTACTGTCTTTATTGTGGGTGTCATGTGGAGATCAGGATAATCTCATTCAGATCAGTATGGATGTTCATGAATACTTGAATCAGCAAGGTGTGCCCCATATCTGGTACGAAGAAAGCGGGGGACATGACTGGCCAGTGTGGAAAAATGATTTGTATCTTTTCTCACAACGTCTTTTTAAGTAAACCAAAAATTTAAAATTCCAGGAGGTATTTCGTTATGTTCAAATTCGGCAAAAAATTGTTGACTGTTGTCCTTGCAGCTTCCATGAGTTTTGGTGCTCTCGCCGCTACAACAAGCGCTACAGATTACTGGCAGAACTGGACAGATGGCGGGGGCTACGTTAATGCTGTGAACGGTTCTGGCGGAAATTACAGCGTAACCTGGCAAAATACCGGGAATTTTGTAGTTGGTAAAGGCTGGACTTAC
This sequence comes from Paenibacillus sp. TC-CSREp1, assembly GCF_050171015.1. Lineage (NCBI taxonomy): Bacteria > Bacillati > Bacillota > Bacilli > Caryophanales > Paenibacillaceae > Paenibacillus > Paenibacillus sp. TC-CSREp1. The sequence goes on along the minus strand of NZ_JBNOKM010000002.1, from coordinate 148,118 downwards.
GGCACACCTAATCGTGTAGTTAACTACAACGCTGGCGTATTTTCGCCTTCCGGCAATGGTTATCTGACGTTCTACGGCTGGACCCGTAATGCCCTTATTGAGTATTATGTAGTGGATAACTGGGGCACATATCGCCCGACAGGAACTTACAAAGGCACGGTGACTAGTGACGGAGGCACGTATGACATCTATACAACGATGAGATACAATCAGCCATCCATTGACGGGTATTCAACTTTCCCGCAATACTGGAGTGTTAGACAATCCAAACGTCCGATCGGCGTGAACTCCCAAATTACGTTCCAGAATCACGTAAATGCGTGGGCGAGTAAGGGAATGTACCTGGGCAGCAGCTGGTCCTATCAGGTTATGGCAACGGAAGGATATCAAAGCAGCGGTAGTTCCAACGTGACTGTTTGGTAAGCGTTTACATTATACTGAACTCCAGCAAGGCAGGTCTGTGATCTGTCTTGCTCTCCATTCCAGTTTCAAAGTCAAAGGAGACATACAGATGAGAAAGTGGCTTATATTTCTGCTCATCGCAGCAGCTGCCGGTTTAAGTGCTTGTTCAACGAGCAGTAATACAACTGTAAGCGATGATCTTGTACTGGTTGAGGGCGGTGCATTCAAGACCAGCAAATCCAGCTTTACAGATAAGGACATTACACTGTCTGACTTTTATATTGGCAAATACGAGGTGACACAGAAGCAGTGGATGGAAGTTATGGAGGACAACCCCTCCGGTTTCAAAGGTGAAGAGCGGCCGGTTGAAAGAGTGACCTGGTATGATGCAATAGAATATTGCAACGCACGGAGTGTTAAGGAAAACCTGAAGCCGTATTACTCAATTGATAAAGAAACTACGGACCCTGACAATAAAAATGGAAATGATAATATAAAATGGACAGTAACCATTAATGAAGGCGCGAACGGGTATCGTCTGCCAACAGCAGCAGAGTGGGAATACGCGGCAAGCGGAGGACAGAAAAGCCAGAATTTCACCTATAGCGGAAGCAATAATCCTGACGAGGTCGCATGGTACTGGATGAATGCCGGGGAAAAACCGTTAACAGGAGACTGGAACTGGCCGGCAATCGAGAATAATCGGAATCAAACCAAGCCAGTCGGTCAGCAAAAAGCAAACGAGTTAGGAATTTATGATATGTCCGGCAATGTGAGAGAATGGTGCTGGGACTGGCACAGCCATCCGGAAACTCCGGACAATACCTGGAGAGTCAGCAAGGGAGGCGGCTGGGTCAGTAGCGTGAACACGGCAGAAATCTCTTATCCAGGAAAGTTTGATGCAAACGGTCTCGGTCCCGATCAGGGATTACGAGTGGTACGCAGTAAATAACATGGCCTCTTCGGTTAACGAAGGGCCTTTTGGCATAAGATGTCTTGCCAGGAAAACATCTTTAAAAGTGAATATCTATTCTTTAAACTTTGCTATGGTTCATGAATCGTACTGGATATAAAATGGAAATACCAACCATGTAAGCGCTTTATAAAGTGAGGGGAGGCTGAATATCAGCAATATGCTGCATGATTTTTTAAGACGTTTCCTATCCTTTGTTGAAATGGTTGGAATCAGAGACGGAGGTGTATGATGAAGAGGAAAACATGGTTCACATTAATGGTATCGGGAGTGGTTTCATTATTTATTTCAGTAAGCGCTTTCGCCGGGTATGTATTTTGGGAGCCGCTGACGTATTACAATCCAAGCACGTGGCAGAAAGCAGACGGGTACTCCAACGGTTCGATGTTCAACTGCACATGGCGAGCAAACAATGCTAATTTTACCAATGACGGCAAGCTGCGCTTGAGTCTGACAAGTCCTTCAAACAACAAGTTCGATTGCGGCGAGTATCGTTCAACGAATACTTACGGGTATGGTCTGTATGAGGTCAGCATGAAACCTGCTAAAAACACAGGCATTGTTTCCTCGTTCTTTACGTACACAGGTCCAGCCCATGGTACACAATGGGACGAGATTGATATTGAGTTCCTTGGTAAAGACACCACCAAAGTGCAATTCAACTATTATACAAACGGTGTAGGAAATCATGAGAAAATTGTAAATCTTGGCTTCGATGCATCCCAGGGATTCCATACGTATGCATTTGATTGGCAGCCAGGGCATATCAAGTGGTATGTGGATGGGGTGCTCAAGCATACAGCAACAACGAACATTCCAAAGACACCAGGCAAAATTATGATGAATATCTGGAACGGAACTGGCGTGGACAGCTGGCTTGGATCGTATAACGGGGCTAACCCGCTGCATGCAGAATATGATTGGGTGAAATATACGAGCAACTGATTAAGGTTGAGCTGCGTGCGACGTTTGGAGCATGCACAAAATATGCAGACATGCACAACAGAGGAGCGGAGTTTATCCGTCATCCTCTGTTTTTTATTTTCAGATTGAGTTGAATTCATGCCATAATTATATAAGATATGATACTTTACATAACTAACGAAACGTAAGATGATGAGAGAAAAGGGTGGATTACTACTTCATATCGAGATGATGGAAAAAGAGGATGGAATTGCATGTTCAGTAACGATAACTACAAGAATAATGAAGCCGGATAGCCCTTTTCAAGATGACATCGTCTGGTCTGTCAAGGCATCTGTTCGTATCGCTGTGTATCGCTCCCCCGAGGGTTTGCTCCTTGATAAGCAAGAAAGATAACGGTGAGACATTGTACTAATACAACATCCGTATTCACTTTTTAATATCCTAAATTAATGCAATAAATGTTGCAATATTAGTATGGGCATACATATAGGTCATTCATTATGATGGACTCTGTAGACAACATCATTACATAGACAGGGGGACACACAAGTTGAAAACATTGAAGAAAAGAAAGATGGGCGCTTTAGCTTTGGCAGGAATGTTCGCGCTTACAGCAGTATTAAGTGGATGTAACAGCGGGGCGAGTAAAGAGGCTGCACCGAGCACACCAAGCACTGCACTGGAATTGAAGGACGGGAAGTATGATCCACCCGTAAAGATTACTTATTTGCGTCCTTGGGGACCCGAAATCAAATTCAAATCTGGTGAAGATCAGGACAATAACGTGCACACCAAATGGGCGAAAGACAAGCTTGGCATTGAATTGAAAAATCAATGGGTCTCACCATCCACAAACAACGCGTTTGAAACGAAGCTTCGTCTGTCGCTGGCTTCCAATGCAGAAATGCCGGACATTATCTCGTATCGCGGCGACTTCAATCTGGCACGTGAGTTGATTGAAACGGGCAAGTTCGTTGATGCTGGTGAATTGTTTGATCAGTATGCAAGTGATACCTGGAAAGCCGCAGTGAATGAAGATCCTTCCGTATGGTATCCGTACATGCAGGATGGTAAACGGATTGGTATCCCGATTCTCGATTACTCCTATAATAGTGATCCAGTGATGTGGATTCGCGAGGATTGGATGAAGAAGTTTAATTTGAAAGCACCTGAAACGCTGGCTGATCTTGAAGTAATTATGGAAACGTTTACGAACAAAGACCCGGATGGCAATGGTAAAAAAGACACTTATGGTCTCACCATCGGATTCAAAAACTGGTTGAGCACATGGATGTCTGATGCTGGCTGGATCTTCGGAGCCTTCGGCACGATGCCAAACCAGTGGAATCTGAACGCAGAAGGAAAACTGGAGTACGGTTCTGTAAACCCTGGAGCAAAACAAGCTCTGGCAACACTGGCCGACTGGATGAGCAAAGGATACATTCCAGAAGAAGCCGGGGTATATGATGAAACCAAAGCAGCAGAAGAGTTTACAGCAGGTAAAGCAGGGATTGTTGTCGGACCTCACTGGATGCCGTCATGGCCGCTCGAAGATGTGAAGAAAAACAATCCGGAAGCGGAGTACAAAGCTTACCCGATTCCATCTGGACCTGATGGCAAAGCAGGCAGACGCGGTACGGCGAACGACAACGGTGTAATTCTGATTAACAAAGATATGAAGAACCCGGAAGTCTTTTTCACATATCAAAACTATCTATTCGATCACTATGCCAATCCACAAGCAGGTGATGAATTCGAACATGGCTTTGCTGAAGGATACGACTGGGCAATGAAAGACGGCAAAGTAACAACCGATGCTAGTGTGACAGGCGGTTATGCACCTGAGAAATACACATTAACGTTTGATGGTGCACGGATCCCGAGTCTGAACATGGCTACGCTTGCGAAGTTTGCTAACGGTGAAGAAGCAACAACACCTTTCGAGAAAAAACTCAAATCCGGCGTACCGACACCGATGGTGGAAGCGGCCAAGATTGTTCTGGATCAAAAAGATATCGCATTAAAACAGATGTTTACAGGTGCGCCAACGATGTCGATGCAAATGAATAACGACATCTTAACCAAAATGGAAAAAGACACGTTCTCTCAGATCATTTATGGTAAAGCTCCAATCGATGCATTCGATACGTTCGTAGAGAAATGGAATTCTTCCGGTGGAGAACAAAATACGAAGGAAGTTAATGAGTGGTATCAATCTGTAACTAGCGGCAAGTAAGCTGGAGAACACAGAGCAATAGAGAAAAGGCCTTGCTGGAGTAAGCTCCGGCAAGGCTTTTTGCTGTCTCCATCTTTAACAAGAATTAACGAAAATGCTCGTGCCGCTTAAATCAGGCAGGCAGCTAAGCAAGGTTTTGAACACATTACATCAAACAGGCAGGTTCTCTCTGTATTCCTGTGGAGTCAAATCGTAAAACTTCTTGAACACCCGAATGAAATAAGCGGTGTTGTTGTACCCGACAAGCTCGGCAATTTCAAATACCTTGGCGCTGGAGGAGCGCAAATAATATGCTGCTTTTTCCATCCGCAATCGATATACATAAGCTGTTAACGCCTCACCGGTCTCGGTTTTATATACTTTGGACAAATATACAGGGTGCAGGTGAACATGCTCGGCAATGGCCGGAAGTGAGACATCTGAAGCGAGATGCTGATCCACAAAGCTTTTGACACTTCGAACGATGGTGCTGTGATTGTCCTTCAGCTCTTGTTCAGCATCCTCGCTGATCGAATACAGTGTCCGTAAGGACCAATCCTTTAGCTGTTGTGCTGTGGCATATACAGGAGCCTGGAAGTACTTATAGGTTTCAGCAGGCAGAACAGAAGAAATCTGTTTGCCATTCTTATGAATGATATAAGCAAAAGCGCCGGCCAATGCGTGATAGACCTCAATGGTTGTTTCGGCAATATCATGATGCTGTCCTGACTCCAGTAATTCTTCAAAAATAACTTCAATTTTCTGCTCGACCGCATCAAACCGTCCCGCTTCCAGCAAACTGATCAGTGTCGGTGGATTGTAAAGAGAACGAATGGCAGGCAGGGGATGTACATCCTTGTCATCGGACGCGGTGATAAACAGCCCCTGTGCCTGACCCATGCGCTTCCGCATGGACCGAACCGCACTTTCATAGATTGCTCCGATCTCATGAGGAAACTTGCCCCAATGGGAGACGGAGATCGAGATGGCCCCTTTGAGATACAACTGAACATTGGTCTGAATTTGCGCCGCATAATGCTCCAGCAATGTCTGGGGTTTCTCCTCTTTGTTCATGTTCTGCAAGGCGCCCTTTTTAACACTGACCAGAACCACCAGATAATCATGCACGTCCCGTGTGTGCCAGATGTGAAAATGATGCTGCATCACTTCACTGATGATATTGCTAATGGCGTACTGCATCAGTGACATATCGTGATCTCCCATTTCGGACAGATGCTCCTCCATGCGAATGACCAGCATGCCGAGTTCCTCGCCAATGGAGTAGGGCAGTTCAAGCAGCTCCAGCTTGTCTGCGAGTGCGGAAGGAGAGTAGGTTTTGCCTGTAAGCAATTCGTGAAGCATGGTGGACCGCAGCAGTGGCAGATTATCCTGAAACGCATGCAAAGCCCGTTGATAAGATGCGGCGGTTTCCCACTTTTGCTTGATCCGGTCGACCAGTCGCTGCACGGTTTCAATCAGGTCCTCATCACTTACGGGTTTCAGCAAATAATCAAAGCTTTCCTGAGCCATCGCTTGTTTGGCATATTCAAAGTCGGCAAAGCCCGACAGTAAAATCGTTTGCACATGAGGCCACTTCTCGTGAATGGTCGTAATCAGATCAATGCCGGACATCTCTGGCATTCGAATATCTGTGATCACAATATCGATATCATGATTTTCCATAATTTCAAGTGCGACAGCACCGGATAATGCCTCATGCACCGTGCTGATTCCGCAGCTTTCCCAAGGAATCGTTTCAGCCAGTGTTTCTACGACGGATCGTTCATCGTCTACTAATAAAATTTGTAACATGTACTTCACCTACTCGTTGATATTGTTGTACCATGTGATGCTCACTTTGACTCCGCCGCGTGACCCGTGTTCATAATGCAGACCCGCATCTTCACCATACAAAAAAGACAAACGCTGATGAACATTCCAGGTCCCGCATCCCATGCTGCCGTCAAGCGGTTTGTGCAAATTATTTGTTAACTCTTGCATCTGATTTTCTGTCATACCCCGTCCGCTGTCCTCCACAGTTATCGTGCTCAATTCATCCGTATGATGGCCTGTTATCGTGATATGTCCATCTTCTGTACGAGGTTCGATGCCGTGAATGATAGCGTTCTCAACGATCGGCTGCAGGGTTAATCGGGGTAATGTTTTATGCAGCATATCATCTGGCACATCAATCGTAAAATGCATTCGTTCCAGCCTGAGCGCCTGGATTTCCAGGTAATTTTTCACCATCGTAAGCTCTTCCTTGATCGTTGCCTGATCATTCTCCGATCTGGTTATGTAACGGTAATACTCACCCAAATTAAGCGCCATCGCCACAACGGCCTTTTCATTTTTCATTCTTGCCATATTTTTAATATAGAAGAGGCAGTTGTACAGAAAGTGCGGATTGATCTGAGATTGCAGCTGCTTCAGCGTAGCTTCGCGTCTTCTTAACTGCTCCTCATATACGTTCTCGATCAGCTCCTGAATGCGCTGGGCCATGATGTTAAATCGTGCAAACAACAAACTAAACTCATTGCGGGAAGTATAATGCAAACGAACGGAGAAATCTCCAGTCGATAATCGATTCGTTCCCTTAACAAGCTGCAGCAGTGGAAACTGTACACTTCGATACAGCACATACAGTACAACTACACTCATTGCAATCAGAACGGCGATAGAAGCATAAAAGAGATTACGGCTGTTCGTAATGGGTCCTAAAATCTGCTGCATCGGTACATAATCCACGTAGTACCATCCAAGACTGCCTGATTGAATATACGAAACATAGTATTCCGTGTGGTCAAGGGTCGTGGTAAATCCGCCTTTACCCGAAAGTTCCGTCACTTTGAGCTTGGACTGGATTGCATTCAAGGTGTCATTTGCGCTGCTGTTGCTAATTAAGCCCAGGTCGGGATGGAACATAAAGGGGTCACCTTTGTTATTCAGCTTGTTCTGATCAAGCATGCCGATTAAATGATGTACCGGGAAGCTGATCTTGGTGATAAGTCTGGATTTTCCCGGAGTATCCATAGCCGTTGTGGGGTCCGTTGTGTACCACTCAAACTGCTCATGTGTATAAGCCCAGGATTTTGAAAGCGGCTTGGAAAATTCATCCTTCCTGTATGGGATATAAGCATAATAATCCGTGGAAATGACTTTTTGCAACCTTGGAAAATACAGTGTAATCGTCGAATGCCATTTGCTGGCGGCGTTATACAGATTCATTTTTTCAAGAATAGCGCTTCCAACCTTGACACGTTCATAAGGTACATCCTTGTAATCCGGGCGTTGATATTCCTGAATGCTGGAATCCTGTCCTATAGACATACCATAGAGTGATAATTGGTATATATTGGATTCTACCGAGTCGGCAAAAGTGGACAGATGGTTCATCGTGTTGTTTTGAATTTCATGTTTAATCACACGTACACTTTCCCGGTTCGAATAGGTGTAGAGGAACAGCACCAGGACAAGCAGCGCCACAAAGAGAAGCGTAATTTTGGTAAAGACATTCAGACGAGCGAACAATGCTTAACCTCCTCAAGTCATTAAAATATTGATATCGTTGTTGCAATATTAGGATATAGATCGCTAATAACCGTTGCTATAATTTTAATATACAAGTTCATATCCACTTGTAAAATACAAAATTTAGAACATGGGGGATGTAGGGGTGAAGGAACATACGTTAGAGACGCCTCGTAAGGGGAGAGCCGCCAAGGTGAAACAGCGCTGGAATATGCAACGGAATTGGTCCTTGCATATGATGCTTGTACCGGCAGTTTTGCTGGCTATTATTTTTCAGTACATACCAATGGGCGGTATTGTCATTGCCTTTCAGGATTTTAAACCGTACCTCGGATTTACCGAATCCAAGTGGGTAGGTTGGGATAACTTCAAGTATTTATTTTTATATCCAGACGTAGGCCAGGTCATCTGGAACACACTGGTCATTGCATTTTTCAAAATTGTTGCGGGGCTGGTTGCTCCATTCCTGTTTGCCATTTTGTTAAATGAAGTTCGTCTGACTGCTTTTAAAAGGGTCAGCCAAACGCTCGTATACCTGCCGCACTTTCTGTCCTGGGTTATCCTTGGCGGGATATTGCTGGATATTCTCTCTCCGCAGGGAGGTATGGTGAACCAGCTGATTGTTGCACTGGGCGGGCAGCCGATCTTCTTTTTGGGAGATGGAACATGGTTTCGGATAACACTGATTGTCAGTGATGTCTGGAAAGAGTTTGGCTTTGGTACCATCGTATTTCTGGCCTCGCTGTCCGGTATTAATCCGGCACTATACGAAGCAGCTGAGGTGGATGGAGCGAACCGCTTCAAGCAGACGCTGCACATTACGATTCCTGCACTGATGCCGATCACAATTGTACTCATGACACTCTCCATCGGTAATATTCTGAACGCAGGTTTTGATCAGGTGTTCAACCTGTACAATCCGCTCGTTTATGACAAAGGCGACATCATTGATACGTTTGTATACCGTCTCGGTATCCTGAACGGAAAGATGAGCTTTGCTACTGCTGTAGGACTTTTCAAATCTGTCGTAGCTACCATTCTGATCGTGATCTCATATCGTATGGCTTACAAATTAGCGAACTATCGCGTGTTCTAGAGAGGAGAAAAGGGCTTGTATTACAAAACTAGAGGCTATCGAATATTCAGTGTTGCCAATTATATTTTCCTGGGCGTATTATCCTTGCTTTGCATTTTGCCAATCATTCATATTTTGGCCGTATCGTTCAGCAGCATGGCCCCGGCTTCGTCCAATCTGGTCGGCTTCTGGCCGATCGGCTTTACGACAGATGCATATGTGAAAACGTTTGGCAATTCAAACTTTATCAACTCATTGCTCGTTTCGGTGAAACGTACAGTGATTGCAACGATCGTCGGTATGGTCATCATGCTGATTACCGCATTTCCGCTGTCGAAGGAGGATATTAACTTCAAAGGCCGTTCGATGTACACCTGGTTCTTTGTGTTCACGATCCTGTTCAGCGGTGGTCTGATTCCAAGCTACATCCTGATTCAGAAGCTGGGGCTGATGGATACGATCTGGGCGCTGGTGCTTCCGGGAGCCTTGTCCGTATGGAATGTCATTCTGATGATGAACTTCTTCCGGGGTCTGCCTAAAGAGCTGGAGGAAGCGGCTTATCTGGATGGTGCAGGTCATATTAAAACGCTGGCGCTGGTCTACATTCCGCTGTCCATGCCAGCGATTGCTACACTTTCCTTGTTCACCATGGTTGGCCAATGGAATTCCTGGTTTGATGGCATGATCTATATGTCCGATATCAAAAATTATCCACTGGCTTCCTTGTTGCAAACCATTATCGTGCAGCAGGACCTTAGTAAAATCAACGTTGATCCGTCCATGCTGGAAAACGTATCACAGCGTACGGTTCGTGCAGCTCAGATTTTCATCGGGGCACTGCCGATCTTGGTGATCTATCCATTCTTGCAGCGCTTTTTCGTTAAAGGCATCGTCATCGGGGCAGTGAAAGAATAGCACTGCCCTGCAAGTGAAACACATTCGAGGGAGGAATATGGGTGAAAAAAGGGTTGGTTTGTCTCGTAGCAGGAAGCATGATCGTTTCACTAACCGCTCCGGCAACAGTCGGAGCAGAACAGGGTAAGCAGCAAACAGCTGCGGAGCAGGTGCAGGCATCAAGCCTGCTTCTGTCCCCGTACAAGGATTTGAAAGGCCATTGGGCCGAGAACGCTGTGATGCGTATGCAGAATTTGGCACTAATCAAAGGTTATGCAGACGGGACATTCAGACCGAGTGAACGTATCAGCCGCGCCGAGTTCGTGGTGATGCTGGATCGGGCATTCGGATTCACAGGTGGACCTGAACCGGCAGCATTCGCAGATGTAAATGAAACAGACTGGTATTATGACGCTGTTACACGGGCTAGTGGATCAGGCATCATTCAGGGAACCGATGAAACCCATCTCTCGCCGCAGCTTCCAATTACGAGGCAGGATGCTGCAGTGATGGCCGATCGTGCATTTCAGCTATCGACGGGCAGCGAGAGTGAGCAGCTTGGGTCTGCATTTAGTGATGAGCAGAATGTGGCCGAGTATGCCAGAAAAGCGCTGGGATATCTTGTTCAAAATAAAATTGTAAACGGATACAACGGGAAGCTTGCGCCGCAGTCAGCTATTACACGAGCCGAAGCCGCTATGCTGATGTCATCATTAATTGCAGATATTAAACATGCTCCAGGCACATACGAATCCAAAGTAGATGGCAATCTGATCGTACGCTCAGCAGATGTGACACTGAAAAATACAACCGTTAACGGTAATTTGCTGCTTACAGAAGCGATTGGTGAAGGAACAGTAACCCTTGACGGTGTGACTGTAAGCGGAAGTGTCATCGTGAAGGGCGGAGGAAGTCATTCGATTGTTATTCAGAACTCCAAGCTGAAGCGTATTGTAGTGGACAAGAGCAGCAGTTCTGTTCATATCGAGATGACAGGCACAACAGAGGTTGAAGAGATGCTGGTTGCACGTAAAGCAACAATCGAGCTGTCTGCCGAGAGCTCCATTGATACATTAAAAGTAAGCAGCAAGGCTCGTCATACGACGATTGATGGCAAAGGGAAAATCAAGCTGCTTGACGTAGAAGCGGATAACGTTTTGTTTAACGGGAAAGCGGTTACACCAGGCAAGCACAGTGATAACAATGCATCTGGAGCTGGTCAGACTGAACAACCCAAGCCAGATGCAGCAGGTAATTCCGGCGGTGGCAGCTCCAATGCAGGCGGAGGTGGCGGGTCCTCAAATTCGGGTGGGCAGACACCTTCCGTGCCTGGCACACCATCGGGCGAGAAACCGGTTCCAGCAACTACAATTCCGGATGAACAATGGGAAATGGTCTGGAATGATGAATTTAATGGCTCTGCTGTAGATGCTACGAAATGGACAGTACAGGATACAGAGCTGGTCTATAACAATGAGCTCCAATATTACAGCCCGAACAACACACGTATCGTAAAGGACGGCAATCGTAACGTACTGCAGATTGAAGCGAAACGGGAGCAAAAGGGCAGCAAAAACTACACTTCCGGCAAATTGATCACCAAGGAAAAAGGGGATTGGACTTACGGCAAAGTAGTCGTGAGAGCCAAGCTTCCCATCCAGCAGGGCATGTGGCCAGCCATCTGGATGATGCCTACGGATGAAGCTCATTACGGAGGATGGCCAGCTTCCGGGGAGATCGACATTATGGAGCTGATCGGCGGCCAGAACAAGGATCATGAGATCTACAGCACCATTCACTATGATTCGATCCAGGCCGATGGCTCTCATGGACATGATCAAGGCAAGTTTACGCTGCCGCAAGGCGAATCCTTTGCCGATGAGTATCATGATTTTCAGGTGGAATGGTTGCCTGGTATGATTCGTTTCTATGTAGATGGACAGCTGCATCACCAGATCAACAACTGGGAGACCACGGCGGCAGGACAGCCGGAAAGTTATACGTTCCCTGCACCATTCGACCGTCCATTCTATCTTATTCTTAATCTTGCTGTTGGTGGAGACTGGCCGGGATCACCAGAAAATGCATTTGTGTCTGATAAGATGAATGTCGATTTTGTGCGAGTGTATTCGTATAAAAATATGAATGAATGGCCGGACGTAACCTCCAGTCCAATCCAGCCTGAGGAGCTGCGCGCACCGCAAGAGAACGGAAACCTGATTTACAATGAACATTTCACACAAGGCGTGGATGCAAACGGTGTTCCAGCTGACTGGAAGTTCATTATGAATGCGGGCGGAGAGGGCAAGGTTGAAGTTGTCGATGATTCAGTGAAAGGCAAAGCAGCCAAAGTAACCATCACTAACGCAGGCACGGAAACCTATTCCGTTCAATTAACCCAAATGCCGATGTATCTGAAGAAAGACAAAAAATATAAAGTTCAGTTTGAAGCCAAAGCTTCCGAGAATCGGGTTATCCGCTCCAAATTGACACAGTTTGAAAAAAGCTGGACGAACTATTCCGGCGAAAAGGAATTTTCAGTGACAACGGATTGGAAGCCGTACGAATATGAATTCAATATGCGTAACGGTTCAGACAATAATGCAAGGTTTGAATTCAATCTGGGCCAAGCAGAAGGCGAGGTACTGGTGACCAATGTGATACTGACAGAGGAAGGTGATGCCGATCCGCTTACAGTAGAACGCAAAGCCCTGCCTGATGGCAATTACGTCTATAATGGTACGTTTGATCAAGGAAAGCAGCGGCTTGGCTTCTGGAACACTCAGATTCAAGAAGATGCGGATGCGCACGTATCGGTCAATAACTTCTCGAAGTTCCCGATCATGGAAAGACAGCTTGTTGTCGATGTGAAGCAAACGAATGGACAGCCGGAGCAGGTTGCTGTTGTTCAGCCTGGCATGAAGCTGGAAGGCAATACGTCCTATGGCTTCTCCTTTGATGCCAAGGCAGATGCCGAAGGCGTTATGGATATTGGTTTATCTACCGCTGAGGGCCATAACGTACAGGTTCATCAAGGACAGCAGATTCAGATTGGACCAGAGTTGAAAACGTACACAGGTGAAATTGTGATCGGAGAGGGTGAAGCGGCTGCAACGTCTGAATTACAGCTTTTGTTTGGCAGATCTTCTGGCAAGGTTTATGTCGATAACGTACGCCTGACGAAACGTGGAAAACCGGTAACCATCCAGGGTTATAACCACATCCAGGCTGCCGATGCTTATGTAATGCAGGGACTGCAGCTCGAAGATTCCGATGAAGGCGGCAAACATGTCAGCTACATGGATGAAGGTGATCTGCTCCAGTTCAAGATTGATACAGCGAACGATGGGGTATATGCCTTCTCTACACGGATGGCAAGTGCCGAGGCTGACTCAAAAGTAAGTTTTACGGTCAAAGATGAGGAAGGCAATACCGTTGCAAACTCCAATTTTGTGCTGGGAGATACGGGAGGCTGGCAAACGTATAAAACCGTATATCTGCCAGCGGTTTCCTTGCAAGCAGGAAAAACCTACTACGTGAATTTTGAAGGAAACGAATATAATACACGCTGGCTGGACATTTCACAGAGTAAGGTGAAAAATGGCGGGCTGAATGCAGATGCCTCGGGGTGGACGCTGCCGCAGAGCATAACTACAGCGACCTACACCAATAGCGTGGATAATGGTCTCAGCATGACTTTGTCTGGCACCACGCAGAATTGGTGGGACGACATCCTGCAGCAGGGAGAGCTTCCGCTTGAAGCAGGTAAAACGTATCGTTTGAGCTTCGATGCTTCATCATCCGCACCAAAAACGATGCAGGTTGTTGTATCGAAGGCTGATAGTAACGATGTCAAGTATTTGGAGCAGCCGGCAGAACTGACAGCAGCGAAACAGCCATATACGTACACCTTCATGATGGCGGAGAACAGTGATCCAGCAGCATTGTTAAACTTCGGTCTCGGGAAGCAGTCGGAGTCAGCAGGTGAGCATACTGTATCTATTCAAAATGTAATGCTGTTTGAGGTAAATCCGGGTGCAGAAGAGGGCGGTCAGCCTATACACGTCAACCTGATCAAAAATGGTGGCTTTAATCAGGGAACAGACGGCTGGTCTGCTTATACGGCTAGTAATAAACCAGAAGACTTGTCTATTAGTGCTGTTAATCAGCAGCTGCAAGCCAAGATCGGTCAACTCGGAGATAATCCGTGGGATCGGCAGGTCTTTCAAGAGGGCTTGGTCATGCAGCAAGGCTACACCTACAAGCTGACATTCAAAGCAAAAGCGGATAAAGCTCGCAAAATGAGTTTAGGCATAGGATGGGTGGATGGTCCTCCAAACTACAACTGGACTGATTTCTTCGGCGACAAAATAGATCTGACAACGGAAGAAGAAGAATTTACATTTACGTTCCAAGTGAATAAGTCTAGTTACTCTAACAGTCGAATTGTCTTTGATATGGGCAAAATCGATGGGGATGAACAAACAGACAACACCATCACCTTGTCTGATGTTAGTCTGGTCAATGTGGGGAAAACGCAATAAATCAATGGTTGCAAGGTGATTTTGTCACTGAGTAAAAAATGATTCCTGTTACGCAGCTTGTGCAGCTAAAAAGGACGAAGCAGATTATTTCTGCCTCGTCCTTTTTTGTGTGCGCCCTGCAAGAGGGTTGTTGATACTGAGAGACTATTGCTAATAAGCAAGCAACTGATCAAGGCAGTTCAGTAATCACGACCTCGTCGATAAAGGCAGTATTATCACCTGAGCCAGAGGTGCCGACGAAACGAATCTGATGTTTGCCTGGTTCGGTGAGCTGAAAGGCGTTCGTTGTAAATATAGCATATGTTCCACTCGTTGGTGTAAACGAGCCAATGGACTGCTCATCCAGGTATACATCGAAGGATTGTTGCCCGCCGAAGCTTGTTCGTTTTGCAGCCTGAAATTGAATAGCATAATGGCCCGCAGGAAAAATGAGTGACTGGCTGAGTTCTCCCTGCTTGCCATTCAGGGTCTGCAAGTAGGCGGCCTGTGTGCCCTCCGGCGCATTGGAAGCGCCGAACACACTGCCGTTGCGAATCCGGCCAGCATTGTTTTTGAAGCTCCAGCCTTCACCGCTCGCAACGACAACGCCATTCTGAGACGTAATTGTCGGGTTCTCAAAACCTCCATTGAGCAGAACCGCCTCATCTGGCACATTAACTGCTTCAATGGAAACCTGATCAATCAGAGCTGCACCTGTACCCGTGTCTGCTGCCGTAAATGTCAGGGTATGTGACCCGGCGGCAACGGTAAACCAATCCGATGTGAAGGACTGGTATGCTGTGCTCGCTGGTGTAACGGAAGCAACCGTTTGTCCATCGATCTGAACATGAATGGCCTGGCTTTGCCCGGAATTCGGAGCAGCGGCTTTGAAATTTATGGTGTAGCTGCCCGCCGGGAAGGTCAGAGATTGTTGAAAAGTGCCCTGAACACCATTTTGACTCCGAACAAAAGCAGCCTGAACTCCTGCTGGTGCCGTAACAGCACTCATGCTGCTGCCATTACGCATCATTCCTGCCTGATCGTTAAAGCTCCAGCCAGCGGTGATGCCGCTGATTGTCCCGGTAGGGTCGGTGACGAGAGGAGATTCAAAGCTCGAATTGGCGAGATGAGGGTCTGCAGGAGTTTGTGGCAATGTAATTCGAACATCATCGATAAAGGCAGTGTTGTCGCCTTGTGTCGTGGTTGCCACAAATTGAATGGTATGCTTGCCGCCTGTTGTCTCGAAAGCATCGGTTCTGAACGTCTCAAAGCTGCCGGATTCCGGCTGATACGAGCCAATAACCTGGTCATCAAAATAAACATCAAACGATTGGGTGCCGCCAAAGCTGGTCCGCTTGGCTGCTTGAAATGACATTTGGTATGTGCCCGGTTTGAAATGAATGGACTGACTTAACGTGCCGGATACACCGCCATCGGTTTTCAGATAACCCGTTTGTACCCCCTGAGGAGCTGTCGGCGCTTGAAAGGCTCCATTATTGTGCTGTACACCTGATCGGCTGTCAAATACCCATCCATTCGTCATCGGCCCGGGTCTGGCTGACGTTGTAGCAGGCTTCTCAAACCCTGCGTTGAAAAACGTGACAACAGGAAGTTCATCCGGAATGTCCGGATTCACAAAGCAGCGTTTGTCTTTGCCCGGAATCGGATCGCCCAGGATGGCACTGGTGCAAGCGACGCCATTTTCCTGAATCGAATAGTTGAACAATCCATCTGCTCCATAAGCGACAACCGCTTTACCCTCGAAATAGCAGTCTCCGCCATTCTCAATCATACATAGCTTATAGCCGTCCGGTGCGCTGCTGATCTGACCTATCTGATACAGCGAGGATACTGTTCCTGAAGGCTGCATCCCTGATTTGAATGCTTTGGCTTTGTAGAGTGCGAGGGAGCCTTCGTTCAAAATAATCGGCCGCACGTACAGCGTAGATTGGGACGTTGGTTCGCTGCCATCCGTGGTATAACGTATCTGGGCACCGCTTGTAGCACTTTCCAGATAGAGCACCTCGGAGCTTGGGAACACATGCTGATCCAGACTGAATGTCGGAACCTCAACCTTGCCCGTTTGTGAAGAAGGAAGCACACGCACAAGAGCTACTCCATATGCAGACGGGTCGGCTGTGCTTGTGGCACGAACGGCAATCAACGTTTCGTCTGTTACCTGAGGTGCCTGATATACACCGCTGCTGTTAATTGTGCTGCTGTTTTGTCCGGCAACGCTCCAGGTCACGCCTCCAGTGTTATCAATGACATCAGCAGCAAGGGTAAGGGAATCACCGGAACGAACAGTTGGATTTACCTGATCCAGCTTCACTTGGGTTTGGGCAGGCTGGGTTGTATAAATGATGACATTATATTCATCATCAACCGCAGAATCGGTTAACGAGCTGCCCCCTGGAAAAGTTGCTTTGACTGGCGGAAGAATGGCATTAGCCTCTTGGACAACATCATTTTTATAAACCAGTTTTCGGAACGTTTTGTTGACAGCAGTATTACCGAAGTCGAGTGTGATCTCCTTGCTGGAGCCGGCTTTGGTTTCGACCAGCACCGTATAATTGCCATCCTCACCTCTGAAGGCTGCGGCGCGAACGTCAGATGAACCGCCTGTATTTACCGAAAGCACTTCACTGTGCTCGGGGATATAACGATTCAGCATGCCTGCAATGTAAAAGGTTTTGCGCGGTTTCAACCCGAGCACGACTGCATCCCACATCGTGTAGGTTCCATTCGTTCCACCGGTAGGGTCGTTGGTCCACACTCCGTTCAACTGCCACATCAAAGCTGATTTTACACCCATATTGGCGGTCTGAATGACCGAGTTGGCATAACCGGCATCCCAGTTGCTCGCCTGATCATCGGCCCAGCCGAATTCGGTCAGATGAAGCGGTTTGTTGCCGACATAACCTTTGCGCAGTGAAAAGGCATTGCCAAGACCTTCATATGATTCACCATACACATGAAAGCTGTACCCATCGATGGCGTCATCAGCATGCTGCTTCATATATTCAATCCAGGCAGGAGCGCCAGTCTCCTCGGGACCCCAGATTTCAACCAGATCGCGGAGTCCGTCCGCTGTCAATCGGGAACTTACTTTATTCACCATTTCTGCGTAGTAGGCCTTCTGATCCCCCGGTGCTTCGAAATCCCAGCTGCCATTAGGCTCGTTATAAAAGGTAAGATATTTCACGTTGTCGTAACCGCGGTTCTGAATCAGTTCCTCCAGTAAAGCGGAAGCAGAGACTGCATAAGCATCCAGATCAGCAGGTGCGCTTGTCCACGGATCAATGCCTGGTATCGAGAACCAGTCATGTACAGTCGAGCCAACCTTCCAGCCAAAGTTTAATTCAATTTCGGTTCCGGCTGCCTTGAAGGCGTCCAGATATTTGTAAAAGGCTTTCATTTTGGTGCTGTCCCAAGTGTAGGTTCCTTTGGAGGGCTCCATCCAGTCAATCTGAAACCAGACTCTGGCTACTTTGGGCTGGATCGTCTGAATGCGTTTTTTGTCGATCTCCCAGTGCGCTTCGGTATAACCGTATTGCATCTGTCCTGGCATTAACGCTGTCGGAATGGTGTTAACACCAACGCCGAGAAAATCATCCTGGATCACGTTGTTTGTGTCAATGGTAACGGTACGGGTAACGCTGGTGCTGCTTTGGTTTTGGGTTTCATTCTGTTCTGCGTGGACCTGGGCAGGAACGGGAATAAACGAGGCCAGCATGGTGGCTATGAGGAGTGGAATCCCCCAGCGTGAAGCGAAACGATCGGATTTGCTTTTCATCTCAGCTCTCCTTTATAGTGGTTTACCACACAAATCGCTTGCGGCAACTCAAATGATAGCGTTTACAATAAAATACAAATTTGAAATATCTGTTGAAATGGTTGAAAAAAAGAGGTCGGGGTTGAACAAAACAAAGCCTGCTTGAACGATTTTGCTCCAAAACGCTCTTTACGAACACTAGTGTGGATTTTATGCTTTTTATAAGGGAAAGATCGTAAGTCATGAAGATAAAGGAGTGTCCGTGACCATGTCCAATAACCAGCCATTAACCAAAGACACCTTCCACTCAGAATCCAAAGATACCTTCCAATCAAAAGGCAATGATACATTCCAACCGGAAACCAAAGATACGTTCATAAAAGAACGGTCTGTTCATCGACTCCAGGGAGATGCTGCTCATACACATAAACAGCTTGAAGCGCTTCGGGTCTCTGCTAGTGGTCGTTATCTGGAAACGTCGTCGGGTGCACCATTTTTCTGGCTTGCGGATACGGCGTGGGAACTGCTGCATCGTTTGAACCTGGAAGAGAGCGAGCTGTATCTGCGAACGAGGGCTGAGCAGTCCTTTAACGTTATTCAAACCGTGCTGCTGGCTGAGTTCAGCGGAGTTACAACCGGGAATGCTTATGGAAGATTGCCTTTACTTATGGATCAAAATGGTCAACCTGACCCGGCTCGTCCCGATCTCGCGGAGCCTTATTCTTATTGGCATCATGTGGATACTGTGCTTGAGTTTGCCGCGAGTCTTGGAATGTATACAGCCTTGCTCCCGGCTTGGGGTGACAAATTCAATATCAAGTGGGGAAAAGGACCTGAAATGTTCACGCCTGAAAATGCATATCGCTACGGACAATGGTTAGGTGAGCGGTACGGTCAGCTTCCACAAGTGATCTGGGTGCTTGGGGGTGACCGTGCATTAGAGACCAAGCTTCATTTTGATATCATTGCTTCGATGGTCCAGGGCTTGAAGCAGGGCGGGGCAACGCAGCTGATGACCTTCCATCCACCGGGTTGTGATTCTTCTTCCCGTCAGCTTCATCTCGAGGATTGGCTTGATTTTAATATGATTCAGTCCGGGCACGGGGAACGGGAGATAACCAATGATCGGCGTGTTCAGCAGGACTATGATCGGAAGCCCGTGAAGCCAACCCTTGATGCGGAACCTTGTTATGAGGATATTCCCGTTGGATTTAAGGGGGAGCACGGTTATTTCGATGCCGCAGATGTGAGAAAAGCTGCGTACTACGCCTTATTTTCAGGGGCGCTGGGTCATACGTATGGTCATCACTCCATATGGTCCATGTATCAGGGAGCGGATGATCTGCTGGAGTCGAACAGTCAGGGTGATTATTTTATTATGAGCTGGCGTGAAGCCTTGCATCGTCCCGGAGCAGAACAGATGAAGCATGCACGTGCGCTGCTTGAGAACGAATTGGGGCCGGATCTCCGTCCCAACCTGAGATTGATTCACTCCAACCGTACAGGCGAGAATCGAATGATGGCTTTACAAAATAAATATAACGCTTACATTTATCTGCCAAATGGCTTGTATGTTGACGTAGTCATGGGGTATATTGAGGGCAAGCAGGTCAAAGGAGCATGGTTTTGTCCAAGGACAGGATTAGAAACCGATGCTTATGCTGCCCATGCTTCTTCCGGTTCTACAGCAGATTCTGTAATACTGAATCAAGGCATTGCACGTTTTACAGCCCCAACAAGCGGACGAGGGAATGACTGGATTTTGATTCTGAAGGGGGTTTGATGCATGTACAAGGTGATGATCGTTGAGGATGAAATGCTGGTTCGCATCGGACTGAAAAATTCCGTCGAATGGAGCAAATTCGGGTTGGAGGTTACCGCCGATTTCCCTGATGGCCTGGCTGCATGGGATTATTATGAACGCGAGAAACCCGACGTGGTCATTACCGATATCAGTATGCCCAGAATGGATGGTATGGAATTAATATCCAATATTCGCAAACAAGATAAACATACCCGTGTGGTGGTGCTTTCATGCCTGGAGGAGTTTGAACTGGCTCGTAAAGCACTGGCACTGGATGTATCAAGCTATATTTTGAAGCTGACCATGACAGAAGAAGAGATTGAACAGGTGCTGACAGGTGTCAGGGAAGAGCTGGATCAGCAGCAGAGCCAGGTCAATGTTCAGGGCAGAACAGGTTCTGCCACACCCGACATGGAGCTGGTGAAGGAGAAGATGTTTAAGGACTTTATGTTCTATCGCATCTTTTCCACCGACGAATTTGCAAGGTTTGTTACGGAGAGCGGTTTGCGACTTTCACCTGTACGGCTGGTTGTCTGTGTTATGGAAGTGGACCGTTATTTTTCGCTCAAGGAGCGTTTTCGGGATGAGCATGGTCATCTGGTGAAGATGTCGCTATTGAACATTCTGAGTGAGATCATGTCCGGATATAAACGTGGTGAAGCCGTTCAGATTAATGATCGGCATTACGCACTGGTGCTGCATTTTGCAGATATGCTGTCTGAACAAGCGATCGTGCAGGAGATTCGTCAGCTGCTTGACCATATCCAGAATACAATCCGTCATTATTTCAACAGCACCGTTTCATTCGGGGTCAGCAGTGTGAACGGAGGTTATGATTCACTTCCCAGACAATATGCCGAAGCACAGCGGGCTTTGCAGCGCAAGTTTATTACCGGCCCGGGCCAGCAGCATCAGGGAAGCGACCGTGCTGACCGATCAGGCGTGCTTGCACGCGTTGAGCAAATCCGGCAGCATACTGATATAAGAGAACTGCTCCCGCCACTGAAGCAGAAGGAATATGATGCATTTCTGGATGAGATTGAGGGCGGCATGTGTGAAGATCGCAAAACGCTGGAAATTACAATCTATCAGTTCGTTCAATGGATTAATACACATGTCTATGATCATAACAATGAAAAAACGCTGCTGCTCAGTATGACCGAGAAGTTAGAGACATGTGATACGATGCCGGATATGCTGGATCAGATTGTCATATACATGGATTCTCTGGTTGAATTAATTCGCAAGCGCTTACAAATGAGTGATGAGATTACTCGTGCGATCGAGTACATCAAACGCCATTATACTGAAAATATCAGCTTGCAGATGGTCGCAGACTATGTTGGTTTAAGTCAAGGTTATCTCAGTAACCTGTTTCGCAAAGAGCTTCAGATCACGTATATTGATTACGTCAATCGTTACCGTATTGAACGAGCGAAGGAACTGCTTGCACAGAGTCAGATGCGTTCCTCCGATGTACCAGCCCTTGTCGGTTTTTCGCCTGAATATACGTATTTTAGCAAGGTGTTCAAAAAAATTACGGGCCTCAATCCGAATGAATACCGCAGGCAGACTACACTTCGAGACAAGAGGGTGCAGGAACTATGAAGAACCCCCTCCGATCTTTATTTATGTCGAGGCAACTAAGAACCCAGCTCATTCTTTATATCATGGTCATCAGCCTCGCCGTCATGGCGGGGGCTTCTTATTTTATTTATTCATTTATGCAGAATATGATTAAAATCCAGAATGAACGACTGTTATATCAACAGTTTCAGCAGCTGGATCATAATATCGGCGGGCTGGTTACAGAGATTGATCGTCTATCAATGCTGTTTCTGCGGGACGATCATATTCAGCGCTTTTTGTACAAAATTTCAGAGAAAACGGAAGAGGAATTTCTGGAGTCCAAAAACGATGTGCAGCGGGTCATTGCGGATTTTATCGATAACTACAATTATATTGATTCCATATACATCACGGCTAATAATCTTGGCGCTGTCGGCGGAAGTCAAAAGCGAACACTGGTCTATGACCGGGAAGAATGGCAGCAAAGCTTTTTCACCTCCGAGCCCTTTCGTCAAACGATAGAACAGTATCCGCACCTGATTATTCATTCCGGGATCAAAAAATCATTCTATAACCCGTATCTTACAGGTAAAGATGACGGTTATTTAATCAGCCTGATGCGGGGAACACGTGCCATCTATGATCCAACCACGAGTGCTACATTAATTATTAATATTGACGAGCGTTATCTGTCCTCCATCTATTCCACCGCACTGAACCGGGAAGAAGGAGACATGTATATCGCGAGTGCTGATGGCAAGGTTGTGTCCGCTAGTGAAGCCGATCGGGTGGGAACGAAGAGTCACTTCAAACCCGGTACCGATCTGGCGGATGGTGCTTATGGAAGCCTGGATGATGAAAAGGCGGGGCGCAGCATGCAGGTGGTGTATTATAAGCTGCATAACGGCGGCTGGTACCTGCTCAAAGAGATTCCGCTCAGCCAGTATGCGGATCAGATTCTGGGTGTTCAGCGTATGCTTATGCTGGTGTTTATCGTTAGTGTGCTGGCCATCTTTGTTGCTTCCTTTTTTTGGCTTCGCAAAATCATTAAACCGCTCAATCAATTATCCGGCAAAATGAAGGATATGAGTCGTGGCGAACTCGGAGTCACCGTAGATCATGTTCCTAATAATGAACTGGGTACCGTAATCCGCCGTTTTAACGAGATGTCACTCAGCATGGTGGAGCTGGTAGAGAAAAACAATGAAATTCAGGAAAAGAAAAGGGAGCTTGAACTGGAGGCGCTGCAGTATCAGATCAATCCGCATTTTCTCTATAATACACTGAATATGATCCGCTGGATGGCTGTTATTGTTAAGGCGGATAACATTGTTCATACGATTGTGGCCTTGGGCAATATTTTACGTCCTGTGTTCTCCAGTAAAGATTCCATGTGCACACTGCGGGATGAGCTGTCATATCTGGATAACTATTTGAAAATCATCAACATGCGCTTTAACAACAACATTACGTTCACCATGGATGTAGACGATCAGTGGATGGATTGCCAGGTTCCGCGCTTTATCCTGCAGCCGCTTGTGGAGAACTCCATTGCCTCGGGAAGACAGAGTGAAGAATTCGCCATTCAGATCCAGATCAGGGCTGAAGGAGACGAGCAACGTCTTGTATTAAGTGTTACCGATTCCGGAGTAGGTATGGACCAGCGTACCCTCGAACAATTAAATGATAAGCTGGCGAAGGAGGAGTCGCCCAAATCGACGGTTGGCGGCAGCGGCATTGGACTCCATAACGTGAATAAACGAATTCGCTTATATTATGGCTCCGATTATGGCATTCACTTTGTTCCGGCTGAACAAGGTGCACAGGTGATTGTGATCTTGCCAGTTCATCGATGATGATAAGCATGCCCTTATGAATCTGCCTGGAAGGCAGTTCATAAGGGCATTTTTGTATCGATGGACCTTGTTTTTTTGTTCAAGCATCAGCTTAAAATTGTTCAAGTTAACTTGTGCGTCAATCGTATTTTTTTCAACCAGATCAGGGGAACTTTCATCCAATCGTTTTCAGGAAAGCGCTATCATATGAATAAGCCCAAACGAAAGCCTACGCACAAAGGAGAAATTCATATGCAACGAACCGAAACTCTGAACAGCCGCGCGGTCAAGAAGGCCAGCAAGCTGAATCGCAAGGACGGCATACACCTGCTGCTGCTCGCCACTCCATTTGTACTGTTTACACTTGCCTTCAGCTACGTTCCACTATTCGGATGGATCTATGCGTTTTTTGATTACAAACCTGGTATTCCGCTGCAGCAGACTCCGTTTCTCGGATTAGAAAACTTCCGCAATATGTTTGATGATCCACGAATGGGACCTGTACTTGCCAATACGCTTGCACTCAGTCTGTTGTCCATAGCAACAGCACCTGTACCGATGCTGCTGGCCATTCTGATCTCGGAGGTACGCTCCGGCTGGTTTAAACGGCTGGTGCAGACGGTATCTACATTGCCGAATTATATCAGCTGGATTATCGTGTTCTCACTGGCCTTCAGCATGTTCAGCACGGAAGGTGCAGTCAATTCCATTATGATGAAAACAGGAATCGGCAATCCACCTGTGGACGTCTTGGGAAACTATGACCGTGTGTGGACTGTGCAGACCTTGCTGTTATTATGGAAATCTGCAGGATGGAGCGCGATTATCTATCTCGCAGCGATTGTCGGTATAGATAGTGAGCAATACGATGCAGCGAAGGTAGACGGCGCAGGGCGTATGCGTACAATCTGGCACATTACACTGCCAAGCATCATGCCAACCTTTATCGTGCTCTTGCTGCTCTCGGTCAGCAACCTGCTCTCGGCAGGATTCGAGCAGTATCTCGTTTTCAGTAACGTGATGATTGCGGACCGCATTGAAGTGCTTGATCTTTATGTATACCGGCTTGGTCTGGTGACCGGCGACTATTCATATTCCACAGCGGTGGGCATATTCAAGACCGTCATCAGTGTTCTGCTGCTCTTCAGTGTTAACATTTTATCCAAGAAGGTTCGCGGTCAAGGCATCGTCTGAATCGCAGGGAAAGGAGCAAAAAAGAGATGCGTACACAACCCTCAGGAGAGACGCTTCGTCCCAGCCGCCATATGGACTGGAAAGACCTTACGTTTACTCTGTTTAACTACATTTTATTATCTATGCTGGTTATTATCACGATCTATCCGTTCTACTACATCCTCATCTATTCCATCAGTGATCCGATTGAGGTCCAGAAAGGGGTATACTTCTGGCCAGCAGGCTTCTCGCTGGAAGCCTACAAAGCAACGGTGCAGTTACCGGGCATTATGGACGCGGCCTTGGTCAGCGTCTCCCGTACGGTGCTCGGAACTTTGATTACGGTGTTCAGCTGCTCGTTCTTTGCGTATCTGATTACCAAGGAAGAGATGCCGTATCGTAAAATAATTTACCGTTTTGTCCTGATTACGATGTATTTTAACGCCGGTTTTATCCCATGGTATTTGACCATGAAGGCATATGGTTTGCAAAATAATTTTCTGCTCTATATCATCCCCAGTGCGATGTCGGGCTTTAACATTATTTTGATCAAAACGTTTATTGAACAGCTGCCCGCCTCTCTGGAGGAATCAGCAAAGATTGACGGGGCCGGATATTTCCGAATCTACCGCAGCATTATATTCCCACTCTCAATGCCGATTATTGCCACCATTGCCGTCTTTTCTGCGGTGGGACAATGGAACACCTGGTTTGATAACTTTTTCCTGGTAGAGAATCCGAAGCTGCAAACGCTGCAGCTGGTATTGTATAACTTCCTGAACCAGTCGAGTAATTTGTCCAATATGACAACCGAGGAACTGACTCGCGGCGACGTAGTTCGAACTCTAACCCCACAGTCGATCCGCATGACCATTACGATGCTGGTTACGCTGCCGATTGTGCTGGTCTACCCGATGCTGCAGCGTTATTTCGTTAAAGGCATCATGATGGGTGCAGTTAAAGGGTAAGCCCGGCCAAGCTGGTAAGGGTAAATATGCTGCAGCAGATTGGATTATCCGGCCTTAGGCCGATAATTATAGAAGAAGAAAATCAGGAGGGTTATGACATGAGAACTAAAAAAACGTTCCGCCGAGTAATGGCAATGCTCATGATGACGTCTTTGCTGCTTGCAGCCTGTACAGGCGGAAGCACAGGAACCGGTCAGACAGGGACCGGGGAAACGGGTTCATCAGGCACTGGCTCAAGCAAAGACCTTGTCACGCTTCGTGTGCTTATTATGGAAACGGGTTCCAAGTGGAACTCACAGCAAAACAATGAGGTAGCTCAAGCCATTGCCGAGAAGATCGGGGTCAAGATTGAATATGTTGAAGCGGACGAGAATAAATTCAATGTATTGCTTGCTGGCGGTGATCTCCCTGACCTGGTACGTACAGATGTAAATAAATATCAAAAACAGCTGATAGAAGGCGATCTGATCGTTCCTATGGATGAGCTGCTTGCGAAATCTGGTAAAGATATAACTGCTAATATTCCTACGGTTGTGGATTACAGCAAAAAGAACTGGAGTAACGGCACGGGCAAGCTCTATTTCCTGCCGCCGCAAGTACAGTCCAAACCGGGCACATCCATTGCGCCAATCACCATTGGACCTACAATTCGCTGGGACTGGTACAAAGAGATTGGCACACCTGAAATCGCTACGATGGACGATCTGCTGGACGTTGTCGGCAAAATCGTAGAGAAACATCCGACGACGGAGGATGGCAAAAAGGTATACGGCGTATCGATGTGGCAGGATTGGGGACTATGGCCTTACACCATTCCACCGATCATCTTCACTGAAAGTGTAAGTGCTACGAGTGACCTGACAGCCTCCAAAGTTGGCGGCAGCGACTTCATCAGCAATCTGACCGATGAATCCTCCAACTTCTGGACCGCAATAGACTTCTATAATAAAGCGCAGCGCCGTGGATTGCTTGATCCGGATTCCCTGACGATGAAAAACAACGACTACATGGCAAAGGCAACAGCAGGACAGATTGTTGTGGGTCCAGCAACCTGGGCGATGGGTGATTTCAATGCCCAGCATGCAAGTGAAGGCAAAGGATATCTTGTTGTACCTGCAGGTAAACTTGTCTGGACAGGAGCAGTAAATCCGCTCGGATGGCAGGATAAAGCCTACAGCATCTCCAAAACGTCTAAAAATCCTGAAAAAGCAATGGAATTCTTGAATTATATTTACTCTTATGAAGGTGCACGGACCATGTACAACGGTGTAGAAGGAAAACACTGGAAGATGGTTGATGGCAAACCGGCACTGACCGATGAAACACTTGCACTGAAAGCAGCAGGCGGCGCACCTTACGAAGCAACAGGACTTTCGCTGGATCGCAACATTATTGGTCTTGGCGGAGACATGCTGAATCCGAACGACAAAATGCCAGTGGACCTCTTCACCTCAGAGGAATCATTATCCAAGGCCGCTACACCGCTTGAAAAGGATTTTGCCCAGCATTACGGCGCTTCTTACTCTGGAGAGGTATTCAAAAAACTGATTGATGAAGGCAAGCTGAATACGTTTACGACATGGATGAACGGCATGACGGATGAAGAGATCGTCAAACGCAACACGGTTCCAGGTGTAACCCTGGATGACAAACTGAAAAAGCAGGAAGCCGAGCTGAAAGAACTGGCAGCGCGTGAAGCAGCGAAGGTCATTCTTTCCAAAGATGAGCAGTCCTTTGAAGCTAATAAACAAGCTGCGCTTGCGGCATTCAAAAAAGCCGGAGCAGACGAATTCACAGCTTGGTATAACGGTGAAGTGCAGCGGCTTCGCAAAGCTCACGGACTGTAAAACAGCTTGACCGAAATAGAAGGGCATGATGCGGGGAGCTAAAGCTGTGAAGTTTTAGCTCCTTTTTTTTGAACCATACAGGGAATGGGAGCGGATGTATACATGGATCAAACTCTGTCAACTGGCGGGAGGGAGCTGCCGAGCAAGGAAAATGAAAACGGTGCAGGTCATTTCGGGTGGCGGGCTTCCTGGATATGGGGAGGGCATGACGAATGGCCCCGCAATGAATGGCGCTGTTTTCGCAAGGAATTCATTTTGCAGCAGTGGGACTCTGGAAGTGCAGAGGTCACAATTACGGCAGATGCCAGATATGTATTGTATGTCAATGGTGTGTTATGCGGAAGAGGGCCGAATCGTTCCTGGCCGTTTGAACTGAATTACCATGTACATGAAGTTGGACATTTGCTTCGCCCCGGCTCTAACATACTGGCTGTATTGGTAATGAGCTATGGTGTCGCTACCTTCAATTATCTCCCCGGAAGAGGCGGGCTTTTGGCTCAATTGGAGCAGATTCATCCTCAGAGAGAGGAAGGCATTTTTCCAAGAGAGCTAATCGTTGCAACAGATGCCTCCTGGATAACGGCTCCGTATGCCGGATATGAGCGGAAGGTTTCGCGGATGTCCTGTCAGCTTGGTTTTACGGAGCAGATGGACGCAAGGCAATGGGAGCATGAATGGTTTGGAACAGAGGCGACGCCATATACCGAGGAGCAGGGCTGGATAGCTGCGCGGGTGATCGGAAGACCCGGAGATGCACCATGGACGAAGCTGATCGGGAGTGATATTCCCGAACTTACAGAGCAAGAAGTATGGCCTGTGCGGGTGGAATCGTTAAAAGAGGTCGCTCTTGTATCCTGGACTCATGTGCTGGACGTGCGAGAAGCAATGGAGCCAGATAGCAGGATGCACGCGAACCCGGTATCCTTTGCAGGTTATGCCGCAGCGGTCATACATGCAAGTATCGGAGCAGAGGCGATGATCGGACTATTCAGCGCGTTCCATGCATTTCGAGGGTTAACACTTAACGGAATTTACTATGCCGCCGAAGGGATGGAGGGGGAGAAACCACGCCGTTTGCAGCGGGTCAGACTGGAGAAAGGAGACAATCTGCTGCTGATTGAGCTGGCCGGCCCGGATCATGGCGGCGGATTGCATATCGGGATTGATTGTGAAGCTGCATTTACTGTAACTGCGCCAGCCCTTGATGAAACGAGCGTGGGTGAATCCCCCTTTGTGCTTGTAGGGCCGTTTGCAACGCTTGTACACGTAGACCACCAGCCAAACCATAGTCCGCTTCGCCACTATCAGGGATTTGGCGGCAGCAGGCCCTTGGACGGCAGTGATTTTCCAAATGCGGATGTGTATGAACAGTGCCGCAGATTGGCTTCACCTTTGGAATTAATAGCATATCGGGAATGGATAAAACCGTTTCCTGAAATGTTAAGCGCTGCTGCTTCCATTTTTACGTCCAGCATATGGAAAAGAAATGAACAATCGCGT
Organism: Paenibacillus sp. TC-CSREp1; assembly: GCF_050171015.1. Classification (NCBI taxonomy): domain Bacteria; kingdom Bacillati; phylum Bacillota; class Bacilli; order Caryophanales; family Paenibacillaceae; genus Paenibacillus; species Paenibacillus sp. TC-CSREp1. The sequence continues at coordinate 119,107 of NZ_JBNOKM010000002.1, read as the reverse complement.
CCCGTCACATCTGTTATACAGCAGGTTTGCTTCGCCAATCGGTCAGCGGCCATCATTCCCGCAATGACTGAGGGCAAAGGCACTGAACTGATTATAGATTTCGGGCGTGAATGGTCAGGTTATCTGCGATTGGATGTAGACGCACCGGAAGGTGCTGTTATTGATGCCTACGGTTTCGAGTATATGGATGGCGGGTTGCGGCAGGACACCTTCGGGGTTGATAACACACTGCGCTATATTTGCCGTGAAGGCAGACAAAGCTATGCATCTCCTGTACGGCGCGGCCTTCGGTATCTGATGCTTACGATCCACGGGAACACCGGACCGCTGCGGCTGTTTAGTGCCAATCTGGTGCAGAGCAACTATCCGGTGGCCGAGATTGGACGCTTCCACAGCTCCGATCCGCTCTTGAATGATATCTGGGAGATCAGCAAACATACAACCCGGCTATGCATGGAGGATACATTTGTGGACTGCCCGGCTTACGAGCAGGTTTTCTGGGTTGGTGACAGCCGAAATGAAGCGCTGGTTAACTATTATGTGTTTGGGGCAACGGACATCGTTAAGCATTGTCTTGAACTCGTGCCTGGCTCCAGTATACAGACACCGCTTTATGTGAATCAGGTGCCCAGCGGATGGAGCAGTGTCATTCCGAACTGGACGTTTTTCTGGATAACGGCCTGTCTCGAGTACACACGTCATACGGGAAACAGGCATTTTGCAGCGCAAATCTGGCCCAAGGTGAAATACACGCTTGATCATTATCTTCAGCATATTGATCAGCATGGGCTGTTATCTATACATGCATGGAATCTGCTTGACTGGGCCCCGATGGAGCAGCCTAATGATGGGACGGTTACCCATCAAAATGTCATTCTGGTACGTGCGCTGGCGGATGCAGCACGATTGGCTGAGCTCGCTGGATGTGAAGAGCAGGCCGTGTATTACGACTCCATGTCCCAGCATTTGTCTTGTGCCATCAACAAACACCTGTGGAATGAGGAACGTCAGGCTTTTATCGACTGCATTCATACGAACGGTTCACCATCCAGCACATTTAGTATGCAGACCCAGGTGATGGCATTGATTACGGGAGTTGCCGCTGATGAGCGCAAGGAGAAGCTTGCCGCGTATCTGACTTCACCACCGGATGATTTCGTTGCGATTGGAAGTCCGTTTATGACGTTCTTTTATTATGAAGCACTAGTGATGATGGGTCAGACCGATATGCTGCTTCGGGATATGCGTGAGAAGTTTGGCGAGATGGTGAAACATGAGGCGACAACCTGTTGGGAGATGTATCCGGGATTCAAGGAGAACAGACCAAGTTCTAAAGATCTGACACGCAGTCATTGCCATGCCTGGTCAGCTGCGCCAGGGTACTTTTTAGGCGCTGTTGTACTCGGGGTTCGACCTGCTGCTGACGGCTGGACCGCCATTCGGGTCGCACCGCAGCCCGGCGATCTGCAATGGGCCAAGGGAGCGGTACCCCTTCCCAAGGACGGAAGAATTGACGTGAAGTGGGAGATTCGTGAGGAGTCAGGTGAATCCGTTTTCGAATTGGAGGTTGTGGCTCCAAAAGAAATTGCGGTTGTTATGGAAGTGCCCCAAGGATATCATCCTGTGCTCGTACACAGAACATATTGAGATCATGAAGCTGGAACGACAGCCTACAGAACGTGAATGGAGTGTGCACACGATGACAAACATCTCGTATTACCGTTCATCAAAAGGGAAGCGATTTCTGGACGAAATCCAGGATGAGGCTTATGCGAGCTCTTCGCTCCACGGCGACGCATGGGTGGAGATGGACAGCCGTATTCCTGTCCGCAAAATACACAGTGAAATGCAGCCTGTCACTAAAAATCAGGACAAAGGTTCACACGTTGAAAATAACGTGTTCCCTTCTCAAGATTCATTGCTGCTGTCCGGCACCTGGCGAATGAAGGGAGGAGAAGCCGCTGATCATGGTGATCCTTCCCCCTCCACGGGCTGGTTTGGACGAAAAGCCAGAGCAAGTGGAGGCATGCGTGAACGTTGGTATGAACCTGGTCATGCTCGGAAGGATTGGCTGGAGGTTCAGGTTCCCACCACGGTACAGCAGGCGCTGGTCGATCTTGGAGCCATGCATGATCCCCACTGGAATACCAACACGATAGATGAACTTGAACAGTATGGCACCCCGAAGGAGACCCCGGTCTGGTTCCGCAGAACACGTGTGGAATGCATGGAATGGTGGTTTGCAACAACGTTTGAGTTGCCTGCCACGTGGGAAGGAAGACAGCTTACCTTACAGTTTGACGGCATAGATTACTCAGGAACGGTGTTTCTCAATGGCATATCACTTGGACATCATCAGGGCATGTTTGGCGGTCCGATGCTCGATATTACAGGGCTGGTGCGATCGAATGAAGCCAATGTGCTTGTTGTTCGTATTGATCCGGCGCCCCAAAGCTGGAATGGTCTTATGAAACCAAGCCCAGGCTTTGGCTGGCATTACGGCCATCTGATCTCTCTTGGCATCTGGAAGGATGTGAGGGTTACAGCTCATGCCGATATTGCCCTGATTGCTCCCTATGTTACAACGTTATCCTGTACGCCCGATGAAGCACGGCTTCAACTGGAATTTACAACCGAGAGCAGCCTGACAGAGCACGCTCATATCACGATTGAAGGTTTAATTCAGCTGAAAAATGTGAATTCCAATCAGTCTGCCCGGAGTGCAAACGATTCTTCCGATCCAATTGCAGATGAAAGGCTGACGTGCGAAGAGTATCGGTTCACCTGTTCAATTGAGGTTGCCTATGGGAGAAGTAAATTCAGTACAGTGCTTGCCATCAGCAATCCGAATATATGGTGGCCCTCGGGTTACGGCGATCAGCCGCTTTATGAACTTGTGTTAGGGGCTACTCACTGCAGACACCAACATATAAATTTGGGCACCGGGAATTCTGTACATGAAATGGGTTCGGGTTTTACTTCTACGATCGAATCAGGTATTCAGATCGCTGAGTCACAGGCACAGGCCGTTCGTGTAAAAGAAGCTCGAACTACTTTTGGGATTCGCACGATCGAGATGCGGCCTATGAGAGGCGCTAAGCCCGAAACCGATTATCGTTGGCAGTTTGTGATCAATGGCGAGCCGATGTTTATCAAGGGGGCTAACTGGTGCTGGCCTGATGTTATGCTGACGCGGAAGGAAGGTCAGTATGAACGCCTGCTTGAGCTGGCTCGAAGAGGGCATGTGCAGATGCTTCGGGCATGGGGCGGCGGATTGGTGGAAAGCGATGAATTCTATGATTTGTGTGATCAGAAAGGCATTATGGTATACCAGGAATTTCCGCTTTGCTGGGGACCGCCTGATGCTCCCTTGACCGATCTTGGTGTCATTGACCGTCAGACGGTGCTTTCGGTTAAGCGGCTGCGGAATCATGCTTCCCTGATCATGTGGGGTGGAGGCAATGAGAATGGTGCACATGGCGGGGCGGATGAAGGCCTTTTTCTGGTTGGCAAGCGCTGCCGCGAGTATGACCCGTCACGTCCGTTCCATCGAACCGATCCATGGGCAGGCAGTGCGCATAACTGGAATGTGTACCATGGCGGTGAACCGCTGGATGAAGCAACGATCGCGATGCCGTCCGTGTTCTATGGCGAATTTGGAATCCCGAGCCAGACCAATGTCTCCAGTTGTTTGCGGTATATGCCGGAAGAAGCGTTATCTTCTTTTCCGCCGACCGAAGAGAGCAGGGGGTGGAAGGCCCATTTTCATCAATTTAGCCTGAAGGATATCATCAAAGTTATGCGTTATGCAGCATACGGTCCGATTCGGAATTGGCAGGATTACATCACCTACTCGCAGACCGCGCAAGGTGACGGAATTCGTTTTACTGCTGATCTGCAGCGTGCAGGAGCGGGAAAGGACAAGAGCGGCTTCTGGTATTACAAATTCACGGATTGCTTTCCTGGACATTCATGGGCAGTAATTGACTATTACGGCACAGCCAAGCTCTCCTACTATCGGGCAAAGCAGGCTTCTCGTCCGCAAAATGCTTTTGTCACCGTTTCCAGACTGGAAGGCTGGCAGACGGGCGATTTGTTTCAGGCAGGGCTTCATCTGGCGAATGACTCGCTTGAGACACTTGCAGATGCAACGGTTCAGGTCAAAATGTACAACAGCCAACTTGCCGAAATGATGGCGCGAAATTACCCATCGTTAACAGTATCACCAGGGCAGGTGACTCTTATTGAAACGCTGGAAGTCTTTCTGCCGGAAGCTTCAGCCATTCATCCGTTCCTTATCCAAATAGCTCTTTGTGCAGAGGATGGAGAGTTGATCGCAGATCAGTGGTACTGGTTTAATGCCCAGCCGAAGACAGCAGAGCTGCTGACCTTCGAGCAGGAGCACCGCCATGATGCCAACGAATACTCCGGTGCCGAGGCCGAGCGTGCTTTCAGGCTGTATGGAGAACTCTCCAATGCACCGATGCGTGAACTGCCCTCTACCACGCTGGAATGGTTTATGCTGACCGAACATGACAAGGGAGGTTACATTGTGGTTCGCAATACGGGGAGCGTGCCCGCGATTCGAGTGGTGGTGCAGCATTTCCCCGATGATTGGAGCAGTTATCTGGATGATAATGATTTTGGACTATCTCCAGGGGAAGAACGGTGGATTGCTTATGAAGCGTTGGCCGATACGAGTTTGCATGAAGTGACCATAAGTGCCTGGAATGCACCTGAAGTGACGCGAAGCATGCAGAAAAACAAGGCACATCCTTTGCGCCAAGCTGACTGACAGGAGGGAGCAGCAAGATGACATCAATGAAGATAACTGGAGCAAGCGGAACATCGGAAAAGACTGGAGACGCAGCACGGGTGGCGGGGAGCGAATGGATCACGGTGGCCCAAGAGCCAGTTGAGCTGGCGAAGAGGTATGAAAATGAATCGAAGCCATGGCTTGCCCGGTGGATTACCCGTTCGGGATGTGATGCTGCTGAGTGGACCTCATATCAGGTTGAGGTGATTGTTTATGTGGAAACTGGCGGCGCTTCATTTCTGTTTGGTTATCAGGATGAGCAGCATCATTGTGGTGTTGAACTTGATTGCAATCTGAACGAGCAGGAAACGGAACATCCTTCGCATGCTCATCATTCCTTCATTAACATTTATCGTTTTGAAGAAGGTTTGCGTCATACATTGGGGGAGTTTCCTTTACCTCAAAACGCAGAGCAATCGGCGTACATGCGACTCAAGATCAATACAATCGGAGATGATTGGCAGATTACGATCAATGAACAGCAAACGTATGGCTGCAAGGCAGCTCCTTATCGGGGAAGGGTTGGTTTTCGGACAAAAGACGGGCAGAAGGCTATATTCCGTGACTTGAAGCTCACAGGCTCCGATGGCCGCGTGTTATATTTCAACCGCTTTTATGATCCACAGACCACCCATTGTTCAGCAGGGACCATCCATGCTTCAGGGAACGGATTGGTGCTAGAAGAGAATATGCTGTCCATCTGTAACACCCCTGTACCGGTAGACAGTCCCTTGTTTCGTAAAACAATAGTCTTGCCCTCACCACCGATTGAAGCCAGATTACGCATATATTCACTGGGGTGGTACGAACTTTATATCAATGGAGAGCGTTCCGATTATCGCGTTCTGGCTCCAGCCAACACGCCGTATAAACGAAGAATGCTTTATGACACATATGACGTAACGGAACTGCTCCATGAGAAGGAAAATGTACTCGGTGTGTGGCTAGGGAACGGCTACTATTTTAATTATTCCCGTTGGGGGTGGAAATGGAATCGGGATAAAGCGCTGATCCTGCAGTTGGACCTCCGCTTCGAGGATGGCAGCACGCAGACCATTGTCACGGACGAATCCTGGTCGTGTGCCCCGAGTCCGATCCTTGCCAATGATATCTATGACGGGGAGTCCTATGATGCCCGTTTAGAGTATAACGGCTGGAACCGTACCGGTTTTATTACAAATCATGATTGGTCAAACGCTGTCACAGCTGAGCCACCTGAGGGAGAGCTAGTAGAGAATCATCAGCCTCCCATTACCACTTTTACACCGCTGAAACCGGTAGCTGTCTTTCATCCCCGTCCCGGTGTTAATGTCTACGATTTTGGACAGAACATCGCAGGATGGGCTCGAATACAAGTAAAAGGCCGGGCAGGAAGTGAAGTGAGACTGAGATACAGTGAACTCGTGGATGAAACAGGCGACATTGACTCCTGGACGAATCGAAATGCCAAAGCAGCCGACACTTATATTCTCCGTGGAGATGGCGAAGAGCGTTATGAACCGCGCTTCACGTATCATGGCTTTCGGTATGTAGAGGTCAGCGCAGGATCAAGCCGGGTTTCGATTGAGGCTGTTCCGATTCATACCGATGTTGAACAGACAGGAACTTTTGAGAGTTCGGATGAAAGGCTTAACCAACTGTACCGCAACATTCGCTGGTCCTATCTCAATAATCTGATGAGCATCCCGACGGACTGTTGTCAGCGTGATGAACGTACCCCTTGTCTCATGGATTCTGCGGTCGTGGAGGAGTCAGGCATGCACCACTTCAATATGCAGCGTTATTACCGCAAATGGCTGGATGATATTGAAGACAGCATGACCAATCCCGACTGGAGCGGAGACAAGGTTTCGCTTCCATGGTATCTCTATCAGCATTATAACGATCTCGACGCATTAAGCCGCAGTTATCCATCCATGAAGGCATACATTAACCATTTGCATGAGAAGTGGCCTGAGCATGTGGTAAAGGACGGCTTTGGGGACTGGTGTCCTCCTAACGAGGATGGCTGGGAAAACTATTTTCATGAGGTAGAGCTGGTGAATACCAGTGTGTATTACAAAATAACTTCGATTACTGCCGAAGCAGCAGCTGTTTTAGGCATCGATTCAGACCACGATTATTATAGGAAATTGGCTGATCATATCAATCAAGCCTTTCAGCGTCGCTTTCATTCAGGTGACGGCATCTACGGCAGCGGCTCACAGACCGCACAGCTTCTGCCGCTTGCCTACGGCATGGTACCCGTGAAGCAACGCGTTTCTGCCGCGAACAGGCTGGTACAATCCATTGCGGAGAAAAACGGACACCTCGATACAGGTATTTACGGTACAAGATACGTGTTGGATGTACTGGCAGATTACGGCCACATCGATGTGGCCTATGCACTTCTAAGCAAAAAAGAGTACCCGGGGTTTGGATATCAGATTGAACGCGGAGCCACAACACTGTGGGAGCAGTGGAGTGAGAAGGGCGGGATGCATTCCCATGATCATGCCATGTTCGGGGGGATCAGTGCCTCTTTTTACACAAGACTGGCGGGCATAAGACCGGATGCTCCAGGGTATCAGAAAATATGGATTGAGCCTTGTATTCCGTCCAAGCTGAATGCCGTTAGTGCTTCGCTTAGAACGACATATGGTCTTATATCTTCCTCCTGGAAGAAACAGGATGCAGGGCTTCAACTTCAGGTGGAAATTCCAGAGGGAACGACGGCTACACTTGTTCTTCCCTCGGTTATGGCTTCGGCAGCAAAGCTGTCGCGTATTCACGAGCTGGCCCCGGGTCGACATCATTTTACTCTATCTTTTCAAGTTGAGTGAATTAGCGTAATTCAGTGAAGGAGAGATACCAATGAACCCCAATTCACATCGCTACGAAGGCGCATTTCCCAAAATTGGCATACGCCCGATCGTGGACCGCCGCAAGCTGGTAAAGGCAGCACTGGCCGAAAGCACCATGAATCTTGCTCGAGAAGCTGCTGCCGAGATTACAGCTGTTCTGCGTAACCCGGACGGTTCTCCTGTGGAGGTGGTTATCTTTGAATCATGCATCTCGGGTATGACGGAAGCTGCCACTTGTGCTGAGCAATTTCGCAAAGAAGGCGTAGGCGTGTTGGTCTCTGTGTCAAGCGGCTGGTGTTATCCGCTTGAAACGATGGAGACGGACCCGACGCTGCCGCATGCGGTCTGGGGATTTAATGGCACAGAACGTCCCGGTGCAGTCTATCTGGCTGCCTTACATGCGGCACATAACCAGAAGGGGCTTCCAATTTTCAAAATCTACGGAAGACATATTCAGGACCAGCACGAAGGCAAGCTGCCGCAGGACGTTCGTGATCAGCTGATCCGGTTCACTCGTGCGGGTATGGCAGCTGCTTTGCTGCGAGGCAAGTCATATTTGTCCATTGGCTCTGTTTCAATGGGCATAGCCGGTTGCATTGTGGACGAAAATTTCTATCAGCGTTATCTGGGGATGCGAAATGCCTATGTCGATATGACAGAGGTCAGACGGAGAATGGAAAAACACATCTACGATGAGCAGGAATTTCAAAAGGCGATGGATTGGGCAGCGCTCCATTGCAAGGAAGGCCCGGACCCTAATCCTGAATCCGTTCAGATCAGCCCGGAGAGCAAATTGAAGAATTGGGAGACCTCGATCCGGATGACGATGATTGTACGAGATCTCATGATTGGTAATCCCAGACTGGCCGAAAAGGGATATGAAGAAGAGGCCTACGGTTACAACGCTATTGCATCAGGGTTTCAAGGGCAGCGGGAGTGGACGGACCATCTGCCAAGTGCTGATGTGCTGGAAGCCGTCCTGTGCAGCTCTTTTGACTGGAACGGCATTCGAGAACCTTACATGATTGCTACAGAGAATGATAATCTGAACGCAATCACTATGTTATTGAATCATTATGTATCGTACACCGCTCAGATTTTTGCCGATGTTCGCGCCTATTGGAGCCCGGAGGCTGTAGAGCGGGTGACAGGCTGGAGGGCCGATGGCATGGCGGCGTCAGGGTTCATACATCTGATCAATTCCGGACCTGCTGCCCTTGATGGAACAGGGGAGCAGCAGCGAGACGGCCAGCCGGTGATGAAGCCGCATTGGGAGATTGAGGAGCATGAGGTACAAGCTTGTCTGGATGCTGTCAGCTGGCGGCCGACTTATATGGATCAATTTGCCGGAGGAGGATATTCCACCGATTATACTTCGCGTGGGGGGATGCCTGTTACGATGGCCCGTATCAACCTGATCGCAGGCTTGGGGCCTGTACTTCAGCTTGCCGAAGGGTACACGATAGACTTGCCTGAAGCTGTGCATGAGCAGCTGGACTTGCGTACAACGCCAACCTGGCCTACAACATGGTTTGTGCCAAGACTGGTTGCGGATGATCCGGTTTTCGGGGATGTGTACACGGTGATGGAAGCGTGGGGATCGAACCACTGTGCTGTAAGTTATGGTCATATTGGTGAAGATCTGATTACGCTGGCAAGTATGCTGCGTATTCCGGTTAATATGCATAATATCGAAACAAGTCGTATTTTCAGGCCTAGCGCCTGGTCTGCATTTGGCACCAAAGACCTTGAGGCAGCAGATTACCGGGCTTGTGCCGCATATGGCCCGCTCTATGGTTGAAATGATATCAATCGTTAATATTTATAAATCCAGCAAGCTGCGGACTCATGTCTGCAGCTTGTTTTACGTTGTTTTACGTTAGATACAGCCGTAAGCTTCATAGGATTGACAGATGAATGCGTTCTATTTTAATCTATAATGTTGTTGACAATCTAATTTTATAATTAATATAATTATATTGTTTTGCCGTTCCAACGGTCAGTCACTTTTAAGGGGTTCCACCTGTGCGCGAAGCTCCTTCTCAAGAACTGTCTACAGCGCCTGCTTTCCCTGCGCCCCTAATATGTAATCGAGGAGACTGAGTTGAATCATGAAAGTATTAATTGTGGAAGACTCGATATTTGTACAGAAGATGATGAGTAAGTTAATTGGCGATCATATTCCCAATTGTGAGATTCGAACGGCTACCAATGGAGAAGATGGCTTCCGGCTTTATCAGGAGTTTGAACCGGATATAATCACCACAGACCTTTTGATGCCTGGATTGAACGGACAAGACATGCTTCGCATGATTCGGGAGATGGATCAGGACGTCAAAATTATTATATTATCCGCGGATATTCAGAAGGCTACTCGTGAGGAAGTGGAGCAGCTTGGGGTGTCGGGATTTCTGAACAAACCATTAACGGCTGAAAAAGCCAGTACGTTGCTTCAAATGATTCAGGTGGCATATCATGCTGAATGAGCTGCAGAAAGATCTGCTTACTGAGCTCGTGAACGTTTATGTTGGACAAGCAGCCAATATGTTATCGGAAATTGTAGACAAGCATATTGTGCTGAGTATTCCTGAAGTTGAACTAATCTCCATCACCGAGGTTGATCCCGAGGATCGGAGATACAACATTCTGTTTACAGAAGGCCATCTATTTCGATCCTCTCTGCAATTTGGATATCAATTTCAAGGTAAAGCCTTTCTGATGTTTCCGGCGGAACAGGCAAAAGTGCTTGCTAACATGTGTCTGGGAGAGCTTACAGAGCATGTAGACCCAAACGATTTCAGGTTAATGGATACCGATCTGGATGTGCTTCAGGAAGTCAGCAATGTGCTGCTCAATGCAATTATTGGTGAATTTGGAAATTTCCTTGAAATGAAGCTGGAGTACGTGTTGCCTGAAATAGAGCTGATTCATGTTACACGCTCCGACCCGCAAGTTTTGCTTCAAAATGAAGTCTACATACTGGTGTTGCATACGTCCTTTTTACTTGCCGATACAGATGTAAAGGGGATTATTGTTATTGCGCTCAGCATGGATTCCATCTCCAGTCTGCTGGATAAAATAGATGCTCTACTGGGGGGATAACCATGGACAATCTCATTGTACAAGCGCTGAACAAAACAAAAATGGGCATTTTAATTGTGGATAGACAACTGAAAATTATCGTATGGAATGGCTGGCTTGAACGTTTTACAGGCTTGGCTTCTGAGGATGTGCTGGGGAAAAACTTGCTGGAAATCTGCCCTAGATTCAAGATCAAGATGTATATGGATATATTACAAAATGCACTTTATCACGGGCAGAGCAGATTTTGCTCCAGCGCTTTACATAAGACGTTCTTTCTTCCGAAGGATGCGGGAGAGGAAAGTCTGTACAGACAGAACTTACATGTAGAACCGCTCTATGATAATGACCATAGCTATGCAATGCTTCAGGTTAGTGATACTACCAATACAAGCACTCGCGTATATAAACTTAAAAACCTCATCAAAGAACTGGAGAGCGAGTATACCGAGATTAAAAAGGCTGAGAAAATCAGCAAACATCTTTCCTTGCATGATTCATTGACTGATCTGCCCAATCGTCTGGCATTCAAGGATCGCCTGGCGTGGTCTGTCAGCAATGCGCTGCGCAACGAATCACGGTTTGCCTTGATGTTTGTAGATACTGACGGATTCAAAAAGGTGAATGATACCTATGGTCATGAGATTGGGGATCTGGTTTTACAGGAGGTGGCTGAGCGTCTGAAGGGAAGAATACGCAGTACAGATAGCGTAGCCAGATTGGGCGGGGATGAATTTTGTATTATTCTGAATCATCTCAAGCAGGATGAGGATGCGAGTACCGTTGCGGCTAATTTACTGAATGCCTTCGATCTGCCATTTCATGTGAATTCCATTGAGATCAACCTGTCTGTCAGCATTGGGATCAGCTTGTTTCCATTGCATGCGCAAGACCCTTCTGAGCTTCTGAAATTTGCAGATATGGCGATGTACAGAATCAAGAAAAACGGGAAGCGTGGATTTTCGTTCTATGATCCTGAGATGGAGCAGCTCTGGTAATATAAGCAAGCTGTATCCGATGCTTTATTCATGTTTATTCCTGAGTGGAGAGGATGCTGTGATTAACGATGACGCTGGAGATGGAAGAGATGTTTACTGTACATGTGCAGATCAAGGATACCGTTCAACTGGAGAACAAACACGGTGAATCAGTTATACTGATTACTTTCGGCGGGCATGTTACCGGAGCAATGTTCGAAGGCATAGTACTGGAGGGCGGCGTGGATACCCAGATTATCGGAAAAGATGGAGCAAGTCACAGCCTGTCAGCCAGATATATGCTGAAGGGACAAGATTATACCGGACAGCAGTGTGAAATATATATCGAGAATAACGGTTATATCGGAAAACCGCAGGGCACGAGGCTGTTTCGTACCTCTCCACGCATCATAACCAACAGCCAAGCCTTGGCATATCTGAATCTGGAACCATTGATAGGTGAGGGCTTTTCTGCAGCCGGCGGCGTGGATATTAAGTTTTTCAGGGCAATATCCTGAAACTGCCAAGGCATAATAACCGATTCCTTTGCAAGCATCATTATTCGAAGGTCAGATCGTTTACATACATTACAAAAAAAGCGTTGTGCTCCAGGCCAACGCTTTTTTGACATATATGCAACGTTAACGTCTCAAAATTCTCCGAATCAGTCCGATTACAAGAACCAGGAAAATGATCAAAACAATCATACCCGGTATACTTACACTACTAAGCATCGTTTGAAACCTCCTGTATGTATCCTAAAATTAAACTTGTAATATTATAACATAATAAACTGGAAGTATCATACATATCACATTTTTTGGCTATGTTCGTTCTATATGTTATAAAATCATTATAAAGCAAATCTGTTCTTAATGGTCTCCGCAACCTCACCAGCACTTAGATTAGAGTTGTTAATTCTGATGTAATTTGCTCTTTTGATTTCTCCCTCGAAGGAGTTTAATCGATGCTGCTCCATGGTCTGTATCAGATTCTGTTCAGAACGAGAAACATCTCTTTTGGTTGGTTTGTGTTCAAGTCTGTGAGGCGTCTTGTTACGCTCAATTCTTTTCTCCAGATCGGCTTCAAGCTCTACAAGATACACTTCTCCGTCTTTATCTTCAATGATTTTGCAAATTTTATCAACATAGTCCCAATCCTGCTGCAGATCGAATGCCCATACATAAGTGAAAATCATTCCATACATATCACTACTGGCGGCGGTTTCAAATATGTCTTGACGAAATTGATCTACCAATCTCCACATATCACTATTAAAACCGAATAGGGGAGCTAACATTTCAATGGTTACGTGATTGTGGAACAACTTTAGTTCAGTTACCTTCTCCAATTGATGTCCTACCGTCATTTTTCCTACCGCCTGAGGGCCAAAGATTATAACCAATTTCATTCCATCATCTCCTTGGAAGATATTTCAATAATATTATCACAATTCGAGCCATAATAGCTCCTTTATCACAGATGGTTTGTTCGCAATGATCGATTATCAACAACTTGATTTAACGAAAACTATTTTAAAAAATGACTATTGACTGTTCGAGCAAACAGTTTTATGATGAGTACATGAAATTGACTGTTCAACCAAACAGTATTGGAGGAGCATGAGGTGGCAAAACAACCAGCAACAAATCAGGACGAACGTAGAAATGCAATCTTGCAAGCCGCTTTTACACTATTCGGGCAGGTAGGTTACAGCAAAGCAACAATGAAAGAGATTGCAGCCAAAGCGGGCGTAGCACAGGGGCTAATCGGATACCATTTTAATACCAAAGAAACGCTTTTGGTGGAGGTAGTGCGAGAGTGGATGATTAACCGGGGTATGCAGCAGGCCCTTCAGCAGCTCGACATGAAGGCCGCACCGTCAGAGCTTCTGTCGCAGGCTTTGCTGCATGTTGTGGAATTTCGTAAAAATAACCCGGAGTGGTTTACACTTCTCATCAGCTTGTGGACTGAAAGTGTGAACAACGTGAAACTGGCTCAAGAGTTAACGAAGCTGTACCAGGAGATGAAAGCAGGTATCCGGTTAATTATTGACCGCTTGGAGCTGCCGTTGAATGAAGCGGAGCACGAGACCTTGGCAGCCTTGATTCAAGCCGTTTTTGATGGACTTACGCTCCAATCACCAGTGCTGCTGTCAAGTGATCCGCTCTCTCACAAGCAGGTAACGCAAGGCATCGGCTGGATGCTGCAAGGTATTCACACTTCTCACACTATGGAACGAACAAAGGAGAATAACTGAAATGACCAGACTATGGATTCGATTAGAAGGGCTATTCGTATTGGCAGCAGCAGCAACGATGTATTTCTACAATGATTATTCCTGGTGGCTCTTTCTGCTGCTGCTGCTCTTCCCCGATGTATTCATGATCGGTTATACAGTGAACAATAAGGTCGGAGCCCGGATTTATAATTTGGCACATACGTATATTACGCCAATGGCATTTCTGGCGGCAGGGTATATGATGAAGGTGGACTTCCTGATATTGATCAGCTTCATCTGGATTGCACATATCGGCATGGACCGCATGTTCGGCTATGGTTTAAAGTATGAAACAGAGTTCAAGGATACTCATTTACAGCGTGTGTAGAGCTTAATTGTGCTAAAGCTATGTTCGTACTCATACTAAAAAACCTTGCTTCCATTACAGGAAGCAAGGTTATTAGTCCAATGAACACTCCGTTGTGTTATTCCGATTCACGGAGTATAGGATTCGGCAGCTCGGCATGGCCCATCAGGCTCTCGGTTTCTTGCCCATCCACCAGCAGCTGAATGCTTTGCACTTCTTCGAACTGAAACATTGTTTGCTGCAGCACCGCGAGAAAGAGAAGTTCCCCGCCAGCACCAAGTCTGGCTTCATCCGGGATGTGAATGTCTAACGTTAGCTTTCCGTCTTGAAAATCCATGGATTCAAGCCCGATGTCACTCCATAAGGAGATGAATGCCGGATCATCCGAACGCTGCATGACATCAAAAGCTTGTCTATATTTTTCGCTGCTATCCGAAAATGTGATTTCGGCTTTTTTAGTTTTGACCTCAGTCAGCTCAGCGTCTACATAACCCACTTCAATTTCTTGCTTCGTTGGCTCGTTATCTGGTGTGTTGGTGGGGGAAGAGGCGTTCGATGTAGACGGATTTGCGGCTTCAGATTGCTTGTTACCAGGGTCTACAGCTGGTTTATCGCCGCAGCCAGCAAGCACAAGCATTAAGCTGATCAAGGAGAATACGAGTGTATAGCTAGACTTTTTTCTCATATAAGCACATCCTCATCGTTACATTCGTTTTTGGCTTGCTGCAAGCGGTGTTTTTTATGACGGCTGGTGCAGAAACTCCTTGATGGCATCAACAATCGCCTGAGCAGCTTTATCCTGGACCGTTTCGCTCAGCATCGCTTGTTCCTCGGCAAGGTTGCTTAGAAAACCGATTTCAAGCAGCACAGCTGGCATCGTTGTGTCCCTGAGCACTTCCAGATTACCGTTCTTGACACCTCGATCTTTAAAGCCTAATGCTTCAACCAGATGTCTGTGCATTATATCTGCCAGTGCTTTACTGCTGCTGCGTTTGTAATAGAATGTCTCGGTACCCGAGATCTGTGGAGAAGCCTCAACACTATTCCCGTGAATGGATACAAATACATCTGCATTTAATGTGTTGGCGAGCTGCACGCGTTCCGGACGAGTGGGATAAACATCTGTCTCACGTGTCATCACCACCTCTATATCAGGCTCCTGGGCTAGGAGCGCCTGAACCTTCAAAGCAAGCGGCAGCGTGAAGTTTTTTTCCTGGGTTTTCGAGATGCCAATGGTACCGGGATCCTTGCCTCCATGGCCGGGATCAATGACAACGATGCTTTTGCCGTTATCCTGCTGAGCAGGGGAAACCGGGATTCCGATTATGCCAGTTACAGCTAAATCCACAATCAGCTTGCCGCTGACATATTGAACATTAACCTGAACGTCACTCAGATTGTTCAATTCCATGACAACTCTGACTTGAGCCGGATCATTGGTAAAAAGTGAATATCGAACTTCTGTCACATTCGGTATACCGCTGACATCAAGCTTTCCCATTGTGCCTTGCTTCATGCCTGGCGCCATGTCTCCGAAGGTTGTGTCAGGTAGATCCACCACGATCCGATCCGGGTTGCTCAACCTTGTAATCCGTGGTGTAACCTCATGGTCAATGGATACAACAAGCTGATGATTCGCAAAGCTGATATCGTTTACTTTGCTCCATTCGCTGGATTGACCCGGACCAGAAACAACAGGAGGCAGAGAGGGCGCAGGTTCAACAGAAGGTACAGCAGCACTTGTCAGACCAACAATCTTGTCCTTGTTGTTCCAGCTTACCGAAAGTCCCATTTCTTCACTCACAAAACGCAGGGGAACAACAACCGTATTTTTAATCAGCTGTGGTGCGGTGTTCAGAGTGACTTTTCCATTCTGCCCGTAAGCCTCCGTCCTGCCTACATGCAAGGAAATAACCTTGTTGTTCTGTTCGATGCTTACATTCTGTTTTTTTTGATCCCATTTCACCTTAAACTTCAATTTTTCAGCCACAACACGAATCGGAATCATCACGTTTTTGTTGATATTGACAACTTCAACATCGGAAGGCAGCACTAACTCGTGTCCATCTAAAATAATTTTGGTTTGCGGGGATGCTGTGGCAGCATGTCCCGAATCAGTCAAGACGAGCAGAAATAACAAACTGAATAAAAGCAAACTTGCCATTTTTTTCATTGTACACCTCTGTTTTAATCGATATTACGGGAAGGGCAAAGCAAGCAGCCAACAGACAACACTTATGACAATATTCTACATATATGCGAAATTCCCCTGCCTGTTTGCAGTTTCTTTTTTAATAAAATGTTCTGAGGTACTCCTGTGGTGAGAACAGTGTTGAAGCCTTGTCTATTCCGGGATTGAGCCTGATTGTCCTGTTTCATGCAGAATAAAATTAATATTCATTGGAACATAATTACATTGACAATTTCAGGTTTTTCCAAAATAATAGAAAGCAATTGAACACTGGTACCTTTAATTCAGTCCAGAGAGGCTGGCAAGGGCAGCGGATTTTGTAATCACGCGACAGAAGGGCATTCTTTCCACAGAATGCTCTGCGTCTTCGCGCGGATTATGATGCAAAGAGAGGCTACTTGTCAGCGTAAATCGCGATGAGTAGCCTCTTTTTCTGCTTTTTACGGTATCAGAACACTTTATCTGGAGGGTTTCTGATGAGCAAACAAGATCAAGAGTTTTCATGGCAAGAGGTGCCCAAGACACAGCGGAACAACTTCTGGAAAACGTTATCCGTGATGCTTGGTTTCACGTTCTTCTCGGCGAGTATGCTGGCAGGAGGCACACTTGGTGTCAGCCTGACATTTATGGAATTCATGGCCATTGTGCTGGCAGGCAATCTGGTGCTGGGCATTTACACTGGAGCGCTGGCACATATCGCTGCCAAGACGGGGCTATCCACCCATCTACTGGCGAAATATTCGTTTGGTGAAAAAGGCTCTTATCTGCCATCATTTCTGTTAGGCTTCACACAGGTTGGCTGGTTCGGGGTTGGCGTAGCCATGTTTGCTATTCCCGTTGCCAAAGCGATGGATTGGAATGTGTATCTGCTCATTTTCCTGTTCGGTCTGGCGATGACAGCTTCAGCGATCTTCGGTATGAAATCACTTGTCATTCTTGGATATATAGCGGTTCCGGCAATTGCTATTCTCGGAGGATATTCCATGTTCGAGGGGGCCGGTGCGCTGGGTGGACTGCAAGGCTTGCTGGATTACACACCAACACAGACGCTTACTGCGGCTGCGGCACTGACGATCTGTATAGGCTCTTTCATAAGCGGGGGCACACTCACTCCCGATTTTGCACGCTTTTCCCGTACGTCCCGTCAGGCTGTAACCGCTACCGTGATTGCCTTTTTCCTCGGTAACTCGCTGATGTTCCTGTTCGGCGCAGTTGGCGCTATGGCTTATAATCTCGCTGACATATCGGAAGTCATGTTCCTGCAAGGTCTGCTGATTCCCGCCATCATCGTACTGGGTCTGAATATCTGGACAACCAATGACAATGCGCTGTATGCTTCGGGTCTTGGCTTTGCCAACATTACGAAGATTTCGAAGAAGTTTTTTGTAGTCGTTAACGGTATTGTCGGCACTGTGCTCGCGATGTGGATGTACAACAACTTTGTAGGGTTCCTGAACGTGCTGGGCGCAGCCATCCCTTCGATTGGAGCCATCATTATTGCAGATTATTTTATTGTCAAAAGAAGAAACTACGCACCATTTGCTGATATGAATTTCAAAAAAGTAAACTGGGCTGCCATGGCCGCATGGGCCATTGGTGTTGCCTTTGCACAGCTCGCTCCTGGTGTAACGCCACTTAATGCACTGCTCGGTACAGCTGTAGCTTATATCGTAATCAAGGCCATCGTGTCCATGACATCATCCAAAGAAAAGGGGAAGACAAATGATTATACAGAACGCAAAATTGCGGGGTAAAGAAGGACTATGGAACATCATCGTCAGAGACGGGATATTTGAACAGATTACACAGGAACAGCAGCCTGCTGGAAACGAGGAGACATTGGATGTGAACGGAGCCCTGGTGCTGCCGCCATTTATCGAGCCGCATATTCATCTGGATACTACCTTGACAGCAGGAGAGCCGGAATGGAATCTGAGCGGGACCTTGTTTGAAGGCATTCAGCGCTGGTCGGAGCGCAAAGCATTTCTGACACATGAGGACGTAAAAACCCGTTCCAAAACCGCATTGAAATGGCAGATGGCTCAGGGCATTCAGCACGTAAGAACACATGTGGATGTCACAGATCCAAGCCTGACGGCAGTCAAAGCGATGCTGGAAGTGAAGCAGGAGCTGGCTCCTTATATCGATATTCAACTGGTTGCTTTCCCGCAGGAGGGCATTCACTCATATCCGAACGGCGCTGAACTGCTGGAAGAGTCGTTGAAAATGGGTGTAGATGTTGTCGGCGGCATTCCACACTTCGAGTTTACACGTGAATATGGTGTGGATTCGATGCGAGTGGCTTTTGATCTGGCGGAAAAATATGATCGTCTCATCGACATTCACTGTGATGAAATTGATGATGAGCAGTCCCGATTCATCGAAGTTGTAGCCAAGGAGGCATATGAACGCGGCTTAGGCTCACGCACCACGGCGAGTCATACAACGGCGATGGGCTCTTATAATGATGCGTATACGTACAAGCTGTTCCGCTTGCTGAAGATGGCTGAGCTGAACTTTGTGTCCAATCCGCTAGTGAACATTCACCTTCAGGGACGTTTTGACACGTATCCGAAAAGAAGAGGTTTGACACGCGTGAAGGAGCTGCAGGAGGCAGGCCTGAATGTATGCTTTGGACATGATGACATTTTCGATCCATGGTACCCGCTCGGAACAGGCAATATGATGCAAGTGCTGCACATGGGCATACACGCGTCTCAGCTGCTGGGTTACGACCAAATTGTAAATTCTATTGACCTGATTACGCAAAATAGTGCAAGAACACTGCACATCGAGGATCGTTACGGTATTGAGCAAGGCAAGCCAGCCAATTTCATCGTATTAGAGGCGGAGAATGAATACGAAGCGGTTCGCAAACAGGCAGCGGTTCTGTATTCCTTCAGAGAAGGGCGAAAAATCGCAGAATCGAAACCGCGTGACACATCTATTATTCTGGATGGCAGCGTGGAAAAGGTTACGTTTAACAAATAGTCTCAGAACAACTATGGTTTTGTGATATAGCATATAACCAAAAAGTTTCTTTACAATTGTGCCAAGCGAGATATGTTCTCTCCTTGATGCAGGGCTAAACATCGACAACGATGATATCCCTTCATCAAGGAGTTTTCTTTTTAACGAAAAAATCTGGGGATAACCGCTACTCTCCAGGTTATTCTGTCATCGGAGTGGCTTGTGTTAATTCTTTGTCCGAATCATATAGGATATATTGTAATAATTTGAATTTACTTCAATATAAACATCGCTTATACTAGATTCAACCCGAAGTTTCATAGATGACATCCAGAGAGAGGAAGTTTGCTTTATTTTATTTTGAAAGCGCTTCATCGTAAGCGGTATATCGAAATGTGGAGAGGAGGAATCCGAGTCCTGGCAGTTACAGCACCAGATTGAAACAAAACAAATATTATGTAAACCAAAAACATTCGGAGGTGTGTTCATGTTTAAGTCCAAATTGTTCAAAGCCGTTATGTCCGTTGCTCTCCTTGGTTCCATATTTGCAATTCCGCCGCTTCCTTCAGCTACTGCCGCTGATGCGAGCTGTCCTAACGGGTACGTGGGCCTTACCTTTGACGATGGGCCTTCCAACAATACAAACAATATTCTTAATGCATTGAAGCAGGCAGGCTTGCGTGCCACAATGTTTAATACAGGACAAAATGCGCAGAACAACCAGGCTTTGGTGCGGGCACAGGTGGCAGCTGGGATGTGGATTGGCAATCACTCCTACACCCATCCCGATATGACAAAGCTGAACGCTTCGCAGATGGCTTCCGAGATCACTCGCACCCAGCAAACCATTCAATCCATTACAGGCACAACGCCAAAGCTTTTCAGACCGCCATATGGCGCTACCAATGCAACCTTGAAATCCGTTATAAGTCAGAACGGTTTAAGGGAGATGCTCTGGAATGTCGATTCTCAGGATTGGAATGGAGCTAGTGCCTCTCAGATCGTAGCAGCTGTAAATCGCATGGCGAGCGGTGACGTCATTCTGATGCATGATCAGTACCAGACTACACTTCAGGCCATTCCGCAGATTGCCCAGAATCTGAAGAACCGCGGCCTGTGTGCTGGTATGATCTCCCCGACTACTGGACGTGCTGTAGCACCGGATGGAGGCACGAACAACCCGCCGGCAACCACCGTACGAATTGAGACGGAGAATATGACCAAGAGCGGTCAATATACTTCCAACATCAGCTCTCCATTCAACGGCGTAGCCTTGTATGCCAACAATGACGCTGTGCGAACCACACATAACTTTACGACGGGAACACATTCCTTTTCGCTTCGCGGGGCATCCAACAATAATAATATGGCAAGGGTAGATCTGAGGATTGGCGGTCAGACCAAGGGTACGTTTTATTTTGGAGGCAGCAGTCCCGCTGTATATACGCTGAATAATATCAGTCATGGTACAGGAAACCAGACCATTGAGCTGATTGTAACCGCAGATGACGGTACATGGGATGCATATCTGGATTATCTGGAGATAAGCTAATCAGTCGATTTATCTTTGTGTATGAACGGATCGTATATCCTGAGGGACAATCATGAGTACCGGGCATTCTAGAACATTTATTTTAATCAAAGTTATGATGTGTGTGTGGTTAATCAGGTGATTCTCATATCGAGGTTATTTCAACGACTTGTACAGTGCGTGCGCATTGCATAGTCAGCGAAATAACCTCTTTTTGCGTTCCTTCTCGTTCAGATAAAAAAGTGAAAACAAAATGTGACCGAATGTCGTCCGTAAGAGTGTTTAGGATATAAAGGAGGCAAAACAAGCATGCAGCGATCCATGTCCCAGACGGGCGATCATATCATGAGCATCTATGAGACTTACGCCGATACGCTGTTCCGGATTGCGATGGTGCACCTTGGCAGGCGGGAGGACGCGGAAGAAGCGACTCAGGATACGTTCATTAAATTGATGGAAAAGGCGCCTGCGTTCAACGATGCCGAACATCAGAAAGCATGGTTGATTCGGGTGATTACCAATCATTGCAAATCTCTGCTTCGTCGAGGCTGGCGCAAACGTGAAGTCAAGCTGGAGGGCGTTGAATCCATGCTTACGGATGATCCTGAAGATCAGGCTTTGATCGAGCTGGTGCTGTCCCTGCCTGTAAAGTATAGATCGGTCGTTCATCTTTATTATTATGAAGATTACGCCATTCGGGATATTAGCGAGATTTTGCAGATTAGCGAGTCGGCAGTGAAGATGAGGTTACAGCGGGGGAGACAGCTGTTAAAACTGGAGCTTGAAGAGGAGGAACAGCTATGAACGAGCAGCAATTTAAACAAAAATACAAGAAAGCGGTGCATCATATGAAAGCAGATGAGCAGATGAAAAAACGCATGGAGCAAAACGTGAATGCACGGCGTACAATGTCTAGACGACCTCGTAAATCGTTGTATATCGCGGCAAGCGTTGTGGTCGCAGCAAGCATTGGACTTGCGGCACCGACCGTATGGCAGCAATGGAATGGAACTTCACCGGCTTTACCCGCTATAGAGGTAGCATCCAATGATATTCTCCGTCCTGCTGCATCCGATGGTGAAAATAAATTATCTAAAGGGCCGGTCGTTATTCCGAAAACGGAGTTACCGAGTGGTGATGACAAGGGGATTAAGGCAAGCATGCTGCCGTTAGTTGTTTATCATGA
The DNA here is from genome assembly GCF_050171015.1 of Paenibacillus sp. TC-CSREp1. Taxonomy (NCBI): domain Bacteria; kingdom Bacillati; phylum Bacillota; class Bacilli; order Caryophanales; family Paenibacillaceae; genus Paenibacillus; species Paenibacillus sp. TC-CSREp1. Next base: position 96,924 of record NZ_JBNOKM010000002.1, on the reverse strand, counting down.
CAATGTATATACGGAATCTGCAACGACGCTGGAAGGCGCGGACGCTTTGGCGCTCCGAGGTGCGAAGCTCGGTACAACTAGCGGCGGCATCCATGAGTTGAGCAGTAAGGAAGACTACAAAGAGCTGGCTTCGACGATCGGCGAGGCAGATATCTACGCTGTGAAAGGATATGATACCGATTTTCGGATTATGTCTTATACCGAGATAGACGGTCAAGTATATGTGCAGCTGTTTGATAAAACCAATGATATGACGATCAGCGGCGGTGCTGACCTGATTGGCAAGCTTAACATCAAGGATCATGTGACCAGCGCACACTGGGAAAGCTTTGATAGCTGGAACAACGGTTTGCAACAGCTGCAAAACCTTCCTGTAGATGGTTCTCTGAACCATTTTGTGGAGGCATTATATAATGCAAAGCCGATTGCATCAACCCCGGAACTGGAAGAACAGCTCTATGGAAAAGAAGATCGCAAACTGATTTACTTGACTTTGGAAGATAAAACAACGGTTGCTCTTGTGCTGTTTGGAGAAGAAGGACTGGTGCGGTACGGTCATGTGCCTGTATTTTTTGAAGTAGAGCAGGGGGCATTCCAGAAATTCTGGAACAGTTTGAGTAAATAAATGGAGCAGGATGCAGTTTAGATGCAACATGAAGTAAATACGTTGTTACATTTGATAGGTTACATTGGAATCGAAGAGAGCAGCCAGAGCTGCTCTTTTTTTATATATGAATTGTTGTCAAAAGAAAAAGTGCGACCTGCCAGTTCAGAAGGTGATACACTTCTCGTTTAACAGTCTCATGAACTGCTGAAGCGCGCTGCTGATATATCGATTCTCACCCCGTACAAAAGTGGTGGAGGTTGGCGTGAGTACATCAGACAGATCATGCAGTGAATAGGCTTCGGGATGATTGTGCACAACGCTGCATGGCATAATGGTAACCGCAATGCCGGATTCTACGCAGCTGAGCAGATTTTCCATTGTACTGACTTCAATCAGCTTTTTGGCAGACAGTCCCTCTTCCTCAAGGAATTTCTCCGTAATTTCCCGATATGGGCAGCCTTGTGGAAACACAACCCATGAAATTTGACAAAACGTTTCCAGAGGGGGGTCGGTCCGTTTGGATATGATGTGAACGGTATCCTGCATCTCGTATTCAACCTTTAACCCTTCTGTAACACAAGCGCCGCTGATAAAAGCGCCATCGAGCTCGGAAGACTCGATTTTATGCCGCAATACCTTGGGTGAGGTGGCGTTCACAAGCGATATGGACACGTCTGGATACAAGATCTGATACTCGTTCAGAATGTCGATGAAACGACGTGAGGCGGCTGTTTCTACAATTCCGATTCGCAATGTGCCGGATGGCTCCACCGGGTCTGTCATCTCTTGTTCCAGATCATACAGCAGATTGCGAATGCGTGCTGCATAAGCAAGGAACTGCTCTCCTTTTTCCGTAGGCATCACACCCTTGGAAGAGCGGTTAAACAGCTGCACCTGGTATTCTTCCTCCAGCTTTTTAATACGTGTCGTCACATTGGACTGGGCATAGTTTAGCTCTTTGGCGGCTTGAGAGATTTTACCCGAACGACCAACAGCGAGCATAATATCAATATCGGATAATTCCATGACAGCCTCCTGCAAGGTATCTCTCTGAGTGATATACCTATATATTTTAATCATTTTACGATATGTCTTATCCATTCTACAATAGCTTTAATTCAAATAGAGAGAAGGAAAAGACATGTCAAATTCGGAATTAGCCATTTTTAAACCCGTAACGATCAACCAGTGGAACCTGCGTAATCGTATCGTCATGGCTCCGTTGACCCGGGGGTATGCACGAGATGAGGATGGGACAGTAACAGAAGAAATTGCCGCATATTACGAGCAACGTGCCAAAGATGGTGCAGGACTAATCATTACGGAGGGCATCAACCCTGTGCTCTCAGGCAAAGGGACCTATGGCATACCCGGATTATATACGGAGGCGCAGACGGCTTCGTGGAAAAAAGTAACCGAGGCGGTTCATCGGCACGGCGGCACGATCATCGCGCAGTTATGGCATGTGGGACGCCTGTCGCATTCCGACCTGATTGGCGGGAAGCCGCAGGCCCCATCGAGCATACAGGCTGAAGGAAGGGTTCATAAACTTCACAAACCCTATGAACTCCCTCATGCCATGACGATTCGAGAGATTGAGGACGTGGTTGCTCATTTTCAGCTGGCTGCTCGCAATGCGGTTCTGGCGGGATTTGACGGGGTGGAGATTCACGCAGCACATGGCTATCTGATTGATCAATTCATCAATGAGCGGACCAATCTACGGAATGACGAGTATGGGGGTGACCTTCATCAGAGACTTCGTTTTTTGAAAGAAATCATTGCAGCTGTACAAAAAGAAATTAGCGCAGACCGTATAAGCATCCGGTTTTCCGAGAAAAAGGATGATGATTCATCCTATGAATGGGCCCTTAAAGCAGAGACACTGGCCGCATATCTGGAGCTATTCCGTGAAACGGGCATCACCATCCTGCATCCTTCGACTGAAAATTACACTAAGAATTGGTCAGATGGACTTCACTTTCATCAGGCGGTGCGGGCACAGTGGGAGCATATTGTAATCGGAGTAGGGAACCTTGATTTGCAAACCGCGGACAAGGCGATCCATGACGGAGTTATCGACCTTGCAGCCTTTGGCCGGCCATTTATCGCGAATCCCGACCTGGTACAAAGGTGGCAATCTGGGCTTCCGATAACTGCGTATAATCCAACGGAGCATTTATCCATTCTGCGGTGATTCGGTGACTCTTTGCATATTTTTCTGACCCCACAGCACCATCGATTCAATGAGTGGAACCAGCTCCTTACCGGATGATGTGAGTGAATACTCCACTCTTGGCGGTATCTCGTTGTACTGCTCCCGATGAACAATTCCGTATTGAATCAGGTCCTTCAGGCAGTTCGTTAACATCGTTGGTGTGATCCCGGGAAGTCTTCTTTTTAACTCGTTATATCGAATGCTGTCATCTTCACTCAAAATAGCCAGAATCGGAAGATTCCACTTGCCGCCAATCACCTGAAAAGCATATGTCGCCGGGCAAAGCTGATCAAAATTAAAGTCATATTTCATACGAGAACCCCCAGAGAATTTTTTTGTGAAACAAATGATTTTATGAAAAACCTTGATGTGACTCAATAGTATACTTTTTGATACTTAGTCAGAAAAAGAATCGTACTTGTTCTAAAGATTATAGATATTATAATCATACTAACACAAGTTAATCTATTAAATAAGATCAAAAAGGCGGGAAAACGATGAGTCATGAATCGATGATGTGTGACCTAGAAACAGGTGTATGCGGAATAAATGATGAAGAAGAGATGCAGGTTATTAATCTGAAGCAGGAAGAGAAAAAAATAACGTTGTATTATGCGACAGACCCGATCTGTTCACACTGCTGGGCACTGGAGCCTGTGCTGAATCGGTTTATAGAGGAGTACGGTCATTATTTTCGTGTGGAAACTAAAATGGGCGGTTTGTTAGCAAGCTGGGAAGGGTTCTCCGATGGGGCAAACGGGATTCAGAAGCCTTCAGATGTGGGTGGACATTGGAGAGAAGTAGGGGAGCACTCACGGATGCCAATTGACGGTTCCTTGTGGTATGATCATCCGATTCAGTCTTCCTATCCGCCGTCTCGTGTATTTAAAGTCATTCAACGTATGGTTCCGGGGAAGGAGCAGGCATTTCTAAGAGCTGCACGTGAAGCTGTTTTTGCATTGAATCGTAATATCGGAGAAGATGACGTGCTTATTGAGCTTGTTGATGATCTGGGGCTGAATGGCAAAGAAATCGTAGAAGCAGCATCACAGCAATCGGCACAAGATCTATTGGAAGAAGATTTCGAAATGGTGGCCCGGCTGGGGGTTCGAGGTTTTCCATCCATTATTATTGTGAATAAAGAGCAGCAAGGCATCAAGGTGGTTGGCGCCCGCACACTGGAGACGTATGTTCAAGCACTGCAGCAGGTTTTGGGTGAAACACCGAAGCCGAAGAAGATCAAAGCATTGTCTCACAAAATCGAAGAAGGACATCTTCTGTTTTCCAAAGAAATTGAAGTGCTGTACGACATCGAGCAGCAAGATGTGGAGTCTTATGTGCAATCCCAACTACAAGAAAACACTTACCGGGTACAGCAAATTCTAAATGAAATGGCTATTCAGCGGGTGTAAAGTCTCAGGAAAAAGATAACAGCAGAATTAGTACATTTATCCATGTGTTATTACAAATTCCCCGAGGGATATATTCTGAAAAAGTCACATTAATACATGTGAAATTGTTCGTTAAACTAATGTGGAAAAGCAGCTGCTCTGAAAATGGGCAGCTGCTTTTTAGATATACATTTTAGATAGATGAAGTCCGTATCACAGGTTTTTGTAATAAACGAGATGATCCACCCATTCCTCATGTTCATAGATAAAGCCTTTGCGGACACATTCAAATTGCAAGCCGACACTTTCAGCCAGCTTGATCGAAGCATGATTATCCAGATTAATATGGGCCTCCAAGCGGTGAAACTTCAATATTTCAGCCGCAATCCGAAGCACCTCGCTTACGGCCTCTTTGCCATATCCGTTTCTCCAATGCTGATTGTGGATCGTGTAACCGAAGCTGGCCCATTGAAATGGTTCCCTAGCCAGCGTGGCTATATCAATCATGCCCAGGTGGGTACCGTCTTCTTTGCTGAATACTCCAAATATATAAACCTTATCGGTACGCGCCAATTCCTGGTGCCGTTCAACGAGTTGTTCGAACCATTCCGGTGTGCACTCGCTCATATCTATTTTTCCAGGATCATGTTGATGCAAGGAGGGAGCGCGGCTTTCGAATTCATGCAGCCAGTTCGCATAGTCTTCGTTCCGTAATGGGCGGATCACTAATCGTGTCGTCTCCGACATATGATCAAATGGACCTTCAACAATATTCAATAAAACATCTCCTTATGTATGGGTTTATTCGAATAATACAGCATGTCTGAATCAAGCAGCAGAGGGGTAAGCAAGCAAGCTCCCTCAGTTTAACATAAATCGTTGCTCTTATAATGGGTTTCATCCGATAAATCAATAGCCCGAAAGGGTGATTGTGAACAATTTCACCAACTTGTCAGAAAGTGTTGAGCCTTTCTTGAACGTTTGGAGGCGAAGACGTGTCATCGATTGAATTGCTTAAAATTGAGGATATACTAATTTTGAATATTAGGTCTGGGCCTAGTGGCAATCTATCGCTGTCATTTGAATTGTGAAATATTTCTCATGATGCACAAGCTTATTACTTATGCCTATACCAGAGCTGACGATCACCTGCGCACACATGTAAACAACTTTCGTTCAGGAGCAGCAGACCTATTTTACAACAGAGGAGGCATTACAAGATGGCAATCGATACGGTGTTATGGAGCAGACTTGTAACAGGTCTGACCCTAGGTTTTCACGTCATTTTTGCAACACTTGGTGTGGGTATACCCCTGATGATTTCGATTGCAGAATTCATCGGCATTCGCAAGCGGGACCCTCATTACATACTGATGGCCAAGAGGTGGTCGCGAGGATTTGTCATTTCAGTGGCCGTAGGGGTGGTGACTGGTACGGCGATATCCCTGCAGCTGGCTCTGGTCTGGCCAAACTTTATGAAGCTGGCCGGCAATGTCATCGCACTGCCGTTATTTATGGAAGTGTTCGCGTTTTTCTTCGAGGCGATCTTCCTGGGCATTTATCTGTACACATGGGATCGGTTCAAAAATCCTTACATCCACTGGCTGTTAACCATTCCCGTTGTGGCGGGAGCAGGCATGTCGGCTGTTTTTATTACAACGGTGAACGGATTTATGAACCAGCCTGAAGGTTTTGTTATGCAGGCAGGGCAGTTCGCAGCCGTCAATCCTGTGCAGGCCATGTTAAATACGGCATCGTTCTCCAAGGTATTTCATGTGCTTAGTTCTGCTTATGTTACTGGAGCCGCTCTGCTCGCGGGCATCGCAGCGCTGGCGATGCTAAGAAGAGGTGCATCATCCTACCACAAAAAAGGCTTAAATCTGATGATGGCCGTTGTGCTGGTGTTCAGCTTGCTAAATACACTTGCTGGTGATGTATCTGCCAAATTTTTGGCTGAGCATCAGCCGGAGAAGCTGGCAGCTGCAGAATGGCATTTTGAGACTGAACGTGGTGCAGATTTGATTTTACTGGGCTGGCTGAATGCCGAGCACGAGATTATAGGTGCACTACATCTGCCCAAGGTGCTCAGCTTTCTGGCCTTTGGGGATTTTAATGCCGAGGTCACCGGGCTGAATGAATTCCCGCCTGATGAGCAACCGCCTCTGCTGGTGCATTATCTCTTTGATGTGATGGCAGGTATCGGGTTCGCGCTGTTAGCTGTGTCTGCTTTGTACTTTCTCTTTGTGCTCTGGAAGAGACGTAATCCACTCAACAAATGGCTGCTTCGTCTGGTTGCTGTCAGCGCACCGCTTGCCTTTCTGGCAGTAGAGATGGGCTGGTTCTATGCCGAGATCGGGAGACAGCCCTGGATTATTCGAGGATACATGCGTGTAGAGGAGGCTGCTACGACATCCCCGAGTGTACGCATTTTATTTTTTGTTTTCCTGCTCTTGTATATTGTGCTGGGTGTGATATGTGCACTCGTTCTGAAACGTCTGTTCAATAACAACCCGGCCGAGCTTGAAATGGAGAAATGGATTAAGACGAGGGAAGATCGGGATCAAGTTATTGAAGCAGGGAAGGGAGGACATTTGTCATGAGCTATGAATTGATTGGCATTTCGGTGCTCTGGCTGTTCCTGTACGGATATCTGATCGTTGCATCGATTGATTTCGGAGCCGGATTTTTTGCCTTTCACGCACGCCTGACCAAGCAGGACCATCTGATTAATCGTTTAATCTCTCGTTATTTATCTCCTGTATGGGAGATTACGAATGTATTTTTTGTATTTTTCTATATTGGCATCGTCGGTTTTTTTCCAGATACGGCTTCATATTATGGCGCAGCATTGATCGTTCCGGGCAGTATTGCCGTCATTCTGCTCGCCATTCGGGGCTCGTTCTACGCCTTTGAAAATTATGGCTCCAAAAACAACATCGTTTACCTGTTCTTATATGGAGCAACCGGATTGCTCATTCCCGCATCCCTGTCCGTGGCACTGACCTTGTCGGAAGGGGGATTTATTCTGAAGCAGGGTGAGACCGTGTCGCTGGACTATTGGGCCTTGCTGACTAATCCGTTGTCCTGGAGCATCGTTGGTCTCGCCATCGTTTCGGTCTTGTTTATCAGCAGTTCGTTTCTAACCTTTTACGCCTCGCGGGCAGAGGACGGTGCTGCACTTCAACTCATGCGGAATTATGCGCTGTTCTGGAGCACTCCAACGATCATTTTGGCCCTGACCTCCTTTATATATCTGGGTCAGCACAATGAGCGTCATTTTCAAAATATGATGGACCTCTGGTGGCTTCTCGCTTTATCTGTGGCGTTCTTCATGATTGCGATGTGGCTGCTGTACAACGGTCGTCGTTACGGACTGGCATTTATCAGTGTTATGCTGCAATTTTTCTGTGCGTTCTTTGCCTATGGCATCGGTCAGTATCCTTACATTCTGGATCCGTATATCACCATTCAAAGCAGCGCAACCCCGCCAGCGATGGGATTCGCTCTTGTCGTTGTATTCATTGGAGGACTGTGTCTGCTCATTCCTTCCCTGATTCTGGTATTCAGGCTGTTTCTATTTGATGCCGATTATGTCAAAGGAAAAAGATAAAGGAGGGTGCCCTGTGAAAAGGCAAAGGAAAAAGCAAGCCGAACAATCCACTAGCAAGCAAGCTGCACGGCAAAGGAAACAAGCTGGTCGGCGGAAGTCCATGCTGATTCAGCAGCAAATGTCATCACTTCGTAAAAGCAGGCTTCTCCTTATGGCCTTTTCACTAGCCCTTGGGGCAGCTGTGATCGCTCAGGCCGTATTAACGGCCGAAGCAGTACAGCGAATCTTTGTGGAGAAAGCTGCATTGGGCTCAATTGTGCTGCTGCTCGGCACGCTGCTCGCGGTTATGATCATCCGAACCCTGCTCATGTACGGTAACGGAAAGATTGGTCTGCATATGGCAGCCCATGCCAAGACACGGATGCGAGCCATGGTGCTGCAGCACCTGACCCGGGCCTCCATGTTTTCCTCGTTACAGGGGCAGACAGGAAGTAAAGTCAGTGTAGCACTGGATGCAGTAGATGAAGCGGATAGCTATTTTAGTCAGTACACTCCGCGTATGATGGAGGCAGCGATCATTCCGATTTTAATATTAACGGCTGCCTTCGCCTTACATGCAAATACAGGCTGGATTATGTTATGCACTGCACCTTTTATTCCGCTCTTTATGATTCTGGTGGGCCTGCAAACCAAAAACAAGTCTGAAGAGAAGTATGAACAGCTGGCTATGTTCTCGGGAACGTTTCTCGATTCGCTCCAGGGCCTCGTGACACTGAAGCTGTTCGGTCGTGCAGACCGTCAGCAGCAGGAGATTGAACGCAGCAGTCTGGGATTCCGTGATACAACGATGAGCATTCTGAAAATTGCGTTCACCAACACATTTATGCTGGAAGCAATTGTTATGTTAAGCATCGGCATTGTTGCGCTGGAGCTTGCCCTTCAGCTGCTAGTGTTCAAGTCCATGACTTTTCATACGGCTTTTCTGGTGCTGTTGCTCGTTCCTGAATTCTATAGTTTGCTTAAAAATACAGGAACGGCCTTCCACACCGGACGCACAAGTATGGGGGCTATTCGCAAGGTTGAGCAATTGTTAGAAGAGGCATCTCAAGAGGCACATCAACTATCCGGCTCACCTCTGGACGAGATGACGCATCCGTTTGCACAATCGGAAATGGAGACATACAGCGTATCCGGTGAGAATCGATCTACATCTTATCTGCCGCCAACGATTGAACTTCGAAATCTCCGTTTTCGCTATGCACCAGAAGGGTTTGAACTTGAAGTGGAGCAGCTTGGGCTTCATCCGGCAGAACAAATCGCAATCGTTGGCAAAAGCGGATCGGGGAAAACGACCTTGCTGCATGTCATTTCGGGTTTATTACAACCAACAGCAGGAGCTGTTCTCGTTAACGGAAGGCCGCTCGCGCAATGGAATGAAGTCAACTGGTTCAAGCAGATCAGCTATATTACACAGCATCCGTATATTTTTGCAGGCACGCTTGCTGAAAATATCGCTATCGGTGCAGGGAAGGATGTATCCCGAAAGGATATCGAAGAAGCAGCTGAGCAGGCAGGTCTTGCTGACATGGTTGCCGGGCTGGAGAAGGGCTTGGACACCCCTGTGGGAGAAGCAGGCAGAGGATTATCTGGCGGCGAAAAGCAAAGACTTGCTCTTGCTCGCGCTTTCCTGAAACGACCTGCCGTTATTTTGTTTGATGAACCGACGGTTGGACTTGATCTGTATACCGAGCGAATTCTACAGCGCTCGATTGCATCGCTGGCTCAGACAGCAACGATGATTACCGTAGCGCACAGGCTGTATACCATTCAGCAAGCGGATCGGATATTGTTTATGGCAGATGGCGCGCTCGTAGATCAAGGCACACACCAGGAGCTTATGGAGCGTTTACCCGCATACGCCGAGATGGTTCATATGCAGCAAAGAGGAGGGATCGCATGAAGGTCAAGGAGCTGGCCGTACTGTCCAAAGCCATGATGCAGGAACGCAAAGACATTCTGATATCCATTATGTTCGGATTTATTGCGGGTACAGCGGGAGTAGCACTCTTCTCCGCCAGTGGATATATGATCTCCCAGACCGTATTTGCGCCGCCGTTATACACGCTGATTGTGCTCACATCGATGGTCAAACTGCTGGGGTTTGTGCGTGCAGCGAGCCGTTACGGGGAACGACTCGCTTCACATCGGGCAACGTTCTCCATTCTGAGCCGTTTGCGCACCACTTTTTTTGCCAAGCTGATTCCTCTCACTCCGGGCATATTGAACAAGAATCGAAGCGGAGACCTGCTGGCGCGCATCGTTGGTGATGTGGAAAGCTTGCAGCATTACTTTTTGCGTGTAGCCTATCCTCCAGTGATGGTCGTGATGGTGTTCCTGTGCACCGTCATATTTTCCGCCGTTTATTCCTTCTGGATTGCATGTTTGCTTGTGGCAGGCATGCTGATTACAGCGTTTGTTGTACCCGGACTGGTGGTCATCTGGCAGCGTAAACGAAGTGATCAGATGCGCCAGCAGCGCGCAAAGCTGTCTACCGAAGTGACTGAAGTGTTATATGGCTTTCGTGATCTGAAAATCTATGGGCAATTGGCACAGCGCGAGCAGATGCTGGAGCAGGCCTCTGATTCACTTGCCCGTGAACAGCAGAGAGCTGCGACGCAGTTGCTTCGAGGACAGTCAATGCATATATTGGTCACTTACCTGGTAACCTGGGGAGTGCTTGCAATCGCTGCTTTTTTGATCGGAAAGGGAGAGCTGTCTGGTGTATTCCTGGGGATGCTGATTCTCGCGGCACAGACGGTATTCGAGGAATCAGCCGCAATGGCTGTGCTGCCTGCTTATAAACAAGATAGTGAGTATGCTGCCAAACGTCTTGCGGGGACTGTACAGCCCGGAGATGTGCAGGATATACAGGCTGAACGAGCCGAACAAGATGAGCCGGGTCAGCAAGATAAGCGAGGTAAGCTAAGTCAGGATCTGCAAGGAAATCACTCAATGATCATAGACGGATCAGCGGTTGCGATCGAGCTTGCTAATGTTTCTTTTCAGTATGAGGGCGAGTGGCGTGCTGCCTTGAAGGAGATTTCTCTTCATTTTGCACCTGGCTCCAAAACGGCCATTGTCGGACCCAGCGGTTCAGGCAAATCAACCATTCTCGATCTGCTGCTCAAGCTGCGTACTCCAGCATCCGGCGTTCTGAGGCTGAATGAAGTCTCGATTAATGAACTGCATGAAGAGAGTATCTGGCACAATACTCGCGTTGTGCTGCAGCAAAGCCATTTCTTCCGTGGTACAATTCGGGACAACCTGCTGGCAGACGATCAGAATCTGGACAAGCAAATGGAGGCAGAGCGGTTACTCCGTGTGCTGAATGCGGCTCAATTACAGCATCTGTCTCTGGAAGACGTCGTGTACGAAAAGGGTGAAAATCTGTCAGATGGAGAGAAGCAGCGCCTGGCCATAGCAAGAGCAATGCTTCGCCCTGGAACATTATGGCTGCTGGACGAGCCTACATCTGCGTTGGACTACGTAACAGAAGCTCGTGTAATGAAGAACCTGATGGCCCAAGCAGTGAATGATACACTGCTGCTCAACTGTCACCGGTTGACGGGACTTGAACAGATGCATCAGATTGTCGTAATGGATCAGGGACGAGTCGTGGAAACGGGTACGTTTGATGAATTAATGAGTCAAAAGGGTTATTTTTATGAGATGAAGCAAATTGAACTGCAGATGATTGGAGATCAGGGCGCTTAACCTGTGAGGAAGAAAAGCCGCAATACGCGGCTTTTTTGCGTTACAAGTTACGGGCATAGTCCAAGTTACGTATACACCCAAGCATGACAGCTACTTTCTGAATGCTTGAAGTGAAAGCAGTGTTGCAGATATTGACGAAATATATCAGTTCCAGAATTTAGACATAGATGTATAATATAAGAAGTCAGTCCAACACTTGAAAGAAGGGTTTGTTAAGATGAAAAAAAAGATGAGAACGATGATTCAATTCCCGTTGATATGGGTGATTACAGGCCTGGTTTTTCTAGGAGTATCAAGCTTCATCACTCAAAGGATGTTCACTAGCACAGAAGGCATCATGTCAATTGTGCTGGCGCTTGCGGGAAGCGCTCTATCCATTGCGATATACATACTAATTATGAAGCTCATGGCTGGTCGAAAGGTGCAGGAATTACATATGCAGCGCGCAGTAAGCGAGTTGGTGTTCGGTGCGGGAGTCGGATCGCTGCTGATTGCAGTCTCTGCATTGATCATTATGCTGCTAGGCGGATACAGCTTCACATGGTCGCAGGAGCACGCCGCTGGTTCGATTATTGCTTTGGCGATTGGTGCGGCTGTGGTAGAGGAGTTGATCTTTCGCGGTTTGTTCCTGCAGGCGATTGAGAAACGCGGCGGGAGCTGGATCGCTCTGGCGGTAACGTCTCTTTTTTTTGGTCTGGCTCATCTGCCGAACCCGGGAGCAACGCTGTGGAGCTCAATTGCGATTGTCATTGAGGCAGGCATTCTGCTTGGGGCAGGCTTTCTGTGGCGACGCAATTTGTGGTTTGTGATCGGACTTCATTTTGCGTGGAATGCAGTGGAGGGTCTGCTGGGCATTCCGGTTTCGGGGATTGTCTCCCAAGGATTTTTTGATGTAAAGCTGTCGGGGCCAGCCTTGTTGACAGGCGGCAGCTTCGGACTTGAAGCTTCTATTGTACCTGTCATGATCAGTTTAATGATTGCGATCCCGATGTTGATCCGTGCACAGCGTAAAGGACATATTCACTCAAGGGAATAAAGGAGCGATCTCGTCTTCACACCGTGTTTTCACCATACTCGCAAGCAAGAGGCAAGCCGGGAAACGGCTTGCTTTTTTGGCGTGTTGGCATGTACACGCAGGAAGGCAATGATAAAAATGATCTGATGCTGCCAGCCGGCTCATATGTAACAAGTACTCTTTTATTGCAGAACGAAAAACAACTGGGCTTATATATTCAGGAATTCTATGCTCACGCAGAAGAGAGGGGATACATGTGCTCCGTGCCTTTACTTATGGTGGAAAAATCCTATTGATCTTTGTTTACGCCGGATCAGCTTCATTATGAACTGTTCTCGTATCTCTCCAACCAAGAAAAAGTGCACACTTGAGTGAACGTAATTTTAACAAACTTGCCAGCATTTCTGTTATACTATTAATTTCATAAAAATGAATTGATATGGGGAGGAATGAAGTTATCGTGGATAGGCGGGAAGTTATTTTTTATGCTGCAGTGTTTATATTTACCCTTGTGATGGTGTGGAATGACCAGTCGATTATTCTAGTTTTAGGAATCGTGCTCTTCACTACACTAATCGCTTTTACTTTTCACATTATATATCCGATGGCTTGGGAAACGCGAATGGACCGGTTAGACGCTTTTTTGCGAAACAAAAAGCATAAGCCTTACATTTACATTTTCTACGCAACTGCCAACAGACTGGATGAAGAAGTTGAGGAAACGATTGAGAAACTGATGAATAATACAACAGCCAGCAAGTCTACAAAAGCAATCTATCAGGCTGCGTATGGCATGTACCGTGAAGATTTGTTCACAGTGAGAAAAGCCGTGCGCGAGATGCGCAGATCGGATTACCGTACATATTATGAGACCATTTTACTTGTAGAGGAAGGCGAAAGTGAGCGGGCCAGAGTACATTTGGCTTCAATCAAAAAAGAGTGGATGCGCTTTGCACTTCTGGCCGAGATTGAACGCAGATTAAATCATCTTGAGCAGGCACGAGAATATGCTGCCAGGGCTATTCATGCAAGCAGAGGGGTTAACAGGTACATCATGACCAAAGAAGTTGAACGATATTATACGAAGGATCAGCTTGCTCAATAATTTCTCTAAAAGGAAGAACATATTTCGCGATCAGGCACAATGTGTTCTTTTCGTTGAAGCTTCCCAGGTTTCATCTTTTCGTTTCACCTGCAAAGCATTTCCTGTTTTGAACTGACAGCTGTGTTATTCGCACAGGCAAGTCGTCCACCCATTGCGTAGACTACAGTAGATCAAGTCGAGTGAGGTGAATTCCATGGCTAGAACCAGTGAAATACACGACAAGGCAAAGCGATTCAAGGATCGCCCGGTCTGCGTGACTCTTCATAATGGCGAAACGTACATCGGGTACATCTCTGGCGTGAACAACGAGGGCGTAATGCTCAGCGGGGGCGGGAAACTTGCACAATCTCAAATATCCACGACCAAAACCAAAACAGCAGGTGCAGCACGCAGCGCTTCTTCTAAAATGAAACCCAAGTCAGCCGGAGCCGGTAAAACCACATCCTCCCGAAGTCGGAAAAAGGTCAATGGTGCCCGCAAGTCATGCACACGATCTCGGGTAGCCTCCCGTACTTCACCGCGTCAAGCTCAGGTGTCGTCCTTTATGCCAATGATGGGCTCCCTGTTGGGAGGCTTCGGTGGATTGGGCGGAGCAGGTGCGGTTGGCGGTATGCTTGGCGGCGGGATGCGTTTGTTTGGCATGATTCAGCGTTTCGTGCCTGTTGTGAAAATGGGCTACGGCATGATCAAACAGATCCAGCCGTTTATGGGTGCTGTGCAGGGTCTGATGACACCGCAGAATCAGGCTCAAGCCACACAAGCCGAGGCTGAAGCGGAGGAGCAAGAGGCTTGAAAATTCAAATAGACGAGGAAGAATTTCGGCTTCAGCTTCCACCAAGGGCGATGGATACATCGCCTTTTTGGCGTTCTATTTTGAAGCAAAAGGAGTATGTGAGAATTTACAGGCTTTACAATGACGTTAACGTTATTGTTTATAATGGTTGAAGGAAGGAGTGAAGAACCGTGATGCTCATTGGAGAATTAGCCCAAAAAACGAACATTAGCAAAAGAACACTTCATTACTATGAACAGATTGAGTTGTTACAACCCACCCGTATACTGGAAAATAAATATCGTTACTATGATGAACATGCCATCTTGAGACTTCAAAAAATTATTCTGTTGAAATCCATTGGTTTTACGTTGGAACAGATTAAGGAACTGCTTCAAAGCAAAAACAATATGAAAGAAAACGAAGATTGGGTAACCTCTTTAAACGAACAAATAGAGCTTATTGAACGGAAAAAGCAAGAATTGAGCCGGAAGCAGTATTATCTCAGGTCAACGATTCACAGCATTCAACTCAAAGGAACTAATGATCTTGAAGACTTGTTACAAGTTATATCCAAGATGGAGGACCTTCCCCTTCAAGAGGGTATAATACAATCTGAATTCAGCGATGATTTACAATTAACTTCAAGAGAAAAGGATATATTGCAACGTTTGCCTGTCCTCGGCAGTAATGATCCACGAACAGAAGAGCTTATCACGATTTTTCAGCACATACGTGGATTGATGTCTTCTTCTCCTTATTCTCCAGAAGCCCAGATGGTTGCCGGACATTTGTACGAAAAGGCATTAGTGTTATTTGATCAGGATGAAAGCCTGTTGGACAAATACTGGGAACTTATCCTCCCCAAAGAAGATGGTGTGGAACCTGTAGTGATGGGAATGGACAAGGAATTCATGTCTTATGTGAATGAGATGATCGACTATTTTCTCAAACAAAGAGAGGACAATGGACATGCTGGAACGTAAAAAAGTACGGGTGTACAGTAACAATGCCTGGTTCCTGATCTTGCTGACAGGTCTACTAACTATACTGTCTGCTTGTTGCAATATAGAAGATGCATCCGATGAAATGAATCGTGAACATTCAAAAAGCCAAGCTGAACAAAACTCAGATGTAATTAATGTAGAGGTGCTTGTGGAAAGTGATCTGGATTCAGTCGTTGACCTGAAGGTGGAGATCGATGCTCGAAAACATCCGCAAAGTGTTTATTCGGAATCGGTTGAAGTTCCCTACAGGGAGAGCTTTGTCGTTCCCAAAGACACCTTCATTCCGCTGACATCCACCCATGTCGAAGCAGGCATACAGGAAGGTGCCAGCTGGATAAGCTGTTCTATTCTGTATGATGGAGAATTGGTAGTAACTCACAAGTCACGGGGAAAGGGGGCGAAAGCCCTTTGCGAGAAAAATTTCCGACTGGGCCCAGGATAAATTTAGGAAGTATTGCAGTTACCGATATTACCATATTTCACCTTGCAGCAGGATGTCATGTGAGCGCTAACGATTCCCAGAGAGCTTATTCGGGCAAAAATCGAGCATTGGAAAATTTAAAGATTCCGGGGAACGCTATTTCGCTCTGAAACAGGTTTTCGGTGCAGAAAAAAGCCAGTTTGTTCAAAATAGTGTCGTCCGGGATCGTTAGCTCATCAATTGAACTTGGCAGAGGTAAATAAGCTTTCCTGAGATCGTTAGAGCGATGCCTAACATTATTCGTGTCTGTCTACAGCAAAACACCCCGTACCACAATCCAAGTACGGGGTGAAAATTCTTGAATTTACTACATTAGTAAGGAACGACTAAACAGCGATTAAGCCTGTTTCGTTGTTTTCAAACGAATGACGTTCCAGGAAGCCTTGTTCAGCACAGCTTGCACTTTCCCTTGATCCACTGTAGTGTGTCCACCGTTGTGAGGCAGCACGTTATGTGGATTTTCTTTGGTGTTGGTTGCTTTAATGTCATTGCTCTCCAGCACGATATGTTCCACAAATGTCGTTTCTCCGAAGGAACGAAGATCAACATTTAGTTCCATGGACTCATCCAGGTGGCGATTCACTGCAAAGATCGTGATGGTGCCGTTTTCCTCATCATGTACACTGATTGCTTCAAGGTAAGGCACATCAGTGAATTCTTTGGAATCATATTTAGGTGAGTTTGTGATAGAGCGCAGCACTGTACCACGTCCAAAGTTGGAAGCGTGCAGGAACGGGTAATACGTTGTCTGGAGCCAGATCGCTCCGTTGTTTTCCGTCATGATTGGAGCAATCGTGTTAATCAGCTGTGCGAGACAAGCCATTTTTACACGGTCAGCGTGCTTCAGGATCGTAATCAGATAACAGCCCACGGCAAGTGCATCTTCATGCGTATATACATCCTCGAATTCTGGCGGGGCAATCTGCCAGCGCTCTTCCATACGGCTTGTTCCGATGGAGTTCCACACGTTCCACTCATCCAGAGAGAGCATCAATTTCTTTTTACTGCGTTTTTTGGCTTGTACAAAATCACAGATGGAAGCAACACTATCAATAAATTGGTCCAGATCCAGCGATGTTGCCAGGAAGTCATACGTGTTGTCCTTGTTATTGTTGTAATACTGGTGCAGGGACAAATAATCCACATTATCATAAGTGAGGTCCAGCACAGTTGCTTCCCAATCGGCAAAGGTACTCATGCCGGAACTGGAGCTGCCGCAAGCGACAAGCTCGATATCCTTGTCTACCCATTTCATCGCTTTGGCCGTTTCGTTAGCAATACGTCCATACTCATGAGCAGTCATTGCACCAATCTGCCAAGGGCCGTCCATTTCGTTACCGAGACACCATGTTTTGAATTTATGAGGGTCTTTGTAGCCGTGGGAGACACGCAGGTCACTCCAGTATGTGCCGGATGGGTGGTTACAGTATTCAACCAGATTTCTGGCTGCATCAATACCGCGTGTCCCCAGGTTAACTGCCATCATCACTTCGGTGCCGACCTGCTTGGCCCAATCCGCAAATTCGTTTGTGCCCACCGCATTGGTTTCAATCGTCCACCAAGCAAGCTCAAGTCTGCGTTTACGCTCCGCTACCGGACCGACACCATCTTCCCAGTTGTAACCGGATACGAAATTACCGCCCGGATAACGAACAATCGGTACATTCAGCGCTTTGATTGCTTCAATAGCATCCTGACGGAAGCCCTGTGCATCTGCTGTTGGATGACCTGGATCATAAATACCGCCGTATACGGCACGTCCCAGATGTTCTATGAATGAGCCATAGACACGCGGGTCTACTTCAGCGATTTGAAAATCTTTATCGATTAGCATTTTGGATTGCAGCATAACGAAAACCTCCATAAATTTGAATTGGTGTTTTTGTAATACAACGACTAATTATTTTGTTTTCATCTAAATTGAATTCGCTTAAAAGCAAAATCAACACATTGATTTGTTATCTAATATGTATCATAATGCTATTAGATTGAGCAAGTTCATTTTATACAGTTCGCTAAATAACGAATCCTGAAAGAGAAAACAACCATCCTGAAGGTGAACTATAGGAAAATAAGGAAGTGGAATCTATGATGCTTGGAACCGATGCGAAATCACTGCTGGTGTACGAGGCTCTGGCAAGTGAAGCTCGCCTGAATATCGTGCGGCTGCTGCTTCAAAACAGAGAGATGCACATTAATGCTCTCGCTGGGGAGCTTTATCTCAGCAAAGCTATCGTCAGTACACATGTCAGCAAGCTGCAAAAAGCAGGCATAGTCGGCAGCCGAATGAAACGGGAAAACGGCGGCACCTACAAATATTGCTTTATCGTGCAAGAATTCATGACCATCAATCTTTCACCACCCATGCCTGTGGATAGTTCTTACCACGAAGTATCCATCCCGGTAGGACAATATACAGACTATGAAGCCTGGCCGACCTGCGGAATTGCAACAACAACCCAGGTTATTGGACAATTCGATACACCCGCCTGCTTCATGGACCCCGATCGGGTTAATGCGGGAATTCTTTGGATGGCGAGAGGTTTTGTTGAATATAAGATTCCCAATTATCTGCATAATGATCAGCATCTGCGAGAGATTGAAATTTCACTTGAACTCAGTTCGGAAGCACCTAAAGTCAATGAAAACTGGCCATCTGATATTCGCTTTACACTGAACGGCTATGATCTCGGTACATGGACAAGTCCAGGTGATTTCGGTGATCGGAAGGGGAAGCATACCCCTTTATGGTGGAGATTAGACGTTAACCAGTATGGGGTATTGAAGGTGCTGCGTATCAATAACGAGGGTACGTTTATGGATAGCCAGCGAATCTCGGATGTTTCCATCTCGGACCTGAAGCTCCAGTCAGCCACCTATTGGACGTTTGGATTGAAGCCGGAGGAAAGCGCGGCGGGACGTGGGGGACTTACACTGTTTGGCAAGGGCTTTGGCAACTACGATCAGGATATTATGATTCGATATTATTATGATGCACAGAAAATCAATATTTCGAATGAATAGAATATGCTATTTGTTATCAATTTAAATAAAGGCGGTATCAGGCCTGAAGTCAGATACCCAAAAAAGCATATCATTATTCCAGAGTAATGGTATTGACAACGATTACATGACTGGTATAGAATACAGCTATATAAGGAGTGTCACTGATTCGATCAGGCACCACCACAGTCTGGATTTCACAAGTGTATTGGCTTGTGTATTAGACCATGGTGGTGCTTTTTGCATATTGGGGGGTGAGAACATCATGAGGTTCAAGAAATCATTAAACAACAACATCGCCCTGGCGGAAGACGCCGAAGGCTGTGAAGTCATTGTCATCGGGACAGGCGTTGGCTTCAAAAAAGTAAAGGGACAGCCGATCGAGCAGAGCCAGATTCAGAAAATGTTCCGGGTTGGCTCGAATGATAAATATCAGCGAGTCGAGCAATTTCTTAGCGATATCCCTCTGCAAGTCATTGATATCACGGATCAGATTATTGAAGAAGGCAAAGAGATTATCGGAAAAAAGCTGAATGACTCCATCCTGTTAACCCTTGCGGATCATATTCATTTTGCTCTGGATCGTTTCAGAAAAGGGGTGGATATGCAAAATCCGCTTCACTGGGATATCCGGCATCTGTATCCTGCGGAATACCGCGTTGGAGAATTGGCAGTCAAGAGAATCAATGACGCTTTTCTGGTCTCGTTGCCCTCTGGTGAGGCCAGCTCCATTGCCCTTCATTTTGTGAATTCGCAATTTGATTCGGGCAGTATGAACCAAACGATCAAGATCACCCAGATGATTAACGACATTTTAGGTATCATGACTGCTCATTTTGGAATGGCGCTGAATCAGGAGTCGGCTGATTTCTCCAGATTCATCACCCATCTGAGATACTTCATCGTTCGACAAATGAACCGGGAAGTGCTCTCATTCAAGGATCAGCAGTTTTTATATGATGTATTGTCGGAGCGATATCCTGTCAGCTTCCAATGCGCACTCAAGATAAAGGAGGCGATGGAGCAGCAGCGCGGATTCGTGATTACTCCCGATGAGATGGTATACCTCATGATTCACATCGAGAGAGTGACATCCCGTACCGACGCGGGTTGACCTCAATGCAACCAGTTTGAAGTTATACCATGATGCATGTGAATTGAATATGGAGTGTTACTGATACGATCAGGCACCACCAAATGTTTCCGATACCGCTTCTGCAGCGGGCCGGGTTTACATTTGGTTTTTTTTTCGCCAAAAAAGGAGGAAGCAGCATGAATCACCGGGAGTTGTCCAAAGAGATTATTCGTTTAACGGGAGGACAAGAAAATATTACACAGGCTTGGCACTGCATTACTCGCTTGCGTTTTAATGTGCGGGAAGAAAACAAGGTTCAACTCGAACAGATCCGCGCACTGGATGGTGTTCTTGGGGCACAGTTCCAAAGCGACCAGTTTCAGGTCGTGATTGGCAACAAGGTTGCTGCGGTGTATGAAGAGCTGGAGGAGCAATTGAAGCAAGGCGGCGTAGTAAGAGCAGAAGCGGAACCGAAGCGTTCCAGAGGCATCAATGCCGTACTGGATACGATCTCGGGCATATTCACTCCGATCCTTCCTGCCATTGTAGGTACAGGCATGCTCAAAGGCATATTGGCATTACTCGTGACTTTGGGAGCTATTCAGGAGACAAGCGGTGAATATCAGATTTTGGCGTCTGTAGCCAATGCAGCCTTTTATTTCTTGCCTTTCCTGCTTGCTGTATCGTCTGCACGAAAGTTCAAAGTGAATGAATATATCGCTTTGACCCTTGCAGGCACATTATTATATCCGACCATTCTGAATGCTTATCTGGAAAATCATCTGGAGCCGATTCGTTTTCTCTCGCTGCCGGTGTCCATCGTCAATTATACCCAGTCTGTCATTCCGATTATCCTCGGAGTATGGCTCCTGAGTTACGTGCATCGCTGGGTGGATCGGTTCATTCCTGGACCTGTCAAAGTGATTTTTACCTCCATGATCGTACTGATTATCACTGTTCCTATCTTGTTAATCGCGATTGGACCACTTGGAAATTACATCGGTATTTATCTGGAGATCGGCACATCCTGGCTGTTTGCTCACTCGGGTCCATTAACAGGGATCGTGCTAGGCGGACTTATGCCAGTGATCGTTATGACGGGTATGCATTATGCGTTTTTCCCGGGAACATTACAGAATTTGAGCAAGCTCGGTTATGACGTGCTGTTACTGCCACTCAACCTTGTAGCCAATATGAGTCAAGCTGGTGCCGTAATGGCTGTATTCCTCAAAACGAAAAACAAATCGATGAAATCCATTGCTTTATCCAGCGGTATATCTGCTTTTCTGGGCATTACAGAACCTGCAATCTATGGTGTGACACTGAAGCTGAAAAAACCGTTCTATGCTTCCATAATCGGTGGAGCAGCTGGCGGTGGTTTTATTACAGCAGTTGGGCTGAAATGTTTCGGTTTTGCCGTACCCGGCCTGTTGTCACTGCCTTTATATATCGGCCCAGATGGGGGTATGGCAAACTTCTGGTATGCACTCATCGGAATTGGCATCAGCTTTGTCGTTTCCTTTACGGTTACCTTGCTGCTCAAGTGGGATGAACCCGATGCTGTTCAGGCTGCAGCGCCAACTGCATCCGAGCAAGGAGATGCAACGAAGTCAGAGCAGGCAGCAGCAGCGACAACAAGTTTGGCATCAACAGCATCAACAAAATCGTCTGATCAAGACATGTCTCCGTCTGTAACGGTTCATTCCATTGAGGAAAAGAAAGGTGAAATTTACAGCCCGCTCACTGGCGAGCTGGTCTTGCTCAAGGAACTACCTGATCCTACCTTTGCAGAAGAAATGACAGGAAAGGGTATTGCGATTTATCCCAAAGAGGGACGTGTAACCGCGCCGTTTGACGGAACCGTAACGATGATCGCGAAAAGCAAACATGCTATCATGCTGACTTCCTCCAGTGGGATCGACATTCTTATTCATGTTGGACTAAACACAGTGTCCCTGAAAGGCAAGTTTTTTGTCACCAAGGTGACTGCCGGACAAGAGGTGAAGAAGGGCGATCTGCTGCTTGAATTTGATATGCAAAGCATTCAGGCGGCCGGCGTTAATCTGATCACCCCGATCATTGTAGCCAACACACCAGATTATCTTGATGTAGTACCCGTTCAGGTGAAGGGGGTGATTCCAATGAATGAATTACTGCTGCTCACCGTTCGTTAACCGTGCACCACAAAACGAATGAAGGCTTTCTATTTACAGCAAGTTAAAATCAAACGTTATATTTACACAAAAAAAGGAGAGAAACCATCATGACAAAAACAACAAAACACTCATTTCCTAAAGGCTTCCTATGGGGCGGCGCTACCGCTGCCAACCAGCTTGAAGGCGCATTTGATGCTGACGGCAAAGGACTTTCCACCTCTGATATGGCACCTTATGTGCCGCATGAGGAGCGGAATGGCAAAGATTTCACGTTTGACGTTAATTCCGTGGAGCTGGAGCAATATTTGAGCGGCAACACCGATGTGTATTTCCCGAAACGTAATGGCGTAGATTTCTACCACCGCTACAAAGAAGATATCGCTTTGTTTGCAGAGATGGGCTTCAAAGTATTCCGTCTTTCCATCGCTTGGCCACGAATCTTCCCGACAGGAGAAGAAGCCGTTCCTAACGAAGCAGGGCTTGCTTTCTATGATAAAGTGTTCGACGAACTGTTGAAATACGGCATTGAGCCGCTGGTTACGATCTCGCACTATGAAATGCCGATTGAGTTAACCCGCAAATACAACGGCTGGGAAAGTCGCGAGATGATTGATCTGTATTTGAAATTTGCCAACACACTGTTTGACCGTTACAAAGATAAAGTGAAATACTGGATTACCTTCAATGAGATGAATATGATGCTGACAAGCCTGTATACGGGCGGCGGCATTTTGGAAGATAAAATCAAGGGTACACCGGAGCAGGTAGCCTACCAGGCAACGCACCATCAGTTTGTAGCGAGTGCGCTGGCTGTGAAAAGTGGTAAAGAAAAAATGCCGAACGCTCAAATCGGTTGTATGATCTGCCGTCTGGAGACATACGCTGCATCCAGCAAACCGGAAGATGTGCTGCAGACGATGAAGGAAGATCAGATGAACCTGTTCTACCCTGAAGTACAGGCGCGTGGGGAGTACCCGTCCTACATGCAAAGATATTTCGAAGAACAAGGCATTGAACTGGTGAAAGGTCCTGAAGATGATGCGATTATCCGCGACAATACGGTGGACTTTATTGCATTCAGTTATTACATGACGTATATCGGAAAATACGATCCGAACGACAACAGCAACTCCGGTATGCTGGTAAGTCAGATCAAAAACCCGCATCTGAAAGCTACCGAGTGGGGATGGCCGATCGATCCAATCGGTCTTCGCATCGCGCTGAATCGCTTGTATGACCGCTATCGCATGCCGCTCTTCATCGTAGAGAATGGACTGGGTGCTACGGATACGTTGGAAGAAGACGGATCGGTGCATGACCCGTATCGCATCGATTACCTGCGCAGCCATATCGAGCAGATGAAGGAAGCGGTAGCTGACGGTGTGGAACTGATGGGTTTCACAAGCTGGGGACCGATTGATATCATCAGCTGCTCTACTTCCGAGATGGGTAAACGTTATGGCTTTATCTATGTAGATCAGGACAACGCAGGTAATGGTTCTTTGGATAGAACCCGTAAAGATTCATTCTACTGGTACAAACAAGTGATTGAGTCTAACGGAGAGATTCTTTAATTCAATTGCAATCAGGACTCATTAATTAAGCACTAATATTTTAATGCAAATATAAGAAGGCTGCCCGTCGGGCAGTCTTTTTATATGTGATCTCACATTCCTGAAGTCTGGACCAAAAAATAAAACAACCATTTTAAATTGACATATCGCAAAAGATCGATATAATGATGATTATGAATCCAATTGAAATTTTAAAAGCTGTCTCAAATGAATCCAGGTTTCAGATTTTACAATGGCTCAAAGAACCTTACGAGCATTTCAAACCCCATGAAGGAGTGGATATGAACGAAATAGGGGTGTGTGTAAGTCAAATAACCGACAAGCTTAACATGACACAGTCAACGGCTTCCCAGTATCTTACGATATTGCAGCGGGCAGGGCTGATCACAACAAAACGGATAGGCAAATTTACGTATTATCAGAGAGACGAGGAAGCGATAGCTGAATTTACTCGTTATATGATGAGTGATATGTAAGTTGCAGCTGAGTTCTTACCAAGAATTCAGTTTTTCTTTAGTATTTCATATCGACAATTCTTAATATGTCATTTTGTAATTATGTATATCTACAAATTTAGATATAACATTTTATTAATTTATTAAGGAGTGGTGTTCAATTGATGTCATCAAGTTCGAAAGTTTACATTTTGGCAATCGTTAGTTTTTTGGTCGGGACTTCCGAGTATGCTTTATCAGGTATTTTAGATAAGGTAGCTGCTTCTTTAGATGTCTCATTGGCTGCAGCAGGTCAGCTAATCACCATTTTTTCTTTGATCTACGCTCTTTGTACACCCATTCTAATGGCAGTCACCGCGAGTATGGACAGAAGGAAGTTAATCATTATCAGTATGGGCATATTTGTTGTTTCCAATATCCTTGCATTTGTCCTGCCAGGCTATGGACTCTTTGTCGTTGCTCGTATCCTGATGGCGATTGGAGCAGGAGTTGTCGTGGTCACTGCTTTGAACATTGCCGCTAAAATTGCACCTGCAGGTAAACAAGCAAGTTCTATTGCTACAGTGGTTATGGGTTTCACGGCATCTTTAATCGTTGGTGTACCTCTTGGACGAATCACAGCCGATACGCTGGGTTGGAAATCTGTGTTTGGCGCAATTGCACTTTTGGGGATCATCGCTATGGTTATTCTTTCTTTCGCCATTCCACGTATGCAGGGGGACGTACCTGTCCCGCTCAGACAACAGTTAAGTTTATTGAAAAAGCCTAAAGTTGCATTGGGTTTAGCGATTACCTTCTTTTGGCTTGGAGGTTACTCCATCACTTATACCTATCTTTCTCCCTATTTGCTTAAAGTGTCGGAAATAAATGAACAATATCTCAGCGGAGCTTTGCTTGTATTTGGTATCGCAAGCATGATTGGTTCCAAACTTGGTGGCCTCAGTGCGGATCGATGGGGCGTTAATCGAACATTATTCGGTGGATTTACACTGCATATTATGATGCTGATCCTGTTGTCCGTTGTAACCCATACATTAGTGGGCGTAATGATCGTACTTTTGCTGTGGTCCTTTTCCGCCTGGTCCTCCGGTCCAACGCAGCAATATCATCTGACGACCATTGAACCGGAAGCTTCAGGAGTGATGTTAAGTCTTAATCAGTCCATGATGCAGCTTGCTATGGCAGCAGGCGCTGGTATGGGTGGAATTGCTGTCGAGAGCTTTTCCCTCTCATCCATTACATGGCTTGGTGCTGCTGGAATTGTGATTGCCATATTTGCTTTGGTCATCCTGAATAAAGTGAATGTCGTTTCAAAAGTAAATGTCAATCAGCAACTAAGCTGAATTAATCATAGATTACATTTTTGCCTTCTTCACTTAGCTTTTTCAAAGAGGCCACCATATGATCAATTTCTTCGTCGGAGTGTCTTTCCCATGAAGCTAATTCGGCTACTATTTTTAGCGGTGATTTTGATCGGTAGGAGCGAGTCGGGTTTCCAGGGAACCTTTTATCCGTTACGTTGGGGTCATTTTCGAAATCGCCTAAGGGCTCGACAATGTAGATTCTTTCCTTTGCACTCGATCTGGCTAATTCAGCACCCCATTTGGCAGCATTTAATGTTCCGGTGAAGTAGATGTGATTCGACTTTTTGTCTTGATAATTGGATAAAAATTGTGGCTCTAATAAATCGCCAATGTTTAATTCTGCTTTTGTACCGTGAAAAAAAGGACCTGGATCCAAGACATTTTGTTTGTCATCCATACGGACACACCTCTACTTTTTTTGGATTTGTATTTAGCAGTATAGTGGAGACACTGGTGAAAAAACAGTCTGTTATATCATTCTTAAAAACGTTATAATTGAAGTAGAGAGAACGATATTGAACGGTACTGTCGAATCACAAAGCGTATATATATCCACGAAAGTCGCTATTATAGCGACTTTTTTTATGTTGTTGTTTGAGTAGTGCCCCAAGCGCTCTACACTCTGAACATCGAAGCATTGGTCACATAATACGAGGTAATAAAATCACGAAACTGCTCTAAGAACGGTGAGAAGTTTCGATGTTTGACCCATGACAAGCTGATAGGATAGACTGCAGCATCGTCAGTTATGGGAACGTAATGCAGTCCAAGATTACGGCAAACGGAGATCGGCAGTAATGCAACACCCCGATCCAGTCGGATGATCTCGACCAACGTATGTGAATCAACCTCAAAAGCAAGATGCGGAACAAACCCCGCTTTCTCACATAACATCGTGGTAAATCGGCGGTATTCATCATTATTGGCGAGCGCCAGAAAAGGTTCATTGGCAACCGCATGTAATGAGATTTCCTGTTCCCCGCTATATGGGTGGGTGGAAGGCAGGACAAGCACAATATGCTCTTCAACCAGCACCACGCTTTCAATCTCCTCGTCCACAATGGGGTGACCTGTGATCCCCAGATCAATATCTCCTTTTTTCAGCTGTGTCACAATGTCACTTCGACTTGCAACCCCTTGATGGAGCTGAGCGTTTGGACACATTTCGATATATTCGCTGATCAGCCCCGAAAGAAACCTCGAATTCGAAATCGCAATACGGATCAGCGAAGAAAGCTCATCATGCTTTTCCTTGATTGCCAGCCGTGCATTTTCCAATTCAACAAAAATCCGGTTGACATGCTTCAGCATAATTTTTCCCGCCGCGTTCAATTCAATATTTCTGCCTTTTCGATGAAAGAGGGGTGTACCCATCTCGTCCTCCAGCCGCTTGATCGTAAGACTTAACGAAGGCTGGGCGATATTTAATTGTGCAGCGGCTTTGGAGATATGTTCCGTATAGGCGACGGTTTGAAAATATTTCAGCTGGAGAAGCTCCATTTGTATGCACTCCTTATTTATCTTAATAAATATATATAGTACTTATTATGTATTATATTAAATTTAAAGAAAGATGTAGACTTTATTTATAGCAAATAATCAAATAAAACAATCAACCAATAACTTGATGTAAAGGCAGGTGTCTTTTTATGAAAATCGATGTGCACAATATTGCCAAAAATCTGAATACACCTTTAACAGCCCCGGCATATCCGATGCCACCTTATAAGTTCGTCAACCGCGAGTACCTGAATATTATCTATCGGACGGATGAGCAGGCTTTACGCGCAGCTGTTCCCGAGCCATTGCAAATCACCGAACCATTGGTGAAATTCGAAGTGATGTGGATGCCGGACGTTTCCGGACTCGGCGCATACACCGAAGCTGGACAGGTCATTCCCGTGCAATTTAATGGAGAAGACGGGGATTATGTGCATTCGATGTACGTGGATAACTTCCCCGCCATTGCAAGCGGACGAGAGTTAACTGCCTATCCGAAAAAGCTCGGTGCTCCCAAGCTGTACACAGATTCTGATACACTCGTGGGCACGCTGGACTACGGATCACTGCGGGTTGCGACAGCAACGATGGGTTTCAAACATGTGGAGCTGGACAAAGAGCTTGCGAAAAAAGAAATCTGTCGTCCCAACTTTATGATCAAAATCGCCACAGATTATACAGGTAATCTTCGCATCTGTGACCTGATTCGTACCCGAATTACCGATATCGAGGTGAAGGAAGCGTGGACAGGGCCGGCCCGGCTGCAGCTATTTGAACATGCACTTGCGCCTTTGGCGGATTTGCCGGTGCTTGAAGTTGTGTCCGCTTCCCACATCCTCACCAATTTAACCTTGAATGCAGCACAGCCTGTATATAACTATCTGGAACAAAAATAAGGAGGCAACACATATGAGAATTGCGATTGTAGGTGCAGGTTCACTAGGGACTATCGTTGGTGCTTATCTGGCCGATGGTGGAATGGATGTAGAGTTAATTGATACGTACCAGGAGCATGTTAATGCGCTGAATCAGACAGGAGCGAAAGTCACCGGGACGACCGAATTTCAGGCCAAAGTAAAGGCAATCACCCCTGAACAAAAGTCAGGGCAATATGATCTTGTGCTATTGTTAACGAAACAACTGTTTAATGAATCAGTGCTGAATGAACTGCTCCCATACCTGCATGAAGATAGCATCGTATGCTCCCTTCAAAACGGGATTCCTGAAGACAGCGTGGCATCTATTGTCGGGGCACATCGAGTTATCGCTGGTTCCGTTGAATTTGGCGCTACATTCATGGAACCTGGCGTATCCAGTCTGACCACGGCATATCCTCAATTCAAGCAGTATGCATTCCAGATCGGAGAATTGAACGGAGCAACGACCGAACGAATTCAGCGTGTAAAAGAAGTGCTGGGTCTGGTTGGCGGTACACATATCTCGGATAACCTGGTAGGAACCAAATGGTCAAAACTGCTGATCAACAATGCTTTCAGTGGCTTGTCCGCCGCACTGAACGGGACGTATGGAGATATTCTGGATCATGAGACAGGTATTCGAAGTGCTGTTCATATTATTGACGAAACAATCAAGGTTGGACATGCAAACGGTGTTTCTTTTGTCACCATGAACGGATTCGATATAGCTTCACTGGAGCTGCAGAGCGAAAACGAAATCCCGGCACGTATTCAAACGCTGCGTCAGGTAATGGAACCTTCCAGACTGCTTAAAGCAAGCATGCTGCAGGATCTGGAGAAACAACGTAAAACGGAGATTCATTACATCAACGGCGTAGTTTCGAGCAAGGCAAAGGGTACGGGGATTGCAACACCATATAATGATATGGTGGTTAAACTCGTCGAAGCCGCAGAAGAAGCACGGAACGTACCAGAGTTTGCAACCAACATTCATGCTTTTGAACAGCTTTTGAATGTGTCACAGGCTTAGACTTAAACGATAAACAATAAAAAAGCTCTCCACCTCATGCTTCCGAGAAATAATCATGGGTGGAGAGCTTCTTTTTTTTATGAATTCACTTTTTGGTAAAAGTGTACATAGTTCATCAGTTCGGCAATTCCTTTTAATTGAGAAAAGAGTTGATTGTTCAGCTTTTCCAATGCTAATTGAAAGGAACGTTCAATTTTATCATATTTTTGTGTGTCTATATCGTTTAATAATTTCTTCACATTTTCGATATAATAAACGGTTTTTCTCAAACTGCTTATGATCAGTATTTTCCGAAGTTCAGATATCGAATATATTCTATAACCGTTTTCATTATTTCTTTCGGAATGGACCAATCCTTCGTTTTCCCAATGGCGGATCGCTGAAGTATTTACTCCCGCTATTTTGGCGGCCTCTCCAATACGCATATATTTATTTAATTTTACATTTTTATATTGATTAAATTCAGCATGCTGAATCATAGTCAGGATTTCTTCCACTCGCTGTTTCTCCACTTGTATCTGGAATTGCTGTTCATTCACTAACCAAAGAGCTTCTTCCCACCTCGAACTTTTAATCATTCTCATCACTTCATAAACAACAGGTATATTATATCCTTTTAACAAGGCTCTGATGGTCGTAAAAGCATGGAGGTGAATCGATGTATAACATCGGTGATTACTATTCGTTCTCGGTACAACTGGAATGAGGTCTTGTTCTTCATATCTTCTCAATGTTGTTGTACTAACCTGTAAGGCGTTTGCAATTTGTTTAGGGGTATATGTCTCCATGGATTGACTCCTTATTAAAGTAAAACCTTCAAGTGCTACGATAACATAATTTTGAATAAAACCCCAGTATATAAAGGAGAAATGACGGGAAACCGAAATATTGCATGAATGTTATAAGATATTTAGTAGAAACAATTAAGGGGGGATCAATATGGAGAAGATCATAAAACTTATGGATGAATCAGAATTAAAGGTTGGTTTAGTTGGGAATTCTGACTCTCCTACAATCATGCTTCCCGTTGCTAAAGAATCTGTATATGGACAAGAGGCTGAAAACTTGAAATTGTGGGGAGTAGACCCCGAATCAGGAAAACATTTTATTGAGGGACTCATGGACAAGTTTCAGATTATATATTTTGACTATGAAGGACACCGTCTGCAAAATCCGAACCCGGATAATCTCACACCAGAACATATAGTAAAGGATTTGTTAACCATTGCGGATGAAATGAAAATTAAGAAGTTTAGCTATTACGGATATTCCTGGTTAGCTTTGGTCGGGTTACAATTAGCGATTCGCACGGATCGATTAGAAAGCTTAATCATGGGTGGTTTTCCTCCAATAGAAGGTCCATATCAAGAAATGATGGTGGTAACAAGTAAAACATATGAGCAAGCTCTGGATAAACAGAATTCTCCTGATATTAAGGAACATGATCCTATGAATCCAGAAAAGGTTGACTGGGATAACATACAAGTAAAGATCGACACGAATCAAACTAAACAATTTGTGACAATGTACGAAAATCTGATGGACTTTGATGATCGTGAAATCCAGCATAAATTAAGTATTCCAAGATTGGCATTCGCCGGGGAGAAAGACACGATTGTTTATGGAGAAAACTTTGGCAGTGTAACCGTAGATATCATCGGTATACTTCAAAAAAATAAGCAAGTATTAGAACACCTTGGATGGGATATAGAAATCATAAAAGGAAATGATATGGATCACACCAAAGCCATGCAGCCTGTAACGGTGGTGTCACTGATAAGGCGCTGGCTGATTAAAAGTTTGAATAAGATAAAGAGCTGAATATGATCAGGAGACTGATAGAGTTAATTGAAGAAAGGGTATAGCCACAATTGAAGAAGGGTCACATAATGACCCTTTTTCTTTTTCAGCATAGAATTTGAATACCTGTTTTCATATCATATTTTGTTGGAGGTGCTGTGCTCAATCTATTCGTTCATTCTATCTTCAGTACTATTATTGCTTGCAAACTGCAGCAGCATGTCGACCAACTGCTTCGTCATCTGATCATCCAGTTGATGTAGTTCATGAGATCGCTGTGTAAACATTTTCTGAAGCATGCCCATCATCACCGTAAATATAAACTGTGCCAGCTTAAGCGGAGGTGTAGCATTGCGGATGCTGCCGTCGGCAACTCCTGAGATCAATGCTTGAAGCAGGAAGTGGTTCTCTTTACCGTTTTGGATAAACCGTTCATAGGTATCTTTCAGTTCTTGCTGAAAATGAACAACTTCATAATTGATGTCGAACAACTGGATAAAACGAATATGGTCAGGATTCATTTTGGCAAAAGAAACCCATGCGTTCAGCATTATAGCTAGTTGTTCACGGCCACTACCATTCGGCTTTGCGGCTTGCCTCACATGATCCGTCATGGTTTCAACCAATTGCATCTGAATAGTGAGCAACAGCTCATCGATGGATTGAAAATGTTTATAGAAGGTCACTCGGCTAAGATTTGCTTCTGCACAAATGTCTTTGATTTTCACTTGAAGCAGTCCATGCTTTAGAAACAGTTGCTTGCCCGCTTCGATCAGCTCGTCACGATTCTGATTTTTTAACTGCTGGTGCCAATTTTCATTCAGTTGCATACCGATTTCCTTTCCTGGAACGTTGTGTCTTCAGGGTAAGTGTTAACGCCGCCAGTAACATAAAGGCACCAAAAATATACGGAAAGTTTACGTTTTTGTCAAACAGTATACCTGCAACAAGCGGGCCAAAGACGGTACCTAAGCTGGAATACGTGGTATTCAGGCCTGAGGCATAACCTTGCCGATCGCCAGCGTTTTGCGAAATTAGCGAGCTGACAGTTGGGCGCAGAAATGCATTGAAAGCAAAGTACAGTGCTGAAGCAAATAACAGGAAGATCAGATTCACCTTGATTAACATGAACAAAAGAGCAATCGGGGTCATGATTAAGGACAGACGAATGAGCTTGATTTCACCTAACCGTTTCACAAAAAAGTCCAGCAGCCAGATCTGCACTACGATGCCGATAATCGCCCCCATGGTGATGATAATAGAGATCGTTGAGGCATTAAAACCGTACTTATACTCTGCAAACAGTGAGAATACAGTCTCATAACTCATCAGACCAAAGGTCATAACAAGAATAATTAACAAGTATCCGAAATAGGGAACCTTGAACGAACTCCAGATTTGTTTGCCCATGTTAAACCCTTTTTTCTTCTCCGTTGAGATCGTTCTTTTTTCAGGTGGAAGAGTCTCTGGCAAAAGAAGGGTAAGAAGTGCTGCAACCAGACCCAGACCGGAAGCGACGAAATAAGGCATACGCACACCCATCTCGGCGATAAAACCGCCCAGACCTGGCCCAAGTACCATACCGAGGTTCATCGATGCACCGAAATAACCCATACCCTTGGCACGGGTCTCAGGAGTTGTAATATCAGCAACATATGCCAGATTGGCTGGAACCATCAGACCTAAACTGATTCCCCCGATGAAACGAGCGATATAGAGCAGAGGCAGAGATGTGGATACGGCAAAAATAAGATCAGACACAACGACCAGAAACATGCCGGCCATAATCAGCTTTTTACGTCCGAAACGGTCAGCCCATTGTCCTCCGATCGGCGAAAATAGAAATTGAGCTGCGCCAAAGGCCGCTACCAAAAATCCGGCAACGGTCCCCCCTGCATGAAACAACTTGAGGTACTCTGGTAAGATGGGAATCAGCATCCCTTGACCTAACAAAGCAATAAACAGATTTAACATCAGAATGAACATTGGAAAGCGGGTGGATGGTGTCATCGTACTCATACGTTTAAATTTCTCCTTCTCCGTCATGTAGTCATTTTTGCTATGGTTTACACGTAGTTAACCTTTACTCAATGTAAACCATTATATTGTGTTATAATCTCGGTTGTAAATACATTTTTTATGGAAGGAGGTTGAGATGTATTGATTGATCACAACAATCAGGAGGAGTATCGGGACCCGAGGAATTATGATCTGGAATTTGGCGGCGAAACTGACAAATATGAATTTTTCCTTGAACTGGCGAAGCAGCATCCGGGGCATGTGCTGGAACTGGCTTGCGGGACCGGACTAGTGGCGCTTTTTTTAGCCGAAAGGGGCATACCGATCACAGGAGTGGACATTGTGGAGCCCATGCTCGCGTATGCGAGGGTCAAAGCGAAGGGTCTACCGGTTAAATTTATCGAAGCAGATGCACGTACATTTGAAACCGATCAGCGCTTTTCCATGATTTTTCTGCCTTCTGGAGCCCGGCGGTATATTTGCATTTGAAATGCGAAATCCGGACGGGACAGATTTGTCGGATGAGGAAGAAGAGAGCTGGGGCACATTTACCGATATGGATGGAGCTACCGTCAAGGTTTCCGGAACTCAGACATACGATGCTTCGAAACAAATTATGCACTGGGTGACGTATCGGGATTGGGGGCATCGC
The DNA here is from genome assembly GCF_050171015.1 of Paenibacillus sp. TC-CSREp1. NCBI lineage: Bacteria > Bacillati > Bacillota > Bacilli > Caryophanales > Paenibacillaceae > Paenibacillus > Paenibacillus sp. TC-CSREp1. The sequence continues at coordinate 63,459 of NZ_JBNOKM010000002.1, read as the reverse complement.
CGTACGACGTCACGAATTGCCTGTCGCTTTACAGATGTAAAGACACTTCAGCAATTGCTGGAAAATCGAGGTTTTACCGTAGAGAGGCAATATGCGAACTGGGATCTAACGCCGTTTCAACCTTCAAGCCCAATGGTAATTGGTGTATGTAAGAAAGGTAAGTAAGCATTTAAATGATTGAAATGATAGGTTGAAATTACATAAGTAGAAAGGAGAATATTTGTTATGACAACAACATCTAAGACTTGTAACGATTGTGGAGGTACATCGTTTGTGGAAGCAACTGACTTTATTAATCTTCGACCCTTGGATAAAAAGATGTCTCTTGGTTCTGAACGTGTATATACGATCTGTCTGAACTGTGGTGAAGTTGTTTCAATTAAGGTGAAGAATCCAGAGAAGTTGATGAAATAAAATAGGTCTCGGGAGAGATTACAAAAGGAACCCTTCACCTTTAGCACAACTTGATCGTTTTATCATTTTTCGTCACAGGCAACCGATACATACATCGGTTGTCTTTTTTGTTTTTCCCGTCAGCAGCAGAACATCTTCATGCAAGAAACCGCAACGAGCCCCCGCTTGTATTTCAAATGTTACATTTAGTAGAATGATGAGGCACATATACTTGGATTTAAGAGGTTACGCTAGGATAGGGGTGCTGCAATGAAACACATTTTACTTGTTGAAGATGATGAAAATTTTGTATTTGGGATAGAGTATACGTTAACGAATGAAGGCTATAAGGTCACTCATGCGGGAACCTTGAAGGAAGCTCGCGACGCTTTTGCGCAGACGGAGATAGAACTTATTTTGCTGGACATCAATTTGCCTGACGGAACGGGATATGAATTATGCAAGGAAATTCGTGTGGACTCACAGGTACCGATCATTTTTCTCACCGCACTGGATGAAGAAATGAATGTGGTCGCAGGACTTGATCTGGGCGCTGATGATTATATGACCAAGCCAATTCGCACCAAGGAGCTGCTTTCCAGAATCAAGGCCGTTTTACGGCGTAATTCCCGACCTGAACAGCATTCAAACATATGGAAATCCGGAGAGTTTGAGGTCCGTGTGTTAGAAGGTGTTGTTTTCAAAAATAAAATGGAAGTTCCGCTGACAACGCTGGAGTTCCGGCTGCTTCTCATGTTAATGTCCCATCCCAAACAAATATGCAGTAGAACATCGATTCTTGAGAAGTTATGGGATGTCTCTGGTGAATTCATTGATGATAATACGCTGTCCGTACATATACGCAGATTAAGGGAAAAGGTGGAGGAAACGCCAGCCGTACCTCAGTATATTGTTACGATTCGTGGGGTTGGATACAAATGGAACGCTGAAACGACAGGAGCATACCGCTGATGCATGAAGTCATCCGTAATCCGGAGTGGAAGTCTGTTTTTACGAAATTCATCCTTGTTCAATTAGGTTTTACTGCAATCATTTATGTTGTGATGAACCTGCAAATACAAAGCATCAATGAAACGGTTGTAAACCAGCATGCGGCCTTTGTTGGACAAGTGTTAAGTAAGCAGCCACAGCTCGAAGATCAGCTCGTTCATAATATTACTCAAGGTTCAGACCAACAGGATCTTATGTTAGGTAAACAAATATTGTCTCAATATGGGTATACAGAGCAAATGAACATTCAGGATCAGCCTGCTCTGTCGGGAACAGCATTGCCCGGGAATACGGCGTTGATCTTTTTTCTGTGTGGTATCCCGGTTTTGATGCTTATATTTTGGGAGTACCGCAAGCTGTTTTCCAGAATACGCCGTGTTACACATGCAGCAGAGCAGGTGGTGGAAGGTCAATTCGATACCTCATTGCCTGAGAATGCTGAGGGAGACTTCAGTGCCCTTGGTCATAGCTTTAACATGATGGCAGGCAGACTAAGTCATAGTGTGGATCAGCTGAAGCAGGAGAAAACCTTTCTAAGCCATCTTCTTACGGATATATCACATCAACTTAAAACACCGCTCGCATCCCTGCTTGTGTTTAATGACAATATGCTGCATGACCCACGTATGAAAGAAGAGATCCGAACCACTTTTCTGGAACGAAGCAGGCAGCAGATTGAACGTATGGAATGGCTGATTATCAGCCTGCTGAAGCTGGCAAGGGTGGAAGCGGGCGCTATCGTTTTTCAAATGCAAAACGTTAAACCCAAAGACATTATTGAATCAACCGTGCTGACCTTGCAGACGTTGGCGGAGCAAAAGAAACAGACCATCATTGTTCAGGGCGGCGAGGGCATGTTTCTGCATGCGGATGAAGAATGGTTAACCGAGGCGATAATTAATCTGACTAAAAATGCGCTGGAACACTCTCCCGTATCAGGCAAAGTGTACATTACGATGGAGGACGAGGGCTTGTTTCACTCGATTATCATCCGGGATGAAGGAGAAGGAATTAACACGGATCAAATTCCTCATGTGTTCACCCGATTTTACCGTGGAAGAAGTAATGCCAAACCACATAGTACCGGGGTTGGTCTGTCCCTGACGAAGTCTATTATTGAAGGCATGGGTGGAACCATCTCGGTATCAAGTGAACCTGGAAAGGGAGCCGAATTCCGAATTACATTCATGAAAACAGTATATTAAGAGGAAGCTTACAATAACGTAAGCTTCCTCTTCACTTTAACGTAAGCTTCCGAGCCTATAATAACCCATATGAATACAGCAAGTGTTCACAGCTCATTAAGGAGGCACATGCTTTGGAAATTTTAAAAACGCATGATTTATGTAAAACATACGGAAGTAATGACGCGAAGGTTGAGGCATTAAAACATATTAATTTAACGGTTCAACAGGGTGAATTTGTCGCTATTGTTGGTGCAAGCGGTTCGGGGAAAAGTTCGTTATTGCATCTGCTTGGAGGTGTAGATCGCCCAACCAGTGGACAAGTCCATATTGATGGGACGGATCTATATTCTCTGAACGAGACGGATTTAGCGATATTCAGAAGACGAAAGATCGGATTCATTTTTCAGGCCTATAACCTGATTCCGGTTCTAAGCGCAGAGGAAAATATTAAATTGCCTATGCTGCTCGACCATCGTCAAGCCGATGAAGACTATGCAGACGAACTAATGAACGTACTCGGGCTAAAAGACAGAAAGCATCATCTCCCTAACCAGCTATCGGGTGGTCAGCAACAGCGTACAGCCATTGGACGCGCGTTGATTAACAAACCCTCGATCATTCTGGCTGACGAACCGACGGGGAATCTGGATAGCAAAAACAGCAAGGAAATTGTAGATTTGCTCACCTATTCGGTTCGAAAATACAATCAAACCTTGATTATGATTACACATGATTCCGATATAGCCCGGAGATCGGATCGAATTGTGAACATTAAAGACGGGGTTCTTTTCGATCAGCAATCTGGAGGAGAGAACCATGCGTAAGTACACAGGGCTCACAGAGAAGTATTTGCTTGGTCAGAAAAAAAGATCCATTCTCACCATTGTTGGTATCATTCTATCGGTAACGCTTCTTACGGCTGTCGGCACACTTGCCATGAGTTATCAGGACAAACTGGTACGACAGACGATTCGGGATTATGGAGATTATGAAGTGTCGTTCAATGGGGTATCAGGCAAAGACGTACCTCGTATTGTGAATCAGGCCGCCATAGGCAGTGCGGGAGTCATTCATCGTATTGGTTATGCAATCATAAGCTCCACGAGTGAAAAGGAGCAAAAGGAAAACCCGTTTGCTGCGCCGTATCGTTATTTGAATGTGAAAGGATACGACTCGCAAGCCATGTCCAAGCTTCAAGTTCAGTTAGAGAGTGGACGTTTGCCGCAAAAGCCTAACGAAATCATCCTGTCATCCTGGAGCCTGAATACGTTCGCTTCAAAACCAGCAATTGGAGATAAGATAACGCTAAACCTGGGAGATCGGATCGAAGCTTCGACAGGAAAGGTGAAGAGTGCGAACTCCGTTGGTGATTATGGGTGGGACCTGGATGAGAAATTCAAACCGCGCATGAAACAGCAATATACCGTCGTCGGTGTGATGAAACCAGCCAAAAATGTAATGTGGTCATCCACCTTTATCTATTCAGCAATTACGTATGATGATCATCAAAAAATCGATCCTTCTCAGACTTTCTTTATCTATGCCACGATGAAATCAATGGACAAAATAAAGGATAAAACGGAAGCCATTCTGTCATCCTTGGGTTGGGAAAGCGTAGATCAGGATTCGGCTCAGGAGTTGAACCGGGAATCCGTAAATAAAAATATTCGGATCGAATATAACAATGAACTGCTCAAACTGTTTGGCAAGAGTACCTATAACAATGTTAACCAAAGTTCAATGTATGCATTGGCAGCCGTTGTTCTTATCATTATGGGATGCACAAGCGCAGTAATTTACAATACGTTTCATATTTCAGTGCTTGAACGCATTTCTCAATTTGGCATGCTGCGATGCATAGGTGCCACACCCGCTCAGATCCGCAAAATTGTATTTAAGGAAGCGACTGTGCTTAGTTTAATTGCTATTCCGATCGGATTGTTTACAGGAACCATTTTGATGAAGGTTTTATTCTATAACATCAGTTTCCTGACATTAGGTTTCTTGAACGATATGCACATGATTATTTCAGTACCTATTCTACTTGCGGCTGCCGGTTTAGGACTGATGGTTGCCTATGTATCAGCGCTGGGTCCGGCCAAGCTGGCATCCAGCGTCTCGCCACTTGAAGCACTGAAAACCTCAGGTAGCACGGTGGTAGAGCAGGGGGATTTCAAACGCTTGTCTTTTGCTGGAAGCAAATGGCTTGGATTCGAAGGGAGGTTTGCCAGTCGAAATATTCGGCGGAACCGAAAGAGATTTCGCATTACGGCCTTTTCAATGATTATCAGCATTGTCATGTACATTGTGTTTAGCGGCTTGGTGAACACATTAAGCACAACCTCTTCATCGGGCATCAATTACTCTTACTCCTTGGAATATCAGGGTATGAATAAACGTATCCCTAATTCGGTGTATAACAAGCTGGCTGCACTTGATGGAGTTAACCAAGCCTACCCTTTTTACAATCATCAGCTCCAGGCGGTCATTCCGAAAGAGAAAGTGAATCCGGATTACTACCAGCATCGGAAAGAAATGTACACGGTTGAACAGGAAAATGGATATCGGATGGGTAACAACTTTCTGATGTCTTACGGTGTAAACGGGCTTCAGGAGCTTCGTCCCAAACTCACGTCCGGAAGCATTGATGCAAGCCAGATGAACGATGAAAATGGTGTCATTGTTATCCAGAAAATCAGCATGATCACCGAACAAGGAACCAAGATGATCATTGATCAAACCCGCTTCAAGGTTGGGGATAAAATTAAAGTCCGATCAATGCATGATAAGCAACCATACAAAACAGTGACCGTTGTCGGAATAGCAGATCAAGGTCCTCTCTCTGATAAATACTCCGAAAGTGCGATTATTCAAATGATAACAACACCAAAGGTGATTGAAAACATCACTGGTGATAACACCTACGACAGAATTTTCATTAAAGCCAATCCTGATACAGATAAAGGGGCAATTGTAGATTATTTCAAAAGCCTTGTCCAAAAGGATGCAGGGTATAGTTACCAGAATCGGGTAGAGGAAATGAAGCAAGCCCGGAACGATGCGATGACGTTAAATATTTTCCTATATGGCTTCATAGGTGTCATCTCAGCCATTGCGTTCCTGAATATTTTGAATACGGTGAGTACGAATCTCATTCTGCGAACGAAGGAATTCGCTGTATTAAAAGCCATTGGCATGACTCAGAAGGAAATTCGCAAAATGGTGCTGCTGGAAGGCATGTTCTACGGTATATTCGCAGCGATATATGGAAGCGTGCTGGGAACAGCTTTAAGTTACGGCGTATCTTATCTATTGAGAAACGCTGTGCAGATTGAATGGTTTGTCCCATGGAGCAGCATTCTAATCGCGAGTGCAGGAGGCATTGCAGCTACACTGTTAGCTTCATATTGGCCGCTCAGACGGCTTGAGCGCATTCAAATCACAGATGGTTTGCGTGGGGAAAACTAACCACGTCAAAGAACTCCCTGCTGAGCTTTCGAGCGAAGCGCGGGGGTTCTTTGACTTTCATAACAAGATCTAAGATAAGGTCACGCCTTGTAGAAAAACACGTACAATCTTCTCCGCCAAGACATGATTTGACTCATATTTCTTCGTGTCATGTTCACGATTGCCCATTAACATTAACGTAGAGAAAGCCTCTGCCAGAAATAACGGATCCTCTTCGCGGAACATCTGCTGCTCCATGGCAAGCTTGAAATGCGCAGCCAATACTTCATGAATCTGATGCTCCGCCTCGCGAATTGCATGAATATGTTTCTCCTCCAGCAGCGGCTCTGCTTCTCGCATCATCGTTTCAATCTGGCCATGCGGATTGGCGAGCCGGGCTTCGGTTAATTGAATTAATCCATCCTGCAAATGCGCTGCTTCCTCCAGCATACGCGCGGTAATTTTTCTTACATTCTGCAGCATTGTTGTCATAGCCGCCTGGAATAGATCAGCTTTGCTCGCAAAATGATAATATATTGTCGGTTTGGATACACCGCATTTCTTGCCAATCTGCTGAAGTGTCACCGTCTCGTATCCAAATTCTTTAAAAAGGGTGGAGGCCGTATAAATAATCGTTTGCTGGATGGAAATATCATTATCCGTCTGTTTGGGTCTGCCCCGTAAACGTTTAGGTACTTGTGCTGGCATAGATTCGTACACGCTCCTTCATCAATATTTTATGTTAAAAGATACATTTAAGCAAAGTGGCTTGTAATTTTACTTACCAGTAAATATAATAAAAATCGTCAAGGAATACGATAAGTTATAAAAGGTGGGGTCATCAGGTTATGGCGAAGACAGCAGCGCGCAGCAACAGATGGAAAAAATTTGCGATATGGGCCAGTGTGATCATTATTGCCTTGGTTGCAGGATTGTTTGCCTATTTGGCATCCGTAACCTACAGCCCGTCCAAACAAGCAGAAGACGCAATGAAAAGCGACGGCAAGGTGCTTGTAAGTGAAATCAGGCATGGATACCAATTTGAACCGAAGGATCAGGATATCATACAGCCTAACGTTGTTTTTTACCCGGGAGGGCTGGTAGAACCGGCAAGCTATGCTCCTATGGCACGAAAACTGGCAGAGCAGGGACACCGGGTCTATATTGCCCGGATGCCGCTGAATTTGGCGATGTTTGGTGGCAGCCGGGCAGATAGCTTCCTGGCGCAGCATCCGGATGAAACGTATGTCATCGGTGGTCACTCACTCGGGGGAGTATTCGCCTCACGATATGCTGCAGCCCACACGGATCAGATCAAAGGTGTCTTTTATCTGGCATCCTACGCGGATGAGGGCGGGAGACTGAACGGCAGTAGCTTGTCCGCCCTGCAGATTACAGGAAGCAAGGATGGCGTTCTGAACTGGGAAGAGTGGGAAAAAGCTAAAAACAACCTTCCCCAAGATACTACTTTTGTAAGCATTGAGGGCGGAAATCATGGTCAATTTGGCTCGTATGGCATGCAGAAGGGAGATAATACACCTCAGATCACAGAAGAAAAGCAGCTTCAGCAGGTGATTCAGGCGCTGGAAGTATGGTTTGAGAAATGGAATAAATAAAATATACAACTTTCCAAATAAAAAGACTCAAGGCGATAAACCGATCAAGTGGTTCATCGCTTTGAGTCTATTTTTTAACGTCTTCGGAATGCACCACCACGCGCCAGAGCAAAAAAGATCAGCAGCGCAATAATCGCTCCCACGATTGCGGGAATGATATGAAACCCACCCACAACAGGCCCTCTTGCACCAAGCAGCTCCGTTCCTAGCCAAGAACCAATAAAACCTGCGACAATATTTCCAATCACGCCTCCTGGCACGTCACGCCCAATCAGATTACCACTTAACCAACCGATAAGACCACCGACGATGAGTACCCATATGAGATCCATGCATTTGTCTCCTTTCCGTTGGTTTCTTTAAGTTATGTTTGAAACAGAGCAACTTGAACCAGAAAGCCGATGTTTTTTTGACAAAGCATTGTTATAGTAAAGACATTGAGTTATGACGTGAAAAAAGGTGTAAAAAACGAATGTGCGGATATACCGAACTGGAGGAATTCCCTTGAAGAAAATTCTAGTGATTGATGACGAAATTGCAATTCGAGATTTAATTGAGCTGGTGCTCAAACGAGAAAACTATGATGTGCAGACCGCAGAGGATGGCAAAGCTGGCCTGCAGCTGCTGGACTCCTTTCAACCTGATTTAGTTGTGCTTGATCTGATGCTGCCAGATTGCTCCGGATATGATTTGTGCAAGGAAATTACGGGAAAACGCGCCATTCCGGTGATCATGCTCTCTGCCAAAAACGAGATCATTGACAAGGTGTTAGGGCTTGAGCTGGGAGCCGAGGATTACATGACCAAACCCTTTGACAATCGGGAATTGCTGGCCCGCATCAAGGTCATTCTGAGAAGAAACGAGAGCAGGGAAAACATAAGTGAAGCAACAACAGAGGTTCAATCGACACGCATCATTCATGAAGAGCTGACGTTTGATCTGGAAAGCCGAAGTGTGCTGAAAAATGATATCCCTGTGTCTTTAACAGCCAAAGAATTTAAAATTCTGGAAACGCTGCTGAAAAGGCCTGACAAAATCTTTACGCGGGATGAACTGTTGCAGATCGGATGGGGTTATGACTTTATGGGAGACAGTCGCAGCGTAGACATGACCATTATGCGTTTGCGAAAGAAGCTGGAGGATAACGCGGACGATCCGAAGTATGTCAGAACCATCTACGGTTTTGGCTATCAGCTTGGAGGTGGGGAGGTCTGAAATATGCAACACGCTTACTGCTGAATTATTTATTTTTCTCCGTGCTTTCCTTTGGCATCATCATATTTGCAATCAACAAGGCGATTGATTACTACAGTTTCGTTACCATTGAGAAACAGATGATGGAGAAAGCCGATCTCTCCGAGTTGTCCTTCCGAGAGGTTTTATCACAGCACAGGTCATCATCTGGAGAGCCGCAGACCAAGGAGATTGTCAGACTTGCTCTGGAGAAGCTGAAAGCTTCTGGCAAGGAAGTACGTATTTACGACAGCTCCAGGCAGCTGCTGGGCCTGGCTGTAGATGGCATCATCATTAATGATGGCAAGCCGATTGTTTTTGCAAAAAATATAGAGAAAGCTCTTGGCGGCAGCTATGCCTACACGGTTACGGAAGATCATCTGCTTTATTTTGCGACTCCCATTCAGGACCAATACTACCAGAACGCTTATGTGTATGAGTTCGTTGAGGATATATCGTATTTTTATACAATGATGGATCAGATACGTTATATCCTGTTTGCAGGTGCAGGCGGATTTATTGTGCTGATTACCTTATCCAGTCTCTGGATTGCACGTAATACAACCAAACCGGTCAAGGTGCTGCTTGGCGCTGTGCAAAGTTTCTCCAGACAGGAGTTTCGCAGAGTGCATCTGAAGCGGAAGGATGAGCTTGGCATGCTGGCTGAAGGGTTAGACCAAATGGGGAAGCAGCTTCATGATTACATTCAGTACCAGAAGCAATTTGTCTCCAATGTATCGCATGAGCTCAAGACACCCTTGGCAGCCATTCGCGGTTTCTCACAATACCTGTATGAAGAGGAGACGGAGGACAAGCAGCTTCATAAGATCTATGCTCATCTGCTGCAGGAATCGGATCGCCTGACCCGTTTGATCAACGAATTGTTATTACTATCCCGATTCGACAAGGCTGGTTCTGACGAACTGGAGGTCGAGAGGACGGAAATGAACGAGCTGATTCAGCAAGTCGTTAAAAATATGGGAGCCAAGGCCAAGGAAAAAGGAATCGCAATCATAATCAACAGAGCAGAGACAGAAGCACAAAATGAGGGTGCGACAAACGTCTACGCCAATGTGAACTACATGCTGATGTCCCATGCGATCGCAAACCTTGTAGACAATGCCATCAAGTACTCGGAAAATCCGTCACAGATTGAAGTGCAGATCGAACATACTTTGAGTGAAGTGGTTATCCGGATATGTGATCAGGGCATCGGCATCGCGGGAGATGAACTGGAGCGAGTGCAGGAACGTTTTTACCGGGCAAAAAATGCAAGTACAGCGAACGGTTCAGGTCTTGGACTGTCCATTTGCAAAGAGATTGTGGCACGATTTAACGGATATATCGACATCAAAAGTCAATTGGGAGAAGGCACGACCGTTACGATTGTTTTGCCTCGTTCGTAAAGCAGCCTAAATAAGTAACGTTACAAGACTGATACATTTCTGTTATGAGACTAACAAATGCGTTTTTTATAATCACTTCATAAGAAGAAATCACACACATTATGGAGGGATCATGATGAAATTAACGAACCAATCTGCAAGTCTTATCCTGCTTAGTGCTTTACTAACGATGGCACTGACGGGCTGTCAATCCGGTAACGCCAGTTCTCCAGCTCCTGCACAGAACTCGGCTGAACAAGGTTCATCGAATCAACAGAACAAAGGCGAAGGTGCAGCAAATTCCAATACGTCTCCTTCCGAAAGTTCCGAGGGAGAGGGTGGTGAAGTCATTAAGGAAGGTTCTATGGAGAAGGAAGGCAATGTAGTGCTGAAGGAGCTTGCTTTTGTTTATAATGAACACACCATTGCGATTGCCGATACAGCAAATGAAGAGCAGATGGAACAGATGCTGGGTAAACCGGATAACCTGAAATCTCATACCTACAGCGCTGACGATGGAACGAATATGGACACATTAATCGGTTTTACGGAAAAAGTGTACACGTATCCGGGTCTGGTGATCAAAACAATCAGTATCCCGGAGGGGAAACAAGACTCCATCTTTCATATTGAAATAACAGAACCCACATATACAACAGCGCGGAATATTAAAGTAGGGGACAGTCTGGATACACTAAAAAGTGCTTATCCTGAAGGGAAATTGCTCGGTGACGGAGCCCCGAATGAAGAGGACGATTTCCGTTACGAGCCGTCCAACTATGTGGATGTAATGTCGTTTCATATCAAGGATGCGAAAGTGGAGAGCATTCAGATTTATACGCTTCTGGATTAATTTTTGAAACCTGCCCGGAGACGGACAGGTTTTTTGAATTGTAAAAGACAAGGGAACATGTTTTCCAGACGCAACTTTTTTGGATTCTCGTTAAACTCTTGCCGCTCTCAGACTATGTTGTCTTACACTTAAAACGTTTCTCTAGACCCACACAAATGTTCAATGATACCATCATACGAGTGTTAGTAGAGTTGAAGATTGCAGGAGGAATTTGAAGTGGATCAGCAGAGATACGATAATCTAAAACTTGGGGAGCGCGGGGCGATCATCAGTATCGTCGCTTATATATGTTTGACTGCACTGAAGCTGATTATTGGTACTACGGCAGGTTCGGAGGCGCTCAAGGCAGACGGACTGAATAATGCAACGGACATCGTGGCATCTATTGCGGTATTGATTGGCTTGAAGCTCGCACAGCGTCCAGCAGACAAAGATCATACATATGGGCATTGGAGAGCAGAAACCGTGGCGTCTCTGGTTGCTTCGTTCATTATGATGGCTGTCGGGCTTCAAGTCTTGTTCGAAGCCTTTGGTTCTGTTTTTCAAGGCAAACATGAATCCCCCGATCTTCTTGCAGCGTATACCGGGGTTTTCTGTGCGGTCATTATGTACCTGGTTTATCGTTACAACAAGAGACTGGCTACACGAATTAAAAGTCAGGCTGTGATGGCTGCCGCACGGGACAATATTTCGGATGCATGGGTGAGTATCGGTGCAGTCATTGGCATTGTAGGTTCACAATTCGGTCTGCCTTGGCTTGACCCGGTAACGGCGATTATCGTCGGTTTGCTGATCTGCAAGACGGCATGGGATATTTTCAGAGAAGCTACACACCATCTTACGGATGGCTTTGATGTTGAATTGATTGAGGAATATCGTGATACGATTGCAGGGATTGATGGTGTCGAGACGGTGAAGGATGTACGAGCACGTAATTATGGCAGCAATGCTGTAGTGGACGTGGTGATCACGGTTCGAGGTGATTTGGACTTGCAGCAAGCTCATGATATCTGCACAGATGTTGAGAATGAGCTGCTGGAAGAGCATGATGTATATACGGTGCATGTGCATGTAGAGCCTGAGCCCGAGCAGGAACGTGTCAAGGAATCCTTGTGATCATAGAGAATCAATATACATCCGAGAGAACGTGAAAGGTGCTGTCCCATAAGTCAGGTGTATCTGGAGGACGCCAGTCAATTCCAGTATACAGAGGCACGGCATAGGCCAGACAAGTTCAGGTTTGTTGATTTTGCCCGGCGTAGGGGATTCAAGTTAATGCTAGTCCAAAAAAGAGAGTACCTTTTCACTATTTATTGTGATTAAGGTACTCTCTTTATGATTAGTACGCATTAAATTATTTCACGACTACTGAATAATACATCCAGTTTCCATTACCAAAATCAGCTCTTATAACCGTAACCCCTGGTCTGAGAGCATAAAACGCATAATCGTTATATGGCTCTATGATAACGCTCCCATCGGTAGTGATGATCTGAAATGAATAGCCAGTAGCCCAAGTGCGTTGGCCGACATTTAAATTAATAACTGCTCCAAAATCCTGATAGGGTTGTATCACTGGTGAAGGAGAGGATACAGCTTGACTCGTTGCAGAGTGGTCTGAAGCAAATGACGTTGATCCGACAGAAAAACATGCAGCATATACGAGTCTAAGGAGTAAATGGATTGAACCACGATATGGAAGGGGCAAAAGTCGGTACTGGCAATCCGGATCAAAATCCGATGTTTCTTGAAAAGCGAATCTATCACGGAAGCTCGGGGAAAGTTTCCGCTACCTCTTAAAATCAGTAAAAAAGAAAAATTATTTCACTTTTTAATTTAATTTTGGAAAAATACTTCATTTTAATGTAAATTCTGCTATACTCTTTGCAAAGAGGGAGCAACAAGTCAGGAATGCTTACGCGGGAAGGGCGCTCACCTCACACTTATACTGAGGGGGAATGTTGTGTGAGAACGAACAGGAAGGGCTTCACAGTATTGTTGCTGCTGACGATGTTTATGCTACTTGCGGCATGCGGAGGGAATGACAGTACCAAGGGTACACCGGATACAGGAAGCACGGGGCAGTCAACGGCTGCTGCGAAGGACGTAACTCTCGAATTCTGGACGATTGCACTTCAGCCTACGTTCAATGATTACTTCAATGATCTGATCGCCAAGTATGAGGGCAGCCACCCGGGAGTGAAGGTCGAGTGGAAGGATTATCCTTATGATGCCATCTCGCAGCGCCTGTTGACCAGCACGGCCAGTGGCAAGAGTCCTGATGTCGTAAATCTGAACACCGAATTCGCCAGCCAGTTAGGCAGCAAGGGGGCACTGCTTAATCTGAGTGAGTATCTGACGGATGAGCAGGCAAAGAGTTATTTCGAGGGAATCTATAATTCTACCGTGCTCGGGGGCAAAGCTTATGCGCTTCCCTGGTATACAGGCACTGAGGTGCTGTTCATGAACAAGAAGCTGGTGGAAAAAGCTGGCCTCGACCCTGCGAACCCGCCGCAGACCCGCGAGGAGTTGGTGGAGTGGGCCCGTCAGGTTCATGAGAAGACCGGAGCAGCCGGGTATGCCCAGCAGTTGGTCTCCAAGTTGTTCCCAATCGATGGCATTCCGATTCTGAATGAAGACAAGACAGCCGCCGCGTTCAATACGCCGGAAGCCGAAGCGATGATTACCCAGATGCGTGATCTGATGAAGGAAGGCGTGGTGCTCAAGGAGGACGCGGATTTCAGCAAGCAGATCCAATATTTCTCCGGTGAGCAGGTAGCCTTCCAGTTATCCGGCCCGACCTTCATTAACTTCATTAAGACCTCTGCGCCGGATGTCTACAAGAATACGGTCGCAGTCCCGCTGCCAACAGGCAAGGCAAATCTGCGTCTCTCCAACTCTATGAACCTGGTCGTGCCACAAAAGTCGAAGAACCCGAAGGAAGCCGTTGAGTTCGCCGCCTTCATTACTAACGCCGAGAACCAGACGGCCTTCTCCAAAGTCGCCAATACACTGCCGTCAAGCAAGGCTTCCATACAGGACCCGTTCTTCACCGATTCCGACGGCTCACTGGAAGCGGAAGCGAAGGTGGCATCCTCGCAGAGTCTGGATAAGGCTACTGATTACATGGTCGGTGTGCCAAGCGCCTCGGATATCAACTCTGCGCTGACGCGGGGACTGCAAGAGATTCTGATGAACGGCGCAGATATCAAAGAGACGCTGAACAAGGTAGAGAAGGAAGTTAACGACATTATCAGTCAGGGTTCCTAAGCTGCTGAAACATAGCTGGATGGGGATTCCGCCAACAAGAAATTTTATATGTTTTGGGTACCCGCAAAGTATCTGAGTAAACATCTAACCTAAAGACACACTTTGTGGAGTTGTTTGAAGGAGAGGGAGGTGTAGCGGATGTATAAAGGAATTCGTTCCGAGGCGTTTACCGCATGGGCTTTTATGTCGCCGGGCCTGCTGTTTCTGGCGGTGTTTACCTTTTGGCCGATTATATACGGAGTACCGCTCTCATTGACAGATTATTCAGTCATTACCGAGACGCATTACGTGGGTCTGGATAACTTTACCCGGGCCTTCCAGGATCATAATTTCCTGATTTCACTATGGAACTCGCTTGTGTATGTGCTGATTGTGCCGGTAATCCAGATCCTCTCAATCCTGATGGCGATTCTGGTGAACAGTAAAATTCCGGGGGTCAAAATGTTCCGGGCCGCCTACTACATCCCGGTAGTAACGTCCATGGTAGCAGTGGCGCTGATCTGGAGCTGGCTGCTCGGCAATAACGGAGTGGTCAATTATCTGCTATTGAAGGTGGGTATTCTCAGTGAGCAGGTCTCCTGGCTCTCCACTAGCAGCACAGCGCTGTATGTCCTGATGTTCATTACGATGTGGAAGGGCCTCGGTTATTACATGATGCTTTATCTGGCCGGTCTTCAAGGCATTCCAGCAGACCTGTATGAGGCTGCAAGGGTAGACGGAGCAGGGCCGCTGCGGCTGATTGTGCATGTAACGCTGCCACTGCTGCGCCCGCATATTCTGTTCTGCACGCTGATCTCGGTCATGGGGGCAATCCGGGTATTCGATGAGGTCTACATACTGACTAAGGGCGGACCGGGGACGTCCACACTGACCTCAAGCGTCTATATTTTTCAAAAAGGGCTGGAGCAGTTCAATTTCGGCTATGCCTCGGCGCTCGGGCTGATCGTCAGTGTGCTGGTGGGGGCGCTTAGCGTGCTCGTATTACGGCTCAACCGGAGAGGCGGGGTGAATTCCTATTGATGCCGCGTAGCTTTCGTTATCTGATTACTTATATTCTGCTGATACTGCTAGCCCTGTTCATGATGGGGCCGTTCTTATGGCTACTCAGTGTATCACTGATGCCGGGGCGCAACGTCTTTGCGAATCCGCCGGCCATTCTGCCGACCTTCATCGGTTTCGAGAACTATGTGCAGGTGTGGAACTTCATGGATTTCCCGCGTTACATTCTGAATACGGTCGTCATTACGCTGCTCGGAGTTGTCTTCAATATCTTGCTGTCCTCTCTGACCGCATACCCATTGGCGGTCTTTCGGTTCAAGGGCAGGAATCTGGTGTTCACGCTGCTAATCTCGACCATGATTATTCCGTCGGCTACCGCTATGATTGTGCATTATTTGACGATTCAGGCTTTTGGACTGGGCAATACCTTCCTGGGTGTGGTTCTTCCAGCAGCGGTGTCGGTGTTCAATATCTTCCTGATGCGGCAGACATTCCTGGGCATTCCTGTTGACATCCGGGATTCGGGTAAAATGGACGGGGCATCCGAGCTGCGGATCTTTATTCAACTGGTGATGCCGCTCGTCAAGCCGGGGATTGCCGTTATCGGGCTGCTGGAGGTCATGGCGTTCTGGAACAACTTCCTGTGGCCGATTGTTGTCCTGGACGACCCGCAGAAGTATCCGCTCGCTGCGGCGCTGACTTATCTGAACGGGCAGTTCTCTTATAACTTCGGCTGGATTGCCGCCGGAACGATGATTTCGGTGCTGCCGATTATCATCGTGTTCCTGTTCACACAGAAGTATTATATGGAAGGAATTGCCGGAGCAATTAAAGGGTAACTAAGGAGGCACAACTCAATGGGAATTTCGTTACGGGAATGCCAGTATCTGTTCCGCGACTATTATACGCAAGGCAAAGAGCTGATTTTGGAGGGTCCGCAGCTGCGCTGCGAGCTGGCTTCCCGGTATGCGATGAATCAGGATGTCCACGGACTGCTGGAGGAAGGCGGCATCGTGATTCTGGAGCCTGCCGGTCCGGGTGTAGCTACCGCCGACAAGGGGAATGCACAGCTAATGCTGGAGTATGACTGCGGGCTTGCTGCAGACGGATACCGCCTTGTGATTGGAGAGGATGCAAAGCTGGTCATTACTGCGTCAGGCCAGCGGGGACTAAAATATGGTCTGGATGCGCTGAAGCGGCTGCTTACGGTGGAGGAGGACCGTTGCCGCCTGCCGGTGGTTACAGTGGAGGATGAGCCTTCTTTTGCGGTGCGGGGCATTATTGAAGGGTTCTATGGTGTACCATGGAGCTTCGCAGACCGCATGGATTCGGTCAGATACATGAGTGAACACCGGATGAACGCCTTCATGTACGCGCCGAAGGATGATCTCTATCACCGGAAGCTGTGGCGTGAGCCGTACCCGGACGATATGTTTGCCAAGATTCATGACCTGAAGCAGGAATGCGACAAACATCTGGTAGATTTCTACTATTGTATCAGCCCGGGCAATGATCTGGAATTCCGCAGCCGGGAGGACTTCGCGAAGCTGGAGGAGAAACTTGCTGCGATGATCGCGATTGGGGTGCGGCATTTCGCGCTGCTGATGGATGACATTGATTATGTGTTAAAAGGTGACAACAAGCAGTTCCTGGAGCGCTCCGGGAACGCCCATGCTTACGTGACGAACCGGGTCTACGATTATCTGGCCGTTTGTCTGCCGCACTTCTCCCTGGTGATGTGTCCTTCAGAGTACTGGTCGTATTGGAATACGGAGTACAAGAAGGATATCCGGGAGCAGCTTCATCCCGCTGTCAAAGTCTTTTGGACCGGCTACTTCGTTTTCGCCCCGGAGATCGGCCGCAAGCATGCGGAGGATAACTTCAATTATTACGGGCATGAGCTGTGGCTGTGGGACAATATTCCGGTGAATGACTGCGACAAGGACCGGCTGTTCCTTGACCCGGTGCGCGGGCGCAGCTCACGGCTCGGCCAACTCGGGCATACCGCCGTTGTGGCCAACCCCATGAACCAGTGGGAATGCTCCAAAATTACGCTCACCACCATGTCCCACTATA
The DNA here is from genome assembly GCF_050171015.1 of Paenibacillus sp. TC-CSREp1. NCBI lineage: Bacteria > Bacillati > Bacillota > Bacilli > Caryophanales > Paenibacillaceae > Paenibacillus > Paenibacillus sp. TC-CSREp1. The sequence continues at coordinate 45,989 of NZ_JBNOKM010000002.1, read as the reverse complement.
TGTGGAACAGCGAGCGCTACATGCCGGAGCTGTCCTGGGAGCTGTCCGTGCGTGAATTCTCCGGGGAACTGGCGGATGAAATGATGTTCTTCTGCCGCCAGAATCTGAACAGCCGCCTGTATTCCGGTGGCTACCCGGATCTGGACGATGCGCTGGCGGAGCGCGATCTGGATCTGCTGGATGCTTATTTCAGCCGGCTGGAGCAGACGGCCGTGCGGCTGGGCGGATTAGACAATACCAAGTTCAGCGAAGAAGCAGGACCGTGGCTGCGCCGGGCTATCGCAGATTCAGCGCTCTGGAGGGCGGTGCGCAGGCAGTTGGAGGACCCGCTGGAGCCGCAGGCTGCAGCAGAAGTCCATGAATGCATGGAGACCTGCCGCAGCTATGGTGTACGGCTCGGCAGTGATCCGGCCGTCCGTGCGGCTAAGGCGCTGGGCATCGAACTGCCGGAGAAAACAAAGGAGGAGAACGGACATGACGAAGCCTAGGAAGTTGATCCTGGTCCCGCTGGATGAGCGGCCCTGTAATTATGAATTCCCTTATCTGTTGGCCCAGGGAACAGATTATATAGTGGAGCGCCCGCCTGCCGAAATCATGGGGCTGAAGAAGCGGCCGGGTGATGTAGAACAGTTGTGGTCCTGGTTCGAGGCTGCCTGCGAAGGAGCGGACAGCGCAGTAGTCGCGCTGGATACGCTGCTCTACGGCGGGATCATTCCGTCAAGGCTGCACGGACTGAAGCCCGATGAACTGCACGCCCGTCTGGAGCAGCTGCGGGAGATCAAACGGCGCTATCCGCAGCTTAAGCTGTATGCGTTCCAACTGATTATGCGCTGTCCGCAGTATTCTCTATCAGACGAGGAACCGGATTATTATGCCGACTGGGGCCGGGAGATCTTCCGCAAAGGCTTTATTGGGCACCGGCTGGAGTTGGGTATTGCCACCAACGAGGAGATCCGTGAGCTGTCCGATATTGATCTGCGACTCCCGGCCGCAGTACTGCAAGATTATCTCGGCCGCAGAGCCGTTAATATTGAAGCCAACAAGCAGGCGCTGGAACTGGTCCGGGACGGAGTGATTGACTTCATGATTGTGCCGCAAGATGACTCGGCCCCGTACGGGCATACCGCCAGGGATCAGGAGAAGGTACGGGCGCGGATCATGGCGCTTGATCTGGAGCTTAAGGTCTATATGTATCCGGGAGCAGATGAGGTGGGTTGTACGCTGCTTGCCCGAGTGTTGAATATGGCCGAAGGGCGGAGGCCACTGATCTACCCGCGTTTGTCCGCTGTACAGGGGGCGTTCGTGACGCCGCTGTTCGAGGACCGCTTCTTCTACGAGACGCTGAAGTATCAGATTCTGGCCGCAGGCGGGCTAATCGCGTCCAGTGCTGCAGAAGCGGAACTGGTCTTGCTGGTCAGTGCACCGGGCGAGACGATGGCGGAGGCGGTATCGCAGCATCATGCTTATTTCAGCTATGATATACACCGGAACCTGATGGAGCTGCTAGAATACGGGGAGTACTTGCTGCGGCACAAGAAGATTCCAGTAGCTGTAGCCGATGTCGGCTATGCCAATGGAGGCGACCAAAAGCTGGTCAAAATGCTGCGTCAGAAGAACATGCTGTTCGACCTGGCCGGTTACGCTGGCTGGAACACAAGCTCGAACTCGCTTGGAACCGTCATCTCCCAGGCGATGATCTATCTGCACTTCGGGCGGACACAGGTGCATCTGGATTTTCTGGCGCTCCGCTACGCGGAGGATGTCTGCTATTGCTCGGTTGTACGGGGAGAGCTTAGTGACGGTCCCGTTCAGGAGATGGGTTACGGCAAATATGAGCTTGACGGGCCGCGCGGCCGTGTGGCTGCACGTGTACAGGAACGGTTGATCGAGGAACTGGCGGTGCGGATCGACAGTCCGGAAGGAAGCGTAAAGATTACCGACTGCTATATGCCGTGGAACCGGATGTTTGAGGTGGGGTTGTCTGTGCAGTATGTGTCCGGTTGAGGCAGGCTTATTATAATATAGAAGAGAGGGTGGGGATCCTGAGCAAAAGTATAATGGAAAGCCTGCACCTCGGATTAATTGTCTCCTGCCAGGCGCTGCCGGATGAGCCGCTGCACGGGCCGGAGATCATGGCCCGGATGGCCGTAGCCGCTGCGGAGGGAGGAGCTATCGCCATTCGGGCGAACGGGGCGGCAGATGTAAGGGCGATCAAGCAGGCGGTTTCGCTGCCGGTGATCGGCATCGTGAAGCGCGATTACCCTGGTTCCGCCGTCTACATTACACCTACACTGCGGGAGATAGAGGAGCTGCTGGAGGCCGGAGCAGATATTATAGCTTTTGACGGAACCCTGCAGAGGCGTCCGGGGGGGTGTACATTGGAGCAGATCATAGACCTGCTGGGCACAAGCCCGGCCGATTCCATGGCGGATATCTCTACGCTGGAGGAAGCGGTCTATGCCGAATCGTTGGGGGTCAGCTGTGTCTCGACCACCCTGTCGGGGTATACGCCCTATTCGCGGCAGCAGGAGGAACCAAATCTAGAGCTGCTGGAACAGGCTGCCCGGCGGCTAAAGATTCCGGTCATTGCCGAAGGCCGGATCAGCCAGCCCGCTCAGGTGGAAGCTGCGCTGGACTTGGGAGCCTATGCAGTGGTGGTAGGCTCGGCCATTACCCGGCCGCAACTGATTACCCAGCCGTTCGCAGCAGCGGCGAGAAAAGTGAGGATGAACCGCAATGGAAATGAATGACCGAATTAATACGTATTATCCTTCCATGACCAAATCAGAACAGAAGGTTGCCCGTTGTGTGCTGGAGCACCCGGACAATCTGATCTATCTGTCAGTCACCGAGTTGGCTGACTTCGCCGGAACGGGCGAGACTACAGTGATGCGCTTCTGCCGCAAGATCGGCTTCAAGGGATACCAGGATTTCAAGCTGATGCTGGCCCAGGGACTGCCGAAGCGTCAGGCCCAGCATTTTGGAGACCAGGGGGCAGGCGAAGGTGACTATGCCGACCATCTGTATGCCTCGATGGTTGGTGTGCTGCAATCCAGTCTGGGAATGATTGACCGGGAGCAGCTGCAGCAGGCCGTAGATGATCTGGACCAAGCGCGGTTTGTCCAGTTCTTCGGCGTAGGTTCGTCAGGAATCACAGCACTGGAAGCCAAGAACCGCTTTCTGCGTATCGGGCGGCGGGTTGAAGCAAATTCCGACAGCCACATCCAGTCGATGATGGCAGTCACGATGGGGGAGGGAGACGTTGCTGTAGGGATCAGTGTCTCCGGCAGCACGCTGGATACGAATGACATGTTGATGAAGGCGAAGCAGAACGGGGCCAAGATCATTGCCATGACCAATTATGCGAAGTCCCCGATTGCTTCCATTGCCGATATTGTACTGCTGACCGCCGGGAAGGAGTCGCCGCTGGAGGGCGGCTCTGTCGGGGCTAAGATCTCACAACTGTTCATTATTGACCTGCTCTGCCAGGGACTGGAGCGCCTGCATGGAGAAGAGACCAAGCGGATGAAGGAGCTGACTGCCCGGGCAGTTATTGACCGGATATATTAAATTGTGGGAGAAATGAAACGATAATAAATGATGCACCAATATACCGGCTGTATGCCGCCAGAAAGCAGGCAAATGAGAAATATGAGGTGACACTTAAGAACTGAAACGGTGCCTTCCCAAAAGGATGGCAAAGCCGTTTCCGCTTGATACAGACGTAGTAGTGGAGGCGGTGCGAATGCGGCAAGTCATAGGTGTAGATATCGGGGGGACAGGCATTAAGGGGCTTGTTACCGATGAAGAGGGAGCCGTTCTAGCGGAAGCCGTGCGCGATACGGAGGCCCGGCTGGGCCGGGATTCGATCCTCAACCAGCTTCACAGCCTCGTTGAGGAACTGCTCCTTGGGCATCCCGCGGTGAAGGCAGTCGGGATTGCCTCGGCGGGCCGGATCAACGCAGACTCCGGCGAGGTGGTATACGCCACCGATAATTTGCCCGGCTGGCAAGGAGTGCAGCTTACGCAGTGGGCGGAGGCTGCCTTTGGCCGGCCTGCGACGGCCGATAATGATGCCAATGCCGCGCTGCTGGGCGAGGCCTGGCTGGGCGCCGGGCGCAGCCGAACGAACCTGGTCATGCTGACCTTGGGCACCGGTGTAGGCGGGGCTAATATGGTGGCCGGGCAGCTGCCGCGCGGGGCCACATGGAGCGGGGGCGACTGGGGCCACAGCCTGCTGGTGCAGGATGGTCGCCCCTGTAATTGCGGAAAGAGGGGCTGCGTGGAGCAATATGTGTCCGGTCGGGCGCTGCTGCGGCTGGCAAGGGAGGAGACCGGACGGGAATATACGCACGGCCGTGAGGTTATGGCAGCGGCTGAGCAGGGCGACGCGGCTGCGCTGGCTGTGCTGGAGCGTTTTACTGCGTATCTGGCGCAGGTGACAGCTAATATCGGGGCGGCGATAGACCCCGAGTTGATTATTATTGGCGGAGGCGTTATCCAGAGCCGTGCCGTCTGGTGGCCGCTGCTGGTCGCTAAGGCAGGCGAAAAACTGGTCGGCCGGATTGTGCCGGCGAAACTGGGCAACCGTGCCGGCTGCTTCGGCGCGGCCCGGCTGGCTCTGGAGCGGCTGCACCAAATTGAGATAGACAGAGGCGGGGATACCTGCGGGAACAAGGAGGAGAGGGAGCATGGCTAGTGGAGAGGAGAAGCGTGCGGATGTTGTAATTATCGGCGGGAGCCTCGGCGGAACGGCGGCTGCGCTGGCAGCTGCCAAGGCAGGGTTGCGCGTGATTGTTACTGAGGAGACAGACTGGCTGGGCGGGCAATTAACCTCGCAGGCTGTACCACCGGATGAGCACCGCTGGATTGAGCAATCTGGCAGCACGGCCTCATACCAGGAGTTTCGCAGCAGGGTCAGGGACTATTACAGGCGAAATTATCCGCTCACGGATGAAGCCCGGAGTAATCCCGTGCTGAATCCCGGGAACGGCTGGGTCAGCCGGTTAGCACACGAACCGAAGGTGGCGCTGGCTGTTCTCCAAGAGATGCTGGCTCCGTATGTGAACACCGGGCGGATCGAGGTGCTCTATCATACGGTGCCAGTGGAGGCTGATACTGAAGGGGATCATGTTACTGGAGTCACTGTCCGGAAGGGGGAGGGCCGTAACCTGATCCGGTTGCGCGGGGACTACTATCTGGATGCCACAGAATGCGGCGATCTGCTGCCGCTTGCTGGAGTAGAGCATGTCAGCGGCGCAGAAGCCCGTAGCGAGACAGGGGAGCCTCATGCATTGGAAGCAGCGGATCCGCTCGATATGCAGTCCATCACTCATGTGGCGGCCGTGGACTATGTGGAAGGCAGGGACTACACGATTCCGTGCCCAAGAGATTATGATTACTGGCATGAATATGTCCCATCGTTCTCGCAGTATCCGATCTTGAGCTGGTTCGCTTCGGATGCCGATGATACGAGTAAGCTAAAGCAGTTCACGATGTTCCCGAATGATCAAGGAATTGTCTCCTTGTGGGATTACCGGCGGATCGTGGACCCGGCCATCTGGACAGAGCCGCTGAATGACGGCGAAGTCACGCTGCTAAACTGGGCTCTGAACGATTATTATGCCGGGCCCATCATCGGCGTATCGCCGGAAGAACGGGACCGGCACCTGGAGGGAGCACGGCAGCTCACCCTCTCACTCGTGTACTGGCTTCAGACCGAAGCGCCCCGCCTGGACGGCGGGAAGGGCTATCCGGGCGTGCGGCTGCGCGGAGATGTGCTCGGCACAGAGGATGGATTGGCCAAGGCACCTTACATCCGGGAATCCCGGCGCATCTGCGGCCTGTACACGATAGCCGAGCAGGATGTGAGCAAGGAGCTGCGCGGGCTAGAGGGACCGAAGCGTTATGAGGACAGCGTGGGCGTAGGCAGCTATCATCTAGATCTTCATCCTACCACGGTAAGCCAGCGGACTTTCTATATTCCGAATTATCCTTACGAGATTCCACTGGGCGCTTTGATTCCGGTGCGGGTCAAGAACCTTCTTCCAGCCTGCAAGAACATATCCATGACCCAGATCGCGAACGGCTGCTACCGCCTGCATCCAACTGAATGGAATATAGGCGAAGCAGCGGGAACGCTCGCGGCCTATTCCATCAAGCAGCAGGTAGAGCCAGCTAAGGTCAGGGAGTTAGCCACGCATCTTGCGGCCTATCAGCAGCAGCTGATTGCCCTCGGCGTTCAGCTGCACTGGACCAAGGAGGAACTGGAGGCCTGAGTGGACTCCTTCCCCGATAATCCAGCCAGCTCAGCCATGTCCTTGAGCTGTTGAATCTGCTCAAAAAAGCATCAGTGGTGGAAAAACGCAAACGGGACAAAGCAAGATAAACCTCTGCTTTGCCCCGATTAGACGTATCGTTGTTAGTTTTCTTCACCAATGTGTGTTTTAAGGGCCTTTTGAAACAGCCCCTTTTTTGACGAGTCCCGGTCTGCGAAATTACTTAGGCATATTGTAAATAATGAGATTATTGTATTTGTCCGCATGTTTCTGTTCATCAAGAATAATGCCCCATACGGTGTCCTTGTAAATGCCATAGGGCAGACCAAACCATATTTTTCTGTATTTCTCGACCGCGGCAAGCTCGCCCTGGAATGCCTTCTGCAATCCGCCAAGATAGGATGAGACCGTTTCCGGAGCTTCACTGCTCACCCCAGTGATCTCCTGACCTGTGAGGTCCTTATACATTTGTCTGAACATCATGTTATGTCCGCGTTCATCATCGCGAATGCTTGTAATGATAGCCACTTGGTGAGAGTCAGGGGCCATCCGAATGAGAGCGTCATAGAACATCTCGTCGTTGCGTTCTCCCTGGACAGCCGATTGGATTAACCCCAGTGCTTCTGATGTCGAAGTTGCCCATACGGGAGTGAATGTGTTTCTGTAAAAATAAGGATACGCTGTGTACATACTATCCCTCCATAACCATTATGGGTTAGGATATGCACACATGCCTAGACGCGTTAATCCGATTTGCAATATTTTGCTCACGGCAGTTCGAATTTTACGCGTACTTCATTTTTAGATTGAGCCCTCACCTGAACGCTCTGGAAAGGTCATTTTCAATACTTTACTGTATCCATAAGCGATCACAAAGGGCAGGAAGTAAGACCAGAAGGTCCAGAAAATATTCCAGCCATTAAAATAAACGACATGTCCCAACAGCTTGGCCGTCCATTCGATCAACGTTAACAAGAGGGATGAAACGAAAATGGCGGGCCAAGGCCGGGTCCGTCTGACCTGAATCATATACATCATAATGCAGCCTGTAATCGGGTATATGCCGAGATCCATCGGAAGGGCTGCAAAGGACTGATTGCGTGTATTCGGCAGGATATTCCAAAAAAAATTAAATCCGATGCTGTTAATACAAGCAGATACTGCTACCCCTAGCGGGTAATAAAGCACGAGAAATCTGTAATGCCGCCGTAAAATCCACGCTCCCAATAACAAGGGAATGAGCATACCTATAATCGTGTTACCTATCATTTTATTTTCCTCCAAACGTAAACGAGCCAACGAATCCGAGTTGTAGTATCCTTCACAAATGATTGTTAAAAACCGACGGTTAATCTGTTTTATGTTGTTCAAGCAGACGATCTATTTTGTTCGCTAATGTATCTAATTTTTGATTATAATGCTTGTACGTAAACCAGCCGATTACTGCTTTGATTGCAAAAAAGAGCACTGCAGCGATAATTATCAAAATATAGTTGTGCGCAATGTGTTTTATCCAATCATTCATGTGCTGCATGGTATATTCACTCCTTCTCTTACACATATCATCTGGTTAAGATGCCCATCCGGCAGTTAGATAATGCAAAGGTGAAGGTGAAAAATATGATCCGAAAGTGTTGCTTTTTGTCGAAATACATGCTAGAGTAGCCATGTAAACGTTTATATTTGCTTTAAACAACATCATATATGATTCAATTTGGCGTGTTACTGTTCGGCAGGCAAGGCTTAAATTGGGTGGTTTGTATATTTAATATACCCGCCCTGTTTAAGCCTTTTTTTATGCACAATTTTAGGGGCGAGGTGTTTTTTATGAATTACAAAGAAACCGCCAAGGCGATCCTTGACAAAGTAGGCGGACAAGAGAATATTAATGATTTTCTTCACTGTTCCACCCGACTAAGAATGAATCTAAAGGATCCAGCCAAAGCAAAAACCGAAGAAATTAAAGCCATGGATGGCGTTATGGGAGCCGTATACAGTGGGGGACAATATCAGGTTATCATTGGTAATGATGTAAGCTATGTATATAATGAACTTAAACAAATGGTCACTATAAATACAGAGGCAGACTCACAGCCAAACAAGAAAAGAGATTTGAGCTTCAAAGGTTTGTTTGAGAGTTTTGCCGGATTGATTACGGGCATTTTCCAGCCGATCATTCCAGCAATCGCAGCAGCAGGGATGTTTAAAGCTTTGCTTTTGTTGTGTACATCGCTTGGTATACTATCAAAAGAAAATCAGCTCTATGTGTTACTGTTTAATATCGCTGACTCGGCTTTTTATTTCCTGCCTGTTCTGCTGGCATACTCAAGTGCAAAGAAGTTTAACTCCAATCCCTATATTGCAGCCACACTGGCAGGGGGATTATTACACCCCAAAATGATCGCGCTGCTTGGAGGAGAAGTACCTGTACATATTGCGGGTATTCCTGTTCCTAACATCAGTTATGCGTCCAGCGTTTTACCCATCATTCTGACGGTATGGCTCATGTCATATGTTGAGAAATTCGCGGATAAGGTATCCCCTGGTCCAGTAAAAATCTTCCTGAAACCGTTGATTGTTATTCTTGTGATGGCACCACTGGCTCTCACGGTTCTGGGACCAATCGGTAACTATTTGGGTGTGGGATTGTCTGACGGTTTATTCTGGATTCAAGGTAAAATTGGCTGGTTAACCGTTGTCATTTTGGCTGTATTCCTTCCGTTTATCGTCATGTTCGGAATGCACAAAGTGTTTTATCCCGTTATTTTCGCAGCCATGGTTTCACCAGGCTATGAAACATTGATCCACAGTGCGATGCTTTCTTCTAACATGGCACAAGGCGCTGGAGCGCTTGCGGTCTGGTTCCTGGCAAAAGACAAGAAATTGAAACAGGTTGCATTGCCAGCAGGTATATCCGGATTGTTCGGCATTACCGAACCGGCATTGTACGGGGTACATTTACGTCTGAAACGGACTTTGGTCGCTTGTATGATTGGTGCAGGGTCAGCCGGACTTTTTGCCGGTATCGTCAACTTGAAAGCTTATGCAGCAGTAGGGCCGGGTTTAGCTTCTTTGCCAATGTTTATCGGGGCTGAAAATAACTTTACCTACGCGCTGATTACAGCAGCTATTTCGATCATTATTACGCCAATTGCCGTTTATTTCATCGGCTTTAATGATCCTGCAGGTGAGGGCGATGTTAAACAATCATCAGGCAAAACAGCCACAGTAGAAACAACAGAAGCAACTCCAGCAGCTCCGAAGAAAGAGAATTTGCAATCTCGTTTGGTTGTTTTCTCACCAATTGAAGGAGAGGCAATTCCGTTAAAGGCGGTAAACGACGAAGCGTTCTCCCAAGAGGCAATGGGTAAAGGAATGGCGATCAAACCTTGTAAAGGTCAAGTCGTGGCGCCATTTGATGGAACTGTTCAAACTGTGTTCCGTACCAAACACTCCATCGGTTTAAAATCAGTAGAAGGCATTGAACTTCTGATTCACGTCGGCATTGATACCGTCAAATTAAAAGGACAGCATTTCAATGTTGTTGTTCAAGAAGGAGATGTCGTGAAGCACGGTCAAATTTTGATTGAATTCGATATGGATGCCATTGAAAAAGCAGGCTTTGACACAACAACACCCGTAATTGTAACCAACAGTGGTGATTATCTTGAAATCCTAGGATATGAGCAGTCCGAGAAAATAGGACCCGAGACGCCACTTATAACCATTTTGTAATATTATGGGGTGAAGCTCACCCTGAACATAGAGGAGCATGGATATGAGAGTAGTTAAGGTTCTCAATACAAGTATTGTTTTGGCCAAGCGTAATGACAACAAAGAGGTTATTGCCATGGGCAAGGGAATCGGATTCAGAAGCAGACCCGGGGACATCATTAACGAAAATGAAATTGAAAAAGTATATGTCGTTGAGAATGAAGGAATGTCCTCGGATATGACGACTCTGATGAAAGAGACGCCGGAAGAGTATTTAATTTTGGCAGACGAAATCATATCCTATGCGAAACAAGTATTATCGCGTGATCTCAGTGAAAATCTCTATTTTTCGTTAACAGACCACCTCCATATGGCTGCCAAACGATTCAAATCGAATATTACGATACAAAATCGTATGTTATGGGAAGTGCAGAAATTTTACCCGCAAGAATTTCTCATTGGGAAGCAGGCATTGAATTTTATTAAAGATAAGCTTGGACTGGATCTGCCGGAAGAGGAGGCAGCTAACATCGCCTTCCATCTGGTCAACGCTCAGCAAACGGAACAGAACATGAGTCAGGTCATGATGATGACGAATACCGTTAAAGATATTCTTAACATTATTCGCATTCATTACGGAATTGAGCTGGACACATCGAGCATTAATTATTCACGCTTCTTGACTCATTTGCAGTTTTTTGTACAGCGATTATTAGAGAATACAATGCTTGAATCCAAGGATGATGAATTGCTCGAACGAATTTCGAGTAAATATCCAGAGGAAAGCAATTGTGTTTCCAAGATCAACAATTATATTGGCGCGAAATTTGAACGATTTATGTCCAACGAGGAGAGATTGTATCTCATCATTCACATCAGCCGTGTGATGGACAGAGCGCATTAACAGGAGGATCATGATATGACGACTACACGAACATTTCCCGAAGGATTTCTATGGGGCGGAGCTATAGCGGCGAATCAGGCTGAAGGTGCCTGGAACGTAGCAGGAAAAGGAATTTCCACCGCCGATACGGCTATCAATAAGAAAAATATAAGTAAAAGTGATTATAAAAAACAAAACGCTGTAAGTTCAGAGCAGCTTGCGGCAGCGCTTGAGGATCAATCTACCGTGAGTTATCCGAAACGAAGAGGCATCGACTTCTATCATCGGTATCCAGAGGATCTTGCATTAATGGGCGAAATGGGCATCAAAACGCTGCGAACTTCCATTGCATGGACCCGGATTTTCCCGAATGGCAATGAAACTCAACCCAATGAAGAAGGACTTCTTTTCTATGATCGTCTTTTTGATGAGATGATTAAAAATGGCATTGAACCTCTGGTTACCTTGTCTCACTATGAGATGCCGATGTATTTGGTTGATCATTATGGAGGATGGACCTCCAGAGAAGTGGTTGATTTTTTTGTACGCTTCAGTACAACAGTATTCAACCGTTATAAAGATAAAGTAAAATATTGGATCACTTTTAATGAAATTGATGGTATTGTTCGTCATCCGTTCACCAACGGTGGCATTGTTCCGGATCGTTTCGAGAAGGTTGAACAGGCGGTATACCAAGCGCTGCATCATCAATTCATCGCGAGTGCATATGCGGTAAAGCTATGCCATGAGATTATTCCAGATGCCCGAATCGGTTGTATGCTGACAAGCCTGCTGCACTATCCTCACACATGTAATCCGCTGGATGTACTGGCTGCGCATAAAAATAATCAATTTAATCTGTTCTTTACCGATGTGCAGGTGCGTGGCGCTTACCCAGGTTACATCGAGAGGTATTTTAGAGAGCAGGGGATCATTATTGAAAAAGCTGAAGGCGACAGTGATTTGCTAAAAGAGTATACGGCTGACTTCATATCATTCAGTTACTACAACTCATTTGTGGCGAGTGCAGATAGCGAGGGACTGGAAACGGTTAGCGGCAATACGATGGGCGGCGTGAAGAATCCTTACCTTCCTGTCAGTGATTGGGGATGGCAGATCGATCCGATTGGACTGAGACTTGCGCTTAATAATCTGTACAGCCGTTATCAGGTACCTTTGTTTATCGTGGAAAATGGACTGGGTGCTTACGATACCGTTGAAGAGGACGGTACAATTAGCGATCCTTACCGCATTGAATACCTGCGTTCTCATATCGAACAAATTCATGAGGCATTGCTGGACGGTGTTGAAATTATGGGGTATACCGTCTGGGGAATCATCGACCTGATCAGCTATTCCTCTTCTGAAATGGAAAAACGCTACGGTCTGATCCACGTCGACCAGGATAATGACGGAAACGGCACACTGGAGCGAAGACGGAAGGAAAGCTTCTTCTGGTACCAAAATCTGATTTCTAATAATGGACTATAAACACATGTAATGGATTATAAACACATGCTAAAAAGTTAAAGTAAGAGATGATTTCTGTGTTGTAAAGGAATCATCTCTTTTTATTCATAGAATGAATTGGCAGGCTAAAACAAATTATAAATATATCTTTCAGCACATTCTTCTTTTCGGTAGAATAGAGTTATTCAATCTGTAATCTTTTTCCTTATTGATAACGGATTGGAAAAATGATTTGAAGGAGGAGAATGAATGAAATCGGCTGCTTGCAGAGAGAGGCAATTGGTGTACAGAAGGATGGGTGTGATGCTCGTATTCATCATGCTGGCCAGTGTTTTACTTGGGCCCGGCTCAACGGCTCGGGCTGCCGGGAAGACGATTACGACCATGGAGTACTTTTCATCTGCTGACGGACCTGTCATATCCAAATCCGGGGTTGGCAAGGCCAGTTTCGGGTTCGTGATGCCTAAGTTTAATGGGGGTTCTGCTTCATGGAGCGAAGTGAGCGGGGATTTAGGTGTTAATGTCAAGGTAGGAAGCGAGTGGGTGGATATTGATCAGGCGGAAGGCTTTACGTACAACCAAAACTGGGGGCACTGGACTGACGCCGGCTTTCATGGATATTGGTTCACTCTCTCCACAACAACCGATGTTCAATTGTATTCCAAAGCGAACGGAATAAAGCTTGATTATCGACTGGTCTTTCAAAACATTAACGAAACAACGATCACAGCAATGAGCCCTACACAGGGGCCTGACATCATTGCCAGCAGCACCGGAGGCGCCGGCTTTACGTATCCCACCTTTAACAATAATCCATCAGTCACCTATGAAGCCGTCGCTCAGGATCTCAAGGTGTATGTGAAACCTGTGCAGAGCAGCACGTGGATTGATATTGACAATAACGCAGCCAGCGGCTGGATTTACGATCAGAACTTCGGCCAATTCACGGAGGGTGGAGGAGGATATTGGTTTAACGTAACCGAGTCTATTCACGTCAAGCTGCAGTCCAAAACATCGGCTGCGAATATTATTTACACCATTACATTCAATGAACCTGTGCGTAATTCATTCGTAGTTACTGCCTATGAAGGGACAACTTTCACAGCAGATGAAAGCGGTTCCATAGGTATCCCGCTGCCCAAGATTGACGGGAGCGCACCTATTGCGAAGGAATTACAAAATTTTGTATACCAAATCAATATCAATGGTCAATGGGTAGACTTAAGTAATAGTGGTCAAAGTAAATTTACGTATTCCGGCAATGGCTACAATCCGATTTCCGATGCCAATCAGTGGGGATACTGGGCCGATCATATCTATGGTCTATGGTTCCGACCTATTCAGGAAAATATACAAATTCGAATCGGCTATCCGCTTAACGGACAACCCGGTGGAAACGTGGGCAGCAACTATGTGAACTATACACTCATTGGCAACCCGAATGCCCCACGTCCCGATGGTTCGGACCAAGAAGACATCTCCATCGGTACACCGAGCAATCCGGCGATTGAAGGAATGAATCTGATTTGGCAGGATGAGTTCAGTGGTTCTGCGCTGGATACAAGCAAATGGAATATAGAAACAGGGTATTATCTCAATGATGATCCGGGAACCTGGGGTTGGGGCAATGCGGAGCTGCAGCACTACACTACCAGTCCGGAAAATATTTTTGTTCAGGATGGAAAATTAAATATCCGTGCAACACATAGTAACCAATCATTCCCTCAAGACCCGAATCGTTTTGCCAAATATGCCTCCGGTAAGGTGAATACCAAAGACAAGTTATCCCTGAAGTACGGGCGTGTCGATTTCCGTGCCAAGCTGCCTACAGGGGATGGCGTCTGGCCTGCACTCTGGATGCTGCCGCAAGATTCGGTATATGGCACATGGGCTGCATCAGGTGAAATTGACGTGATGGAGGCAAGAGGTCGTCTGCCTGGAACAACCAGTGGAACGATTCATTTTGGCGGACAATGGCCTGCCAATCAGTATGCAGGTGGAGAGTATCACTTCCCCGCAGGACAAACGATTGCTAACGATTATCATGTATATTCTGTAGTTTGGGAACCGGACAACATCAAATGGTACGTGGACGGTAAATTCTTCTATAAAGTTACCAATCAGCAGTGGTCGTCCGCAGCTGCACCGAACAACCCTAATGCTCCATTTGATGAACCGTTCTATTTAATCATGAACTTGGCGATCGGCGGTAATTTCGATGGTGGTCGCATTCCGGATGCTTCGGATATTCCTGCAACCATGCAGGTGGATTATGTTCGGGTATATAAACAGCAATAATGGTTTTAATGTAGTTCATTGATTTAATTTAGCGAGAGCTAAATTCATCATGCAGCATGATCATTAACTTTTGGGTGAACTTCGGTTCACCTCTTTTTCTGCACGCAAAAAGGTCAGCAGCCGTATCATAAAGAAGTACTGGTAACGTTTTTCAACTTGTTTGAGATGTCGAATAGTTGAGTTTTCCCTTTACGCCAGTACATCAAATCCTAAAAATGTTGCAAACAGCGCTGATTTATGATGCAATCAAAGTGAACGACGTTGATAAAGATGAGAATAGTGAGGTACCGGTTATGATTGCAAAAACAGAAGAAGATTTTAATGGGTTGAAGGAAATTGGCAGAATTGTAGCTTCCATTCGAGATACGTTGGTGGAGCGCACGGTTCCGGGTGTAACAACAAAAGAACTGGATGATCTGGCGGGGGAGATGTTCGAGAAGGAAGGAGCCATCTCTGCTCCCAAAAGTGAATATAACTTTCCTGGTTTTACGTGTATTAGTGTCAATGAAGAAGTCGCTCACGGGATTCCGGGCAATCGGGTCATTCAGGAAGGCGATATCGTCAATATTGATGTTTCCGGCTCCAAAAACGAATATTTTGCAGATACAGGCATTTCGTTTGTTGTAGGTCAGGGAGAAGAAGTATTAACAAAAATATGTGAGGTAGTCAAACTAGCGTTTGAAGCAGGTCTGAAAAAAGCAAACCCTGGCTCCAAAAAAAGCGGTATTGGCAAAGCTGTTTTCCTGACTGCACGTCAGCATGGCTTAACCGTTATTCGTAATCTGACTGGACATGGGGTTGGACGCGCAATTCACGAAGCACCAGACCATATCTATAATTATAATGATACGTCAGATGATGAGCTGTTGAAGGAAGGTATGGTTATTGCCTTTGAACCCTTCATCTCAACGTCCGAAGAAGAGGTATATCAAAAAGGCGATGGATGGACTTTTGCTACGAAAAACAGCTATGTGGCACAGATTGAACATACGATTATTCTCTCTAAAAAAGGCCCTATCATCATCACTCAGTAAGAGCGATTCTGTTCTTTCAAGGCCGATACGTGCTCTTGTAAGGTCAGCTATGTTATGCAAACACACGCAAAAAACCGATTCCACCTAAGGAGTCGGTTTTTGTGCATGTGGGCGAGTATACAAAAGAACGGAATCCTTAATCCTAAACGAACCGAGCTAAACTTTCACTTTTTCAAGAAGGGGTCTGTTCTGCAAATAAAGCTCCATATCCGGGCTGGAGCCATGCACAATATGATCTGTAACGATCTTTGCCAGAACTCCGTTATATACAGTCCCATTGTCTCCGTAAGCCATGATGACATAACAATGCGGATATGTTTCGTACTGACCGATCACAGGCAGGCCATCATGGGTTCCTCCGTAAAAAGCTCCTAAATAATAATCTGCTTCCACAGGGATATTCGGGAAAAGCTTTGTGAACTCGCTGATCAGTTTATCTTTGCTGGCCAGGATTTTGGAGTCTCTTGTGTCGGCGTATGCCGTATCTTTATCCATACCACCGATAATTATACGGTTATCCGGGGTCGTGCGCATATATACATATGGACGTGCCGTTTCCCAGATTAGCGTTCGTTTGTACCAGTTTTCCAACTGTTCTACCGGCTTGGTAATCACCGCATACGAGCTGGAGAGCGTAGCATTTTTCTCTACTTTAAAATCTTTATCCTCATACCCGGCAGCGATAATCACATGTTTGGCGCGAATTTCGCGGCGCTCCTTGGTGAAGAAAACGGCGGCATCCTGTTCAAAACGTTTACCCGCAATTTCGGTTTCCTCGTAGATTTGAACACCTTCCGACCTCGCCTTCTCCAAAAGTCCGTATACAAACTTTAACGGATTCATCTCCGCATCATTGTAATAATACAAGGCAGCCGATTTGGAGAAAGGATACACACTCGTTATACGCTGTTCATCCCAAAAATCCACGTTGAATCCATGCTTCTTCAGGAGCGCATATTCTTCCTGCAATGCCGGAATATCTTCCTGGTAACTCGCGTAATACAGGCTATCACGCCTTATAAAATCGGGATTGATCGGAAGCTGAGTGCTTATTTGCTCAATATGATTGATCGACTGTTCACACAACTTCAGATGACGTGCAGCCGAGGCTTCACCAAAGGTGTGGCTTAATGAAACAAAGCTTTTCTCCCCGGCATATTGAATCAATGCAGTATTGGTGCTTGTGCTGCCTTCGCCAACCTTGCGCTTGTCCACAACAACGACGGATAATCCCTGATTACATAAAAAATGAGCACACTGCGCCCCTGAACTGCCTGCACCGATAATGAGAACATCACAGGTAACATCCTCATCGAGCCGGGGGTAGGAAGGTGGATTGGTTACCGTGGTTGGCCAGTATAGTTTGCCACTCTGCAGATCCATGTCGATCTCTCCTTAGATATATTCGGTACGTAGTATGAGCACTTTTTTGGAAGTCGATGCAGAGGTTCTCTGGGTCGTTGCTACTTTTTAAACATTTTAGTTTACAAAGTATACTGGTTACTCTATATTAAAGATACATCTGCAGGTGTATTTTACTAATATTTCAATTTTTATGGGAGGTGTGAATGAAAGAACATAAAAGCGTTGGTATTTTTAACAAACAATACAGAGCCATGACCCTTGGTATTATGCTGGTATTAACGACTTCAGCATTTGAAGGACTAGCGATAACAACAGTTGCCGCGAAGATCGCTCAGGAACTGCAGGGCATT
This sequence comes from Paenibacillus sp. TC-CSREp1, assembly GCF_050171015.1. Classification (NCBI taxonomy): domain Bacteria; kingdom Bacillati; phylum Bacillota; class Bacilli; order Caryophanales; family Paenibacillaceae; genus Paenibacillus; species Paenibacillus sp. TC-CSREp1. Next base: position 28,597 of record NZ_JBNOKM010000002.1, on the reverse strand, counting down.
CATCTATACGGCTGGATTTTTAGTGCATTTTTGTTATCTCAGCTTGTAGGCACATTAGTGATGGGACAGCAGGTGGATAAACGAGGCGTATACACATCCATGCTTATATCTTTTACCGTCTTTGTACTTGGAACCGTTGCTGCTGCTGCTTCCATTAACATGTATATGCTCATTGGGGGAAGAGTCTTTCAAGGCTTTGGTGCCGGCGCTTTAATTACATGTGTCTATACATGTGTTACGTTATATTATCCAGATATGCTGCGATCACAGATTCTGGCGGCGTTCTCCATGGCTTTTGTGCTGCCGTCGTTGATAGGACCTTATTTGGCAGGACTGCTTGCTTCCTTTGCTTCCTGGCGGCTTGTTTTCTGGATTGTCATTCCTTTGATTGCTGTGGCATTGCTGCTTACATACCGTTCCTTCCAAGCTTTACAGCGCAGTCAGGAAGTCATTGAAAGCGTACAGGGAGGGGACTCAAGGATTAGTCAAGCGATTCTGCTTGCTATTGGAACCGGCTTGTTACTCACTGGACTTGGAATGGTGACTCAATGGCAAGGGGCCGTTCTATCCCTTGGGGGTTTACTGATCATGATACCATTAATGTACAAGCTGCTGCCTCAGGGAACATTTCGGGTGCAATGCGGTTTGCCAGCAACACTTGTAACCAAAGGATTGTATGTCGCCTGTTATTTTGCAACAGAGAGCTTCGTTATATTGGGACTGACGGAGATGAAAGGTTTATCTGCACACAATGCCGGATTGTTAGTCGCAGCCGGCTCCTTGAGCTGGTCTGGAGCAGCATGGCTGCAAGCCAGATGGGATGCCAAAGACGAGGGTGCGGGGCGTAAACAGAGGGTTATGCTGGGCATCGGAATCATGATTAGCGGAGTAATTCTTGTAATGCTCGCATTGTTTTTATCGGATACCGGAATCACACTCATTCTGCTCTCCCAGATTATTATTGGATTTGGAGTGGGTCTGGCTAACCCGACAACAGCGGTCATTGCTCTGCAGTATGCCGAGTCTGGACATGAGGGGAAGATGTCGTCCAATCTGCAGTTTGTTGATTCCTTCTATGTAGCGTTAAGCATTGGTGTCAGCGGGGCAGTGATTGCTCTAGCAGAGAACATGGGATGGGGAATATCGACAGGCATTTTCATGGTATTAACGCTTCAACTTGTATTGGTTTTATGCAGTTTCCTTTCTTCTTTACGAATCTCAAGTCTCGCTTGGCACAAACATCAGCCCGCTGGGCAGAAAACAGATACACTTCCGATGTAAGATTCACAACCGGTCAGACAGCGTAAGGATCGGAGAAAATATTACATTCAGGAGGTGCGCAGGATGGCGCGTGTTTTGGTTGTTATCACCCCGGCTGAAGGTCATGTGAATCCATCACTGGGATTAATTACGGAGCTGGTCAAGCTTGGAGAAGAAGTGGTTTATGTATGTGTAGAGGAGTATCGTTCACGGATCGAGCAGACTGGGGCTAGGGTTATCACATATCCTTTTTTACATGATGCATTTTCACATGACCCGATTCTGCAGCCCTTGGAATACAGCCACCCTTATCAATTCATTCACATGGTCACATGTGGTATCATTCCCAAAATGATTCCCGAAGTGCTTCGAGTTATAGAGAATCAGACATTTGATTATCTCATCTATGATTCTCTGATGGGCTGGGGTGGCCAGATTCTGGCTGAGAAATTGGGCATCCCGGCTGTATGTACAATCTCCTCCTTTGCTTTGGTGGAGCCTTCAGGCCTGGATGACAAACCTATAGATACGGAAGAACTGTATGAAGCCATCATGAATACAGCACGGAAAATTGCATCAGAGCTTCAAGTAAGTCTACCTGCTGTGGAGGACATGATGGCACATCAAGGTGCATTGAACATTGTGTACACCAGCCGTTTTTTCCAGCCGCGAGCAGATGAGCTGCACGACCGATATTGTTTCTCAGGGCCATCCATCATTCCGCGTCAGGATGCGCCTGTATTTCCTCTGGATTTGCTCCGCGAGCATCCGCGTGAGAACGTGTATATCTCGATGGGAACGATTCTGAATAAAAACCTGGAATTTTACAAATTGTGCTTTGATGCATTAAAAGATCTGCCGATAAACGTTATTCTATCTTCTGGCAAGAACACGGACATAGAGCCACTTCGCCAATTAATCCCGGATAATTTCATAGTAAAACCATACGTTGCACAGCTTGAGCTTCTGCAGTATACGAACGTTTTTGTTACTCATGCAGGCATGAACAGTGTCAGCGAGGCATTATATTTTGATGTACCGCTTGTGATGATTCCGATGACTTCAGATCAACCGTTTGTTGCAAACCGGGTTCAAGAACTTGGGGCAGGGACCGTATTGGATAAAAATAACCTGCATGCAGCTGACTTGCGAGAAGCAGTCATGGAGGTGCTAGGCAATCCCGTCTACAAAGAGAAAGCTCATCTGATTGGTGAATCGCTGAGACAAGCAGGGGGGTGCGCTTATGCTGCCGCAGCCATTATGCAGCAGTTTGCTAAAGTATAAACAACGTAGTATCCACTATACTTAATGGCAACAGTGATTACATCAACATCAAAACCCTTCTCTGCTTTTTTGTTGAAAGCAAGGAAGGGTTTCTAATTTAAAGGCGTATTTTATTAAACTGAAACGGCAAGCTAAACTTCAAGTCAATTAGAACTCGTTTTACTTGCTCTTTTTCAAAATATCAAAAATGATTTTTGCATTGTCCGTGTTATCAATCAGGCCGGAGAAACGATCACTTCCAGGACCATATGCATAAACCGGTACATCTTCACCTGTATGACCACCTGTCGTCCAGCCCGTGAAGGAGCGGTTATTGATAATCGCTTCAATGGAATCATCAATTTTGGTAACATCAGCACTTTGGGCAGCATCTTTAACGGATTGAAGCTCTTCAGCTGTCAGCTCCAGTTTAAGATATTTGTTTAATGTTTCCTCTACGGAAGCCCCTTTGGCAATCTGGGCAGCCATGAAGTCAGGTGTACGAGTTGCCGCTTTGATCGGATCAACAAAGAAATTGTATTCACCGTCTTTGCCGAGTGTAAGACCGCCTGTAGAGTGGTCAGCCGTAGCCACTACGAGTGTCTGGCCGTCTTTTTTGGCAAAATCAATAGCAGCTTTGAAGGCTTTGGCGAAATCGTCCATTTCGCTCATTGCACCCACAATATCGTTATCATGGCCTGCCCAGTCGATTTGACTGCCTTCAACCATAAGGAAAAATCCTTTTTTGTTTGTTTTCAAGCGATCAATTGCTGAATTGGTCATCTCGGCAAGTGAAGGCGTTGCATTTGTACGGTCGATGTATTTGTCGAGTCCGCCGTCAGCAAACAATCCCAGCACCTGTTTATTTTTGTTTGCAAGCAGGGATGTACGGTCGGTGACGTAACTATATCCTGCTTTTTGAAATTCTTTGGTGAGATCGCGATCTTTGCGAACAAAATTATTTTTTCCACCGCCCAGCAGCACATCCACTTTATGCTTGCCATTAATCATCTCATCAAAATAATCATTGGCAATGGCGTCCATGTTTTTACGGCTGATGTCATGCGCGCCAAAAGCAGCAGGAGTGGCATGTGTAATCTCCGAAGTGGCTACCAGGCCAGTGGATTTACCGATTTGTTTGGCTTGCTCCAGCACGGTTTTGACCGATTTTTTATTCGTGTCTACCGCGATGGCTGCATTGTATGTTTTCACACCCGAGGACATGGCCGTTGCTGCGGAAGCAGAATCGGTCACATTTTGCTTGTCATCATCCGGATACGTCATTTGTGCACCGACGAGATAAGGGTCGAAAATCGTTTTTTCCATGACTTTGGTTGAAGGGTTATCCTTCATATACCGGTAAGCTGACGTGTAGGAGGTTCCCATCCCGTCTCCGATGAGGAATATAATATTTTTGATCGGTTTCTTTGCTGCACCCGCAGCCTGAACAGTTCCTGCTGGCCCGGCAGACAAAAGGGCAGAGGCTGATACAGCCAGGGTTAATGCGAATGCGGGCAATGTTTTTTTGGACAATTTCACAATAAATTCCTCCTCGTTATATCTCTAACATGAATGCATGAAGCCTTGTTCATTTGTTGATCCTTATGAAGATTATCATTCATTTGTAAATAAAAACCATCATCATTGTATGATGAATGTAAAATTAAAATAGTCTCACAAGGGCAATGGACCCCTTAAAAACGAATATAAAAATATATTTTCATAAAATAGTTCGTAAATAATGTGAACAAACTCGTTATTTCATTGACAACGCATGTCATATTTAATAAAATTCGAAATGGACTTCAGGTTAATAACAAACAATAGATTTCCTTATCTTTACATTCGGAGCTATTTTGATCCTAATGACGAATATAGGAGCTAAAGAAATCCAATCCTATGTGAATTAGGATTTTTTGTTTTTGGCAATGAGGATTCATGCAGAACGAACAATATGAAAGTTGGAGGCTGGCTTTACAATGAACAACTGGTTTAAGCTGAAGGAAAGAGGCACCACGGTTTCGACAGAAATCATTGCTGGTATTACTACATTTTTCACGATGGTATACATAGTAATTGTTAATCCCGGAATTCTTAGCGGCACAGGAATGAGCTTCAACGGGGTATTTATTGCTACGATTTTGGCAAGTATTGTCGCAACTTTGATTATGGGACTGTGGTCCAACTACCCAATCGTCATTGCACCTGGCATGGGTTTGAATGCCTTTTTCGCGTTTAGTGTTGTACAGGGATATGGCGTATCCTGGCAGACAGCACTGGGTGCCGTATTCATTGCGGGGATTTTATTTATCATTCTGTCGCTCAATTCATTTCGTTACATGCTGTTGGATGCAATTCCGGCGAGTCTCAAACATGCCATTACAGCAGGTATTGGATTATTTATTACAACCGTGGGGCTGCAAAATGCGGGCATTATCGCAAATTCGGAATCGAACCTGATTACACTTGGTAATTTGGCGCAGCCTATGACGTATCTGACGATTATCGGATTAATCATTACGGTTACGCTGATGGCCTACAATGTGAAAGGGTACCTTTTCATCGGTATGGTCGTTACGGCAATCATTGCCTGGTTCATGGGTCTGTTCCAAATGCCCGATTCCATTGTAGCCATGCCATCGGGTCTTGGGGAAACCGCGTTCCAAATGGATCTCGCAGGCGTTTTTTCCAATGGGCTGTATACGATCATCTTCACCTTCTTGCTCATTACTTTATTTGATACGACCGGAACGATACTGGGCGTTGCAGAACAAGCCGGATTGCTCAAAGACGGAAAGTTCCCGCGTTCCCGCGGTGCGCTGCTGGCAGATGCTGTGGGTACAACGACGGGGGCCATGCTCGGGACAAGTCCGACCTCGGCCTATATAGAGTCCAGTACAGGGGTTGCAGCTGGAGGAAGAACAGGACTGACTGCGGTGACTGTAAGTATACTGCTCGCACTGACTCTGTTTTTCAGCCCGATTGTGAGTGTTATATCCAGCATTCCGGCAATCACATCTCCGGCCCTGATTATAGTCGGGTTCTTCATGATCAGTGTCATTAGCAAAATGGACTGGAGTGATCTCGAAGAGGCCTTCCCGGCGTTCCTGATCATTATTCTGATGCCACTGACTCACAGCATTGCAACAGGCATCGGTATTGGCTTTATTTTCTATCCTGTGCTCAAGCTGCTTCGGGGTAAAGGTAAGCATGTTCATCCGATCTTCTATATTTTCGCGATACTGTTCTTTATTCAACTTGTTTTCCTTGATCATTAAGAGACGATTTGAAATGAATCTGAAATGCATAGAGAGAGCTGCTTTCAATAAAGCAGTTCTCTTTTTTTGATATACTCATTTCATGTATCTATATAAGTTGAACTAAAGAATGTACGCAATCCACTCCAATATGCTCATCAATCCAGGCACATTAATCAAATATCGTCCATCGCTCATGGCAAGTGGCAAGTGCAAGTCTGCCACCCTCTACTGCGAGCGCTAACGATCAGGAGAAGCCTTATTTCGGCATATTCGGGCTTTGGAAAATTCTAACGATCCCCAGAGACGCTATTGTGCTGAAACCAGCTTGATCAGGCTCATTTTTCAGGATTTCGAATGAAATAAGCTTCCTGGAGATCGTTAGAATTCAAATGTCCCCGATTCAGGGAAAATAAGCTCTATGGGGATCGTTAGCCTTCCCTCTTCGACTTAAACTGCCTGCCAAGGCTGGTATTCTTGACCCAGTACAACGCGCTTTGACGATCATGAACCGTTAATCGGTATAATGTCGTTTCTTTAGTTCAATTTATCTATGTCGAACAATCTATTTATATCTTCAGCCTGTATTCCTGTTCATACTCCGTTCATATTGGCGTCATTGTGACGACATCTTGCCAGCTTATACTGTACAAAACAGAAGTCAGCAAGACTCTTTGTTAGACTCAAGGAACAGGAGAAGATTGCAATGGGAGAGAATGTAGTGATCAAACAGAAAGAGAAAAAGCCGGGAAGAAAACGAAAGTTATTATTTAAAATAGGCGGGGGAATCATCGCAGCGCTTGCATTGTTCATGGGCATAGTGTTTGTGGTCAATGTGATTTGCAACGGCATTGAAAAAAAACAAATTGACTCTTACGGACAGTACGTGCAAGTGGATGGTAAAAAAATGAATGTATCCATACAGGGCGACGGTGAGCAGACGATTGTATTGCTTCCAGGGCAGGGAACCCCTACGCCTGTACTGGATTTTAAATTGTTGATTGATCAACTGGCCTCCGATTATAAAGTGGTAGCGATTGAACCCTTCGGCTACGGATTGAGTGATCGTACCGATAAGGAGCGCACCTCGGAGAACATTGTCAGCGAAATTCATGAAGCTGTAGAACAGCTTGGTCTTAAACGGTATATCCTGATGGGTCATTCCATCACAGGACTGTACGGTGTCTCCTATGTGAAGCAATATCCAGATGAAGTAATGGCCTTTGTTGGCATTGACAGCAGTGTTCCGAATCAGCCTGGCATGGATGCGAAATTGCCTTTGAAATCCATGCAGTTCCTTCAATCCTCAGGTCTGATGCGATTGATTAAAAAGGTAAGCGCAGATCCCTATGATGCAATGGACTACGATGAGCATACCAAGGAGCAGATGAACCTGATCTCGAATCAGGTTTCCACAAATTCAACGCTAATAAATGAATTGAAAAATCTGGGTTCTAACTTTAAAAATGCAGAGAACATGATATATCCGCGTGAGCTGCCGATGCTGCTGTTTGTGCAATCCAACAACGACAAAAATCCGAACTGGCTGCCGCTGCATGAGCAGCAGATCAAACAATCCGATCAGGGCAAATTGGTTCCGATGGAGGGCTCGCACTACCTGCATCATACGAAGTATAAAGAGATTGCCGAGCAGTTCAAAGCATATATGCAACATATTAAACTGTAATAATACTCTGATATAGAAAAGCGTCGCCGACCTGGTGACGCTTTTGTGCTCTCAATTATAGAAATAAAGAGATCGATCTGGGATTTTAAGTTATATTTGTCATTCGTTTAAGTTTTTCCACACCATTTTTATCAAATTATATATCCTCTCCTTGAAATGAAAGATATAATGATTGCTGAACAAGTTATCAGAACATCTCCAAAATACAAGTGCATTCGGAGGGAACAATCAGCATGAATATTCAGTTTGGTTCTCCAGCCACCTATTGGGTTGAAGCACTGCCTATCGGCAACGGCAAGCTGGGCGGAATGGTCTTTGGTGGTATCGAAAAGGAACGCATTGCATTAAACGAGGATACGTTATGGTCAGGCTATGCCCAGGACTGGAACAACCCGGAAGCTCGGGAAGTACTGCCTCGGATCAGAGAGTTGATTGCGAATAAACAGTATGCAGAGGCTGATCTGCTGAGTAAAAAAATGATGGGGCCTTTCACACAATCGTACCTTCCATTCGGTGATCTGGAGCTGGTTATGGAGCATGGTCAGTTATGTGAGCGGAAAACGTATCAACGCAAGCTTGATTTATCAACAGGCGTTGTAAGCGTTTCCTACGAAATTGGCGGCGTGTGTTATGATCGAGAGGTCTTCGCCTCACATCCCGATCAAGGCATCGTCATTCGTTTGACAGCAAGCAAGGAAGGCAGATTAAGCTTCCGTACTCGACTGGGCAGCCCATTAAGACATACAACCTCGGTTGCGAATTCTCAATTCGAGTTGTCGGGTACAGCTCCAGAATATGTATCCCCCAACTATCATGATGTTGAAGTTCCTGTGCGTTATGGTGACCCTGCTTCTACACAAGCGATGTCCTTCCATGGCAGACTTGCTGTTTCTCATCGGGGTGGCACACTGCATACAAACGGCAGTGAGCTGCAAATCATTGATGCTACCGAAGCAGTGATTTATTTTGCAGGCGCTACGAGTTATGGGGCAGGAGAGCAGGGCAGTGGCAAGCTGATCTCTCCCGAAGCCAAAACGGCAGACGTCATAAAACAGATTATGGCACATGATTACCAGGATCTGCGTCAACGTCATGTTGAGGATCACCAGGCGTTGTTCAATCGTGTTCAATTACATCTGGGTGACAGCATTGCACCTGAGAACATGTCTACAGATGAACGGATTGAGAAATACGGCAGCAGTGATCCAGGCCTGGTAGAGCTGTTGTTCAACTATGGCCGTTATCTGATGATTGCCAGCTCCAGACCGGGAACACTGCCAGCGAACCTTCAGGGCATCTGGAATCAGGATACACGGGCTCCCTGGAGCAGCAACTATACGTTAAATATTAACGCCGAGATGAATTACTGGCCTGCGGAGACATGTAATATGGCCGAGCTGCATGAACCGCTTATTGATTTTATTGGCAAGCTTGCAGTCAATGGACGCAAAACCGCAGAGATCAACTACGGTGCTCGAGGCTGGGTTGCTCATCACAATGCGGACATATGGGGACAGACGGCTCCAGTTGGAGATTATGGCGCAGGTGATCCGGTATGGGCACTGTGGATGATGGGCGGCGTGTGGCTGACACAGCATCTGTGGGAGCATTACGCATTCTCGGAAGATAAACAGTTCTTGCAGGAAACGGCCTACCCGATTATGAAGGATGCTGCTATGTTCTGTCTGGATTGGCTGATCGAAAATAAAGAAGGACACCTCATTACATCACCTTCCACATCACCAGAGATGAAATTTGTCGTTAATGGTGAACAGGCGGCGGTCAGTGAAGCAACTACCATGGATATTTCACTTATTGCGGAGTTGTTCGATAACTGTATTGAGGCAGCAGATGTGCTGCATACGGACAGCGAATTCGTTGAACTTCTGCGTACAAAAAGGGCGCAGCTGCTTCCACTGCAAATCGATGGACAGGGAAGACTTCAGGAGTGGAGTGAAGACTTCACTGAGGAAGATCCGCAGCACCGCCACGTTTCCCATCTGGTTGGTGTATTCCCTGGAAGGCTGATTACCCACAAAAAATCTCCTGATCTGATGCGTGCGGCCCGCACTTCCCTTGAAATTCGCGGCGATGGCGGAACAGGCTGGAGTCTGGGCTGGAAAATCGGTCTGTGGGCAAGGTTCGGAGAAGGCAGCCGTGCCGAGCAGCTGATCTCTAATCTCTTGAACCTCGTCAAGGCGCATGAGCCAGGCAAACATGAGCAGGGCGGGGTATATGCCAACCTGTTTGATGCTCACCCGCCGTTCCAGATCGACGGTAATTTTGCAGCAACAGCGGGTATTGCCGAGATGCTGCTGCAATCCCATCAAGGATATCTGGAGTTCCTGCCAGCACTGCCAGAGCGATGGTCTACAGGTTATGTTAAAGGCTTGAGAGCAAGGGGCGGGTTCGAGGTCAGCCTGCGCTGGGAGAATGGCAAGCTGATTGAAGCTGAAATTCTCTCACATACAGGTAATGTATGTTATCTGCAATCTGCGCCAGGCTTAAAGGTGCGCCTCGATGAGACTGAAGTAGAAACACACGCGGAGCAGAACGGCCTAATAAGCGTGCCAACGCAAAAAGGACAAACCTATGTTATCTCATTTGAATAGAATGAACCGCATGAACCTAATCTTATGAACCTTCCTTCAGCGTATTCAATATGAAGCGCTGGAGATCATGTGCCGCTGATCAATCTCGATCAGCGGTTTTCTTTTTGGCTTTTTTCCGTAAGTTTAAGGTTGTAATGAAAACGGTTTTATGCTATTTTGAATGTATTAAAACGTTTTTATAGCAAAGGAACCGGAACTTATGGGAAAAATCACAATCAAAGATGTGGCAAGAGAAGCTGGCGTGTCGATCTCTACCGTCTCGAATGCGTTGAATGGTGTGGATGTATTGAACCCGGAGACCAAGTCCCATGTGCTCAAAGTGGCGGAGCGACTGAACTACATACCGAATCTGAATGGCAAACTTCTGAAATCGGGACAAACCAAAATGCTCGGTTTTTTCACTACGAGTGTATCGGGGCCTTATTTCTACAAGCTTGTTGAAGCGATGTCGCGTGAATGTGACCGTCTCGGATATGGACTGAATGTATTTGTTACCCGGGATAAACATGTCATTATGAGCAATATTCTGGGCAGACGGGTGGATGGCGTTATTATTTACGAAGAGCTTCGAATTGATGAACAGGACATTCTTTCTATGGAGAAAGACAAGATCAAGGCCGTGTTTCTCGACCGTGAATATGAAAGCGAACGTATGGGGAGTGTTATTTTTGACTCGTACGTAGCCAGCTACGAAGCCACCAAATATTTGATCGGGCTCGGGCATAAGAAAATTGCCTATATCTGCGGTGTGGATACGATGTTTGACAGCGTGCAGCGGAAAGAGGGATATCTGGCGGCGCTGCGTGAATACGAGCTGCCTGTCGATGAAGACTACATTATTCAAGGCTACTTCGAGGAGGAAGCCACCTACAGCGCCACCAAATCCTTCATTCATCTGCAGCCGGGCAAGCTGCCTGATGCCTTCCTGGCCGGCAATGACCTGAGTGCAATTGGTTGCATCCAAGCCTTGAAAGCACATGGATATGAGGTACCGAGCGATATCAGTGTGGTGGGGTTTGACGATATTGATATTGCTCAGTATTACTCTCCGCCACTAACAACGGTACGGAATCAGATTGCAAGACAGGGTATTCTGGCGGTTACTCAATTGGTCAATATGATCAAGGGGCAGGAGCAAGGAGTCGCACAGAAGCTCTCAGGAGAGCTTATTGTAAGAGGTTCAAGCCATGTGAAAATGGACCGAAGAGACGTGCGTAAATGATAGCTGTAGTAGAGTGAAGTTCTTTTCTCTCAAAATCCAAATAAGTTGAACTATGGTTTACACGGGCATAACCGCTACTCTCCAGGTTGTTCTATCACCGGAGTGCACGGTGTAAACTCTCTAGTTCAACTTATATATTCCAGGGAAAGGAGTTTTCGACACAAAAATAAAAACGTTTTTATTAAACTATATAAGCAGAGGGGAGAAGCGAATACATGAGTCATCTGACCACTGCGGCAAGCAAGCAGCAGCCTCACCAGCCCGGAAGCAAACCGCCGTTAGCTCAGCGCTTTAAGGCATTCTGGGCCGATTACGCCAGGCAATGGGAGATTCAATCCATGGTTATACCCGGCATAATCTTTATGATTGTTTTCTGCTACATACCTATCTATGGGTTGACCATTGCTTTCAAAAACTACACCGTTATTGATACCCTTTCTACTGCACCTTGGGTTGGTCTGGATAATTTCAGAATTATTCTGTCTGATAAATATTTCTGGGACGCGGTCGTCAATACGCTGGGCATCAGCTTTCTGAAGCTGGGGATCGGCTTTGTCATCCCGATTATACTGGCCATCATGATCTATGAGTTAAATAGCGGACGCTTCAAGAAATTCGTGCAAACGGTTTCATATTTACCTCACTTTCTCTCCTGGATTGTACTCGGCGGCATGCTGATTACCTGGTTCTCCACGACGGGATTGTTCAATGAGCTGCTGGTTGGACTCGGCATCATCTCACAGCCGCAAAATATTTTGCTGGACGCAGGCAAGTACTGGTGGATTGCCACGTTGTCCGATATCTGGAAAGAAGCCGGCTGGGGTACGATTCTGTATCTCGCCATTATGTCAAAGATCGATCCTACCTATTACGAGGCTGCCAAAATAGATGGCGCCAGCCGGCTGCGGCAAATATGGAACATTACTCTGCCTAACATGAAATCCATCATCAGTCTGAATCTGATCCTGACGGTCAGCGGTCTGCTTGGCTCGAATCTGGATCAAACGCTGGTGCTGATGAATTCGCAAAACCGTGAAAAGGCGGAAGTGATCAATTCCTATGTCTATCGCATGGGGATGTCACAGGGTGATTTTTCCTACGCAACCGCGGTAGGTTTGGGCGTTTCAATCGTGTCTGTCATTCTGCTGGTCACCGCAAACAAAATTACAAGCAAACTGAATGACAATCAATCAGTGCTGTAGAAGGAGGCCTCCCCGTGAACGGAAAGGTGGCAAAGGAAGATCTGGACAGCCGGGTCTTCGATACCGTCAATGTCATGCTGCTGCTGCTATGTACGATTGTGATTGTCGTTCCGCTCTGGAATGTTATCATCTCATCCTTTAGCTCCGGCAGAGCCCTAGCAGAAGGTGGATTCATCTTCTGGTCCCCCGAGTTCTCGCTGGAAAACTATCGAGCCGTGTTCAACGACTCCAGCATCTGGCAGGCATTTTTTATCTCTGTATCCAAAACAACGATCGGTGTAGCAACACATGTTTTCTTTTGTGCCATGGTTGGCTATGGTCTAAGCAAGAAATATTTGCGCGGCCGCAAATTATACGTCACGATGGGTGTCATTACGATGTTTTTCTCCGGCGGAATGATTCCAACATACCTGCTGATCAAGTCCCTTGGGCTTCTCAACAGCTTCTGGGTGTACATTATCCCCGCCTTGTTCAGCTTCTATGATGTCATTATTCTGATGAACTTCTTCCGCAATGTCCCCGATTCTCTGGAGGAATCAGCCAAGATGGACGGGGCGGGAGACTGGCATATTTTTCTGAAAATATTTATTCCGCTCTCCATGCCGGCGATGGCAACCATTGCTCTGTTTAACGGGGTTGGCCAGTGGAATGACTTCATGACCACCAAGCTGTATATCACAGATCAATCGCTATATCCGCTTCAGATGATGTTATATGAAATTATTGTCCAGTCACAGACACAATCCATGCAAAACATTGGCGGATCAGCTGTTATTGAAACGACAACCAAAGGGGTGCAGCTCGCCACGATTGTAATTACAACGCTGCCCATCGTGCTGATCTATCCTCTCCTTCAAAGATACTTTATATCAGGAATGATGCTTGGAGCGGTAAAGGAATAACGAAGCAACCCAATACATCTGCATATTTGCATTTCATAATGAGGAGGCAAACACATGTTCAATTTTCATGGATGGTCCAAAGTAAAAGGAGTAAGGGGCTTTGCAGTGCTGCTGGCAGCAGTTCTCATGGTTACCGGATGCAGCGGGGGCTCCAGCGGTACGGGTGAAGGCAATTGGATTTCCATTGAAGACCGTTATACGGTTGATCCGAATAAGCCTGCCTGGACGCTCGACCAGAAGCAAGAAGCTACCGATCTGACATGGTATGTGAATGCAGACTGGTGGAATACAGATTTTGGCAAAGATATTGTAACGAAGAAAATCAAGGAGGATTTGAATATTAATATCAAGTTCATTACAGGAGATGACACGAAATTAAATACCTTTTTTGCAGGGGGAGATATGCCTGATCTGTTGACGGTGTTTGATTCCAATTCAGCCGTAGTGCACAAGGCCTCCACCTGGGCGATGCCCCTGAATGATCTGGCCGAGAAATATGATCCATATTTCAATAAGGTTGCTGCTGCGGACACGCTGAACTGGTTCCAGCAGGAGGACGGTAAAACCTATGGTTACCCTAACTATTCGAACACGCAAGAGGATTATGATAGCGGTAACATTCCAGCGAAAACAGCTTTTATCATTCGTAAGGATGTATACGAAGCACTGGGCAGTCCAGTTATGGGCACACCCGAGCAATTCCAGCGTGTCATGAAGCAGGTCAAGGAAAAGTTCCCTTCCTTAATTCCGTTTGGTTTTAATGCGATTGGTGAAGGCACAGGTTCACTGGGGGATACACTTCAGGATTTTATCGGCGTGCCGCTGGAGACGGACACTGGCGAGTTCTACGATCGTAATCTGGACGAAGACTACCTGACCTGGCTGAAAACAATAAACGCAGTGTACAGAGATGGCAATATTAGTGATGACAGCTTTGCGGATGATGGGACGGCTTTTGAAGAGAAGGTCAAGTCGGGCAAATATGCTACGATGCTGCTGGACGGTACACCTCAACAGGGAGGAAATCTCCAGATTTATATGAGTGCTAATGAAGGCAAGGAGTATATTGCCATTGACGGACCGCAGAGCACCAAGGGGCATGCACCAACGCTGAATCAATCCGGAATTACAGGCTGGATGATCAACTTTATTTCCAAGGATTGCAAGGACCCGGCAAAGGCCATCCAGATTTTCACCTATTTGCTGAGTGAAGAAGGACAGATGCTGATGAATTACGGCATTGAAGGAGAGACGTTTACCAAGAAAGCAGATGGTACGGTAGAATTACTCCCCGCGGTGAAGGACCTGCAGCTGCATAACGCGGATCAATTCAAAAAGGATTACCGCATGGGCGAGTTTATGTTCTTTGGTCATGACCGTCATAAAGCGCTGAGCGCAGATGCCTTCCCAGAGGCCATCAAGCAGATGCAGGAATGGGGCAAAGGCAAGCTGACACCACATTTTATTTTGGAAAATATTAATCCAAATCTGGGAACGCCCGAAGCCCGTGCGCTGTCAGCGATCCAGACGAAGTGGAACTCTACCCTTGTCAGCATGCTGCGGGCCAAAGACGATGCCTCGTTTGAAAATGCGCTTGCTGCGTACCAAACCTTCCTTGAAGAGAATCGCTGGCCGGACATTGTGAAGATTCGCAGCGAGAAGATGAAGCAGAACAAAGAAAAATTAGGCATTTAATAAGCTGAACTCCATAAACCGTCTCACAATCCACACCTGAACAGGGAGGCTTCGCAATGACCACATATAAAATATACAGGACTACAAGTGAGAATGAGCTGTTTCAGTCCGTAAGTCTGGAGCAATGCCGTGCTGACCTGTCAAAGAATACGGGCACAGCCCATGCCGCTTCAACTGTAAGCGTTCGATTAAATGATCGTGAAACGTATCAGGAGATGGATGGTTTCGGTGCTTCGTTTACGGATGCCGCTGCCTATCTGATGCATCAGAAGTTAACTGAGGAACAGCAGGTCGAAGTGATGACACGACTGTTTCATCCTGTGGAAGGCATAGGTTTGTCTGTGATCCGCAATCCGATGGGCGCTTCTGATTATGCACGCACGGTCTACAGTTATAATGATCTGCCCGACCATCAAACTGACCCGGATTTGTCCGGGTTCAGCATTGCCCATGATGAAGCAGATATCATTCCGTTAACCCGTCAGGCGCTGGCTCTTAATCCTGAGTTAAAGCTGTTTGCTTCGCCATGGAGCGCACCAGGCTGGATGAAAACAAGCGGGTCGATGATTACTGGCCAGTTAAAACCCCAGTGGTATTCGGCATATGCAGCGTATTTTGTAAAGTACATTCAGTCTTACGCGGCGCACGGTCTGCCCATCTATGCCGTTACACCGCAAAATGAAGCATTGTATGAGCCTGGGCATTACCCCGGCATGCTGATGCCTGCCGAAGCACAGGCCGAGTTTATCCAGCACCACTTGAAGCCCGCTTTCGTACGCAATAACCTCCAGACCAAAATCCTCTGTTATGACCATAACTGGGATCGCCCGGACTATCCGCTTACAGTGCTTGAGCAGGCTGGAGAAGCTGTCGATGGGGTTGCCTGGCATTGGTATGGCGGCAATGCGGCTGCACAGAGCGAGGTATATGAAGCTTTTGCAGGTAAAGAGGTGCATTTTACAGAAGGGTCTGGCGGAGAGTGGATACCTCCATTTGAACAGGCGTTCTCCAATGTGATACGAACCGGTATTCAGATTCTTCGAAATTACAGCAAGTCCATGATTTTATGGAATATGGCACTGGATGAGCAGAACGGACCCACTGTGCCTGGATTTGGACGGAGCACTTGCCGGGGGATCATACAGATCAACCAGCAAACCGGCGAGTTTGTGTATACGCTCGATTATTATGCGCTGGCTCACTTCAGTACGTTTATCCGCCCCAAAGCAGTCCAGATTCACTCCATATCCAGTGATGATACAGTATTTACGGTTGCTTTCCGCAACACAGACGGATCTGTAGCATTGGTCCTGTTCAACGACGGGCAGGAAAGCAAACAAATTGTGGTGCAGATGAAGGAAGGAGAGCAGGTTAATCTGTCGATGGAGCCCAAGTGTGCACTGTCGATATTAAAGAGCTAGAAATTTAGAATAGTTTTGGAGGTGAGGGCCTATTTCCTGTCTGTAATACACGTGCAGTCTTTCCACTGGATGCCTCAGATGATCATGAGAAGGAGAGGGTTTCATGAAGGTTTGGAAAATAAGGCTGATTCGATTGCTCTCTATATGTCTGGTTATTTCCAGTTTAGGTGCTGTCAGCACCACACAAGCCGCAGGAGAACAGGTAGAGGTGTGGATTTCGACCGCCGATCCCCATACAGAGCCTGCAGTGGGGCTGCGATCCGATGCCAGGCTGACCCGAATAGCCTCTCAGCATTTTGACAATGCATCTGCCAACGCAGAGGTAACCATTACGGTCAACGAGAACAGAACATTCCAGCAGATGGATGGCTTTGGTGTCTCATTGACAGACTCATCTGCCTGGCTGATGAATTACAAGCTGGATGCAAACAAGCGGGCAGAGGTTATGGAAAAGCTTTTTGGAAATACGGGCATTGGGCTTAGTATGTTAAGACAGCCTTTGGGCAGCTCTGATTTTGCATGGGCGGCCTACACATATGCGGATGCTCCTAATGATAATTCACTTAGCCAATTCACCATTCAACGCGACAGGCCCTATATTCTGCCGATGGTCAAAGCAGCCTTAGCCAAAAATCCGCAGATTAAAGTTATGGCCTCTCCCTGGAGTGCTCCGGCATGGATGAAATATTCCGAGAAGTTGAATGGAGGTAAACTGAGAGCAGAGCATTATGGCACGTATGCGAACTATTTTAAAAAATTCATCGAAGCCTATCAGGCTGAAGGTGTTCCGATTTATGCGGTTACACTGCAGAATGAACCACTATATGAGCCCTCTCATTATCCATCCATGGGAATGAACATCCCTGATCAGATCGGCTTTATTGGCGATTACCTCGGACCTGCACTTCGTAGCGCCGGGATGAACACCAAAATTATCGCCTTTGACCACAACTTTCTGGATTGGGATTTTCCGAATCAAGTCATTACAAGCTTGAAAAACTCAGGCAAAGGCAGCTACGTATCAGGTAGTGCGTTCCATCATTATGACAGCGGGGATGGCTCTCAGATGACATCACTGCATAACAGTCATCCAGATAAGGATATCTGGTTTACAGAGGGTGGATTCGGGAACTGGAATGATCCTCCGAACGGGACTGCGGCTGGCTTTGATAACATGATGAATGAGTTTATCAACATTACACGAAACTGGTCCAAATCCATCATCCTCTGGAATGCAGCTCTGGATCAGAACGACGGTCCCGCTCTGTTATCACCCAATAACAGTAACAAAGGCATGCTCATGATTCGTAATTCGGACAATCGGAACGACAATCCCGAGAACCAGGTAACCTATCACAAACAGTATTATTTACTAGGTCATTTCAGTAAGTTTGTTGTACCTGGCGCATATCGGATAGACAGCAACACCGGAACAGAAGTGAGAAATGTAGCGTTTCGCAATCCGGACGGTACTAAAGTGGTGGTTGCATATAACGCTTCCAGTTCATCCCGAAGTGTGAAAGTGGTATGGGGCAGCCAAAGTTTCACCGTCACCATCCCAGGGAAATCGGCCATGACCTACAAATGGTAGAAAAACGGAATAAACATACGCGTGAAACGTCTCCGCAAACCAAAGACCGCTGAACTTAGCGGTCTTTTATTCGTTTTATCATTCTTTTAAGGGGATTTTGTGTATTCACTCCGAATAAATTACAAGGGGGACATATAAGCACTTGAATTCTAGAATGAAGAAATCAGTGTTAAATAACAACTTTGGAGGACATACATGTATAAACTGATCATTGTGGAAGATGAACTGCTGATGCGTGTGGGCATTCGCTCGATGCTGAATTGGGAAGAGCACGGCTTTTGCGTGGCGGGTGAGGCCAGCAATGGAAGAGAAGCCTTGGAGATGGCGCTGGAAAAGGCTCCAGACCTGATCATTACCGACATTAAAATGCCTGTCATGGATGGACTGCAGCTGATTCAGGAAGCGTCCAATGTAATAAAACATTGCAAATACGTCATTCTCAGCAATTTCGACGAGCTTCATTATGTGAAAAGGGCATTAAAGCTCGGTGCTGCAGATTACCTGATCAAAAGTGAAATCAACGAGCATTCGCTCATCCAGCTGCTGGAGACGATTCGTGAGAAGCTGCAGAGCGAGCAGAAGCTTATACACGGTTTCCCGCCTGCGTCAGCAGATTATTCGAAGAGTCTCCGATACTTGAAAGATAGCTTTTTCCAAGATATTGTAAGCGGATTCATATCTAATCACGACATGTTACTCAAAGCAGAGGAGCTTCAGTTTCGCATTCAGTCAGACGATCTGGTTGTCATCAAATTCATCGTCAATCATGTGGAGCAGGTCAAACGCAAGTACATTGAAAAAGGGGAGAAGCTGCTTCGTTTCTCTATCCTTAACATAATGGAGGAAGTGATTCCTTCCCGATGGGCCAAGGAGATTTTTGTGGAGAGCTCAGCCGAATACTGGGTTGTGGTGAACGCAGGTTCAAGCGTCGAATCTGACGTGAAAGCCACACAGACTGATCTGGACAAACTTATTCGTAAAATAATGTCCTCTTTAAAGGATTTCATGAACCTGTCTCTTACAGCAGGTGTAAGCTCGGTTGTGCCTGATTTTACAATGATACGCAGGGCATGTCAGGAAGCAGAGGCCGCATTAGAAGAACGATTTTTCGCGGGTGCTCATCCGATTTTACATGTTCAGCAAGTACGTGAGCAGCCGGGCAGGCAAGAGGTTGTCATTATGCTGAACACAGAGCAGGAACAGCGATTCAAAAAGATTTGTGTCAGCCAGAACAAGGAGGGCATGCAGCAATTTATGGATGAAATTCGCTCTGAACTGTTGACCATGCAAGCGGATGAGAGCAGTGTTCGCAAGCAGTACATTGTAATGATGGAGACGATGCATGCTCACTTATTACATGTTTCATCACGAAGCAAGCTCCCCGTTTCCAGGCAATCACCTTATGAAATTGTACTGTATGGAGAGTGCTGGCACGAAATCCATAACAACGTCGTAGCTCATATGTTAGATACGTTTCATGCTTATTCGCAATCTGCACAGGAGCTTTCCTATACAGACCTCGCCATTGATCTGATTCACAAGTATTATGCAGAGGATATTTCGCTGCAAAGTGCAGCCAGCCAGATTAACGTGAACCCGTCCTATTTAAGTCGATTGTTCAAGCAAGAGAAGGGGGAGAACTTTATCTCTTACCTGACTCGGGTTCGTATTGAACACGCGAAGGCTTACCTGCTCAATAGAGAGCTGAAAGTATATGAAATCGCCGATAAGGTCGGATACCACAACTACACCTATTTCAGTAAAATTTTCAAAAAGAATGCGGGTCTTACGCCAGAAGAATATCGGGAGCAGCAGCATATGCACTAATTCGTAAACCCGAATAATGGATATTACATCAGATCGAGGTGTAAGGAATGAAGCACATCCGGCCTTTCCAGATCAAGTACAAAATTATGGTGATCTGCATCATCGTTATTATTTTTCCCGTATTCGTGATGACGATTAATTCCTATTATTCTTCTGAACGTTTATTGTCGCAAAATTATACAACTCTGCTCACTGATTTGACCAAACAGACTAATATTCGCATCGACGAGTTTCTGAAGGAGATTGAAAAAATCACCCTGCTTGCGAGCAATGGTCTAAGTGACAGCTTGTCGGCTACCCATGAAGGCAGCTTTCCTATTCAGGATTTTCTGCGTGTAGGTGATGAAAACAATGAGATTGCCGCATACAACATCCTTATGAATTACATCATGATGAAGGATCGTGTTTTTTCTATCTATCTGTATAATATGAACGGGGGACAAGACCTGTTTGTAAGTCCGCACCAACCGATTGACCCTACCTTTAACGTCAGAAACGAGCTTTGGTTCAAAAAATTCATGCATGATGATGATCGAACGATTACGTTAACCACCCGGCTGGACAAGCAGCTGGAAAATAAAGTGCTCGCCGTATCCCATGCCCGAAAGATTCATGATGTGTCTAACGGGAAACTGCTTGGTGTCATCGTTGTCAGCATTGATATCAAGTTTATTGAGATCGTCAACCGCAACCTGCAGGAAGGGCTTCGCTCGAGATTTATGATTATCGACGAAGATGAGAAGATTGTGTACAACGTCAATGAGCAGCTGATCGGCACCTTGTTTCGGGATAACGTTCGCCCGTCTGAAGCCTACAATGTGGTTGTGACGAGTCCGCTCAGTCAGCAGAAATGGACTACATATGTTTATATGCCGCTTGAAGAGCTGACCGCCGATGGCAAAATTTTAGGCCGCAATCTCGTAACCTTGGCCATCGTCATGTCACTCTTTGCCGCAGTCATTTCTGTTTTCCTGTCTCATGTGATAACAAGGCCTATCAAAAAGCTGCTGAACAACATTCGGCTCGTCGAAAAGGGACAGTTCGAGCATGTACAGGATATCCGCTCTCGCGATGAGATCGGTCATCTGTCGACCCGATTTAATCGTATGTCTCATGAATTGAAACGTATGGTTGAACGAATGCAGCAGGAGGAGGTTGAGAAGGCCGCTGCCGAGATGCGGGCGCTGCACGACCAGATCAACCCGCACTTTCTGTATAACACTTTAGGCTCTGTAAAGTGGATTGCATCCATGCAGCATGCTGACAAGATCGTAGATATGATCGATGCACTCATCTCCATGCTGCGATATGCAACGAGATCGGATGGCAGTCTTGTCCGAATTCGGGAGGAGCTGACTCACATTATGCATTATGTGACCATTCAGAATGTCCGATATTATGGCAGTATCCAGATGAAGTATGAGATTGAAGAGAGCCTACTGGATTATGTTATGCCCAAAATGATTTTGCAGCCTATTGTCGAGAATGCCTTCTTTCATGGTCTGGTGGAGGTGGAAGAGGATGGTGTAATCACAATTCGAATCCGGCCGCAGGGCAGCAAGATTTGTATTGAAGTTCGAGATAACGGTACAGGTATGGACGGGGATACGATCCGAAGTCTGATGGAGGACAGAAACGAACCCGGAAACGGCGGGCGGGGTATTGGACTTTATAACGTACAGCGCCGGATTCAGCTTCATTTCGGGAGTCCGTACGGGGTAGAGGTGCACAGTGGGATTGGAAAAGGAACTACATTTAAGATCCTGCTGCCTGCGATCACCTGTTTACCGGAGAACAAGTAAGGAATAACCTTCGAGTTTAAGGGAGACGTTTATACGATAATAATGACCTCTTCTTTAGGCTAAGTGTGGAAGAAAATGAAGAAAAGGCCTGCAGACGAATCTGCGGGCCTTCTCTGTATGCTTGCATCACTATATAATTTAAACTATTCATTTACACGTCCTCAACCTTTGACACTGCCAAGCACCAGCCCTTTGGTAAAATACTTCTGCAAGAACGGATAGATCAGCAGGATCGGGATTGCACCAAGGAACATCTGCGCTGCACGTCCTGTTCTCGCATTCATCATAGACAACAGATGGGTATAGTCTGATCCGGATTTCAGCATCATCTGCTCGAAGCTCTGGAGTAACGTTTGCAGATAGCTCTGCAACGGATAGTTCGCCGGATTATTCATATAGATTATGCCGTCAAACCAGGAATTCCAATGCCCCACGATGCTGAACAAACCAACGGTTGCGAGAGCCGGCTTGAGAAGTGGCAGCATAATTCGAAGCAGTACCTGCAAGGGGCCAGCCCCGTCAATGATGGCTGATTCTTCGATCTCTTCAGGCAGGCCTCGAATAAAGTTCATCAGAATAATCATGCTGAACACAGGCAGAGCTCCCGGAAGAATCAAAGACCAGATGGAGTTAATCAGTCCCATTTTGACAACAACCAGATACGTAGGAATCAACCCGCCGCTGAACAGCATCGTTACGATGAAAAAGCCCATGTAGAGGTTTCGGCCCGCAACCTTTTGTTTGGTTTTGGAGAGCGGATAGGCTGTGAGCACAATCAATACCAGATTGACCAGTGTGCCCAGAACGGTACGCTGAATTGCAACCCACAGCGAGGAATAAAATGCCCCGCCAGATAATGCAAACTCGTAAGCCTTTGTAGTGAATTCAATGGGCCAGAACGTCACACTGCCCGCTGATACCGCCGAGCTGCTGCTGAAGGACACGGCGAGTAAATTCACAAACGGCAGGACACAGAGCAGTGAGATGGTCAGCAATATCGTGTAATTTAATATATGAAAGAGACGCCTGCCTATACTTTTATCATAAACCATGCCAATGTGCCCTCCTTAGAAAATACGATAACCTGCCACGCGATAAGCCAGAATGTAAGAAACAGCGACCAGAATACAGGAGATGACCGATTTGAATAAACCAACCGCGGTTGCAATCGAATATTGTGCCTGCTGAATACCGAGACGGTACACATAAGTATCAATAATATCCCCGGTCTGATACACCACAGGTGAATAGAGATTATAAATCTGATCAAAACCGGCATTTAACACGTTCCCCAGTGATAGAACCGACATCAAAACAATCGTTGGCATCAGGAGAGGCAGGGTGATATAGATCGTTTGCTTCCAGCGTTTGGCCCCGTCGATAACTGCGGCTTCGTATAGTCCCGGGTCGATGCTGGTCAGGGCTGCCAAATAGACTACCGTGCCAAAACCAAATCCCTTCCAGATATCACTCAAAATCATCGTCCATGGAAAAATGGAAGGTGTGCCAAGAAAGGAGATCGGTTTAACGCCAAACAGACTGAGAAATGTGTTCACGATGCCATCGGCACTCAGAATGTCCAGCATAATGCCCGCCATAATAACCCATGACAGAAAATTAGGGATATACACGAGGGTCTGAAAGGTGCGTTTGATTCCGTTATGCATCACCTCATTCAGCAGCAGCGCAAATACAACCGGTACAACGATCCCCCCAACCATTTTGAAGATGGACATGTAAAGGGTGTTCCAGATCGTTCTTATGAAATTAGGCTGGTTGAATACATGGGTGAAATTATCCCATCCGACCCAGGGAGAGCTGAAGCCAAGTCCGGGGTTATATTTCTGAAACGCAATAATGAGCCCATAGAACGGGATGTAGCTAAAAATAAATACCAGCACGACACTGGGAATTAACATGAGGTGATACGGACTTTGCTGCTTCCATTTTTTCAGCATGGCTGTTCCTCCGTTCGGCATAACTGGATCAGTTGTAACCTTTATCAAAAAGAGGGGGTGAGAACAGGCTCAACCCCTCGGCATTCACACTGCAGATGCTTTATTTGCCGTAGGCTTCGTTCACTGCTTCAATCGCAGTATCCCCGCCGGCTGCACGCCAGTTTTGTACCACAACGTCAAAATAATCAATGCTTTCACTACCCATAATGATTTTCGTAAAACCTTCGGTCAAAATATCATCCAGGGTTGTGCCATAGCTGGACAGCGCTTCGGGGGATACTCCCCACAGTGCCGTTTTGATATAGTTCTCACTGTCGAGCACTTTTTTCGCCAGACCATATGCATTTTTGGGAGCACCCTGCTGCAAATAATCGCCAACCGATCCCGGTGTAGCATTTTTCTTGAACTCCACACTGTTGTTATATTTCTGCCACATGCCTGAAGTGGTGAGCCCGCTGGTGTCCTCTGTTTCCAGAGCCTTGGATACAGCCTCATACTGCTCATAGTCCGAGTTCGGGTTAAGCACACGGAATGCGCCAACAACATGTGCAATATCATTGTCGAGCAGAGCGGACAGAGTCTCTGGTGATTCCTTGCCGTTGCCCTCATCTACGATATAGGCATAATCATTCAAAATTTCTATCACTGCCTGCGGATTGGCAGCATCCTTTTTCATGACGATGTAATTGTTGTTTGCAAAAAAGATAGACTGCTTCGCTTCCTTGCCATCCACCGTTGGAATGAGATACGGATAGAAGATGGCGTCCTTGCCCAGGTTCGCGACCGTATCAACGCCAGGGTTATAACCCCACCACTGATAATAGGGCTGAACGCCGACTTTGCCTGCAACTATATCTGCATTCATCGCATTAAAGTCCTTGATCGCAAACTCCGGATCAATGATACCCCGCTTGTACCAATCGGCCCATTTCGCAAGCGCGACCTTCATCTCGGGCTGGATGGAGCCGTAGGTCAGTTTGCCCGAGCCGTCATCAATCCACATGTCTGGATGTGCATTCCAGGCAATGGCAAGCAGGTTCAGATAGTCAAGGGATTGATCTACAGCGATGCCGTATCCACCGTGTTTTTCCATAAATTTGAGAGCAATATTTTCAATATCATCTACCGATTTCGGGTCCTGTAGTCCGAGCTCTTCCTTCCAGTCATTGCGAATCCAGATGAAGTCCGGCTGATCAATCAACCCCCAATGCATCTGCGGGATGCCGTAGAGCTTGCCGTCTTTTTTCCCTGATTCATAACTGTCTGCATCCGCTTTCATATAAGATTTGAGTCTCTCCGAGGCATGCTGTTCAAATGCTTCCGTCAAGTCCATGACCATATCGGCCTCAACCAGCTGACGAAGCTGAGAAGGATTTACGCGAAATACGTCAGGCAGCTCATTCGATGAGATGGCCAGATTCAGTTTGGTTTCATATTCATCACTCACCCAGTCCGTTTTGACGTTAATGTTTAATTTCTCTTTGTAACGGCGTGTCCAGACGTTATTGGTAATATCGTCGCCTTTTGGATATTTTGCCGAGCTGTATTCAGACGTTACGGTGTGAATGGTGACCGCGCCTGTGTCGTCTTGATCGGCATCCGTCGGTGTTTTCTTTCCTCCATCACTGCACGCTGCAACGAGCAGAGCGGACATGCTCATGGACAGCACCAGAAGCTTCATCTTTTTGTTCATTAACGTTCCCCCTCAGATTCAAGTTGTCATGAATAAATGTTGTACTTGAAGATATTGTAATGGAGAATACAGGGAGAGGATATAAACGGAATTGACCAGAACCTGTATGATTTTTTACTTTGAACGGTAGTGAGAGAGCCAGTGGAGGTTAGTGGGCAGCACTTATTTGAACTGCATTGCACTTTTTTGACCTGAGCAAGCTGGTGGCAAGACGGGGACGTATACATATTTTTGAGAAATACTTGTGGCTATTCGTTGTGCTTCGGTGTCTAATTCATTGTAAATCAAGAGGAGGTTACACCATGTCAGGCGCTCAGGACCAGGTTTTAACTTCTGTTCAACCGGATGAACAGGAGAGCACACATTCGATCGAATACATCTATTCACGATATCGTGATCGCATCAGCCGATACTTTTCAATGAAACTGGATGCTGCCTCTGCGGATGATCTTACACAGCAGGTATTTTTGAAAGCCGCCAAGAACATGCATCGTTTTAAAGGCAACGCCCATATTTTCACATGGGTCTTCAAGATTGCCCAGAATACGCTCAAAAATGAATATCGCAGGCTTGCACGCCAGCACGAAACACCACTTGACTTTACACAACTGGAATCACAGTCCATTTCTCTTGAATTTACCAAATATGTTGACTTTCGTATCGACATTGGAGCGGCATTGAAGAAGCTGGGTGAGAAGGATCAGGAGATTATCGCGCTGCGATTTTTTGCAGATTGTACGCTGCCTGAGATCGCAAATCTGGTGGGCATGCGGGAGAGTGCAGTGAAGAACAGGCTGTACCGCGCACTTGCAAAGCTCAAAAATGAACTAAATGGATGGGGGAGCATGGCTAACATGTCAATGGAGCAATTTATTTCAATTGTTAATAAAGGAAATTCCGAACATTCAGACGATCAGTTGAAAAAAGCGAATCACGACCTCTTCACAGAACTTGATGCACAGGTTGAACGACTCGCGGTCAAATATCATTATCAGCCTTCACGAAAAGTCATCATTGAGATGTATTCTGATCTACCCACACTTCATCAGGCTGTCGGGGAAAAAGATGCACCGAACTGGTTTACGGGGACATATCAGGATGAGATTCTGAAAATCGTGTCGCCGCTGAATCCAGGCCCTGAGCACACGTATGAATCCATCATCAAAGGTACCGTTCACCTGTTTGCGATGTGGATAATTGAAGAGATTAATCCTAAGGCCCCAAAATGGATCAGACAAGGGATTGGCGGTTACGAAGCCAAATTGATGACCCCGGAATATATCCAAAGCTCGATTAAAGAGACCGTTTGGAACCATGCGATTCCGACTTTTGCTCAGCTGCAAGATGATACATGGGATTTTGAAGCCAAAAAAGGCTTCCAATTCTCATATCTGTTCGTTGAGTTTGTGCTTGAAACATATGGGATTGAAGCGATGAATCAGCTGATTCGTAATCCGCAGCAGGTTGAACGCATCCTGAATTGTTCTGAGGCGGCACTGCATCAACAAATCGTTGACTCTTTGCAAAATTAACCTGTTCGGTAATTAAACGTACAACGATACGTATTTTCAACAACATCTTCAATAAGGGCTCACTCTGTTGCAGCATAGGAGTGACCTGCTTGAAGGTGTTTTTTGGTGTAGTCTCCAGTTCATCTTCTGTTCATGTTTCATTCATCAACAGGACATTTTCATTCATTACAATGGAATAGCTCAAATGAGAAATCATTCAACGGTTATGAAAAGGTTCAGACGGGTGCGTTTACATCATTGAAGGAGATGAAGATTCTTGACTCATACGAAGGATAAACATCAACAACCATATTCCAAATTACGGCGTATACTGCGTATTTTGCTGAAAGTCATCATGATCATCGCATTGGCCATTGTGCTGTTCATTGGTATTGTGTATACCGTGAATCGAGTTAGCAGCCATTCCGAAATGCAAAAGCTTGAGTCCTACGGGCAGCTCGTATCGGTTGCCGGAAAACAGATGAATGTGCTTGTTGAGGGAGAAGGGGAAGAAACGATCGTCATTTTGCCTGGCTTTGGCACGGCTTCGCCTGCACTTGATTTCAAACCACTGCTATCCAGGCTGAAGTCTGATTACAAGGTCATTGTTATTGAACCTTTTGGCTACGGATTGAGCGATCAGACCGACAAGAAGCGCAGTACAGCCAATATCAGCAGCGAAATTCACGAAGCGTTACAAAGCCTCGGCGCAGATCGTTATATTCTCATGGCTCACTCCATCTCCGGGCTCTACAGCCTGGATTATGTGAACCGTTACCCGGACGAGGTAGAAGCATTTATCGGGCTGGATCACAGTGTTCCATCGCTCAGCGAACAGAAAGTGGAAACATCGGATATTGTACCGGTGAAATGGTTCCGCAACCTGGGGTTTGCCCGTTTACAATTGAAGCTGGGTGACAACCCTTATGAAGGGCTGCCTTATGATGAGAAGACCCAAGAGCAGCTATACATTTTGATTCGCAAAAATATGTATAATGACACACAATTAAACGAAGCGGTAAGCATGTATTCCAACTTTCAAACCGCTAAAGCGTTAACGTTTCCTGCGGATTTACCAGTGCTTTTCTTTGTGCAAAAGAATCACCCTGTAGTGCACGAATGGGTTTCGGAGCATGAGAAGCAGATCGTGAATTCCAAGCAGGGAGAGATCGTTCTGCTGGAGGCTGATCATTATCTGTATCGCTCCCACTCCAGCGAAATTGCAGATAAAATTAAGGATTTCATGGAAAGCAGGATGTAACCGCAGGAAATATCCCGACTTTTTGAAAAGGGGATTAGCTATATAAGTTGAACTAAAGATTTTACACCATCCACTCCGATGACAGAACAACCTGGAGAGTAGCGTGTGCCAGGAGCTGCACACGCTGCGAAAATGCAAAACTTTATAGGTCTTAGGCTCTAACGATTCTGTGAAGCCTTATTTGGTCGATATGGCAGCTTTTTTACCGCTAACGATTCCCAGAGACGCTATTTCATGAGAATCGTTCAGATTGGCATCGAAAAGCTGACTTTTTCCCAAAATAAGGTTTCTACGAACACTAGTCATGCGTTAAACCTGACATGAATAATCAGCAAAAAAAAGTGAATTTAGACTTCCAAACCATAAAAAAATCCCCTAATGTAAAAGTGTGGCACATGTTATCCACGACTCTCACAAAAGGAGATCACCCATG